>CATEFX010000018.1 GCA_949499105.1 Formosa sp. Hel1_33_131 | reverse complement strand
AAAGTAGAAGCGTTTAGACTTTCTGAAGAATTAAAAGATATTATGCGTCCATTGTTCCAAAAACATATGGATGATATTATGACTGGTCATTTTTCTAAAACAATGATGGAAGACTGGGCAAATGATGATAAGAACTTGTTAACTTGGAGAGCGGCTACAGGTGAAACTGCTTTTGAAAAGCAAACAATTACTGATCAAGAAATTCCAGAACAAGAATACTTTGACCACGGAACGTTATTAGTTGCGTTTGTTAGATCTGGTGTTGAATTAGCTTTTGAAGCAATGACAGATTCTGGTATTATTGACGCTTCTGCATACTACGAATCTTTACACGAAACACCATTAATTGCAAATACAATTGCAAGAATGAAATTAGCTGAAATGAATCGTGTAATTTCTGATACGGCAGAATATGGTTGTTATTTATTTGACCATGCTTGTAAACCGTTGTTAACAGACTTTATGAAGACTGTAAAAACTGATATTATTGGTAAAGCGTATAGCTCAGAGAACGCCATTGATAATCTAGAATTAATTAGAATTAATGCGATTATAAGAAATCACCCAGTAGAAATAGTAGGAGCAAAATTAAGAGCTTCTATGACCGCAATGAAAGTTATAAAAACCGACGCCTAAAGCGAATGTCAGAAACGACCACTTATTTTCCAACGATTGAAGCTGTAGAAGCAGCTGCAAAAAACCTTGAAGGCGTCGCAAACATTACGCCTTTGGTTCCTAACTTGCAGTATTCCTCAAAGTTTGAGTGTAATATAAGTTTTAAGCGGGAAGATTTACAGGTGGTTCGATCCTATAAAATACGTGGTGCGTATAATAAAATGTCCTCTTTAACGTCTGAGGAAGCAGCAAATGGCGTGGTTTGTGCCAGTGCAGGAAATCACTCTCAAGGGGTTGCCTTGTCTTGTAAATTATTAAAAATACAAGGCACTATTTTTATGCCAACGACCACTCCTAAACAAAAAATTGAACGCGCCAAGATGTTTGGCGAGCATTACATCAAAATTATCCTTGTAGGGGACAGTTTTGACGATGCCTACAGTGCAGCTGTAAAAGATTGTACGGAACGCCAAAAAACGTTTATACACCCCTTTAATGACAAAAAAGTAATTGAAGGGCAGGCAACATTAGGATTGGAGCTGGTCCATCAAACCCCAGCTCCAATTGATTATATTTTTGTGGCGGTAGGCGGCGGTGGATTAGCCTCAGGAATGTCTACCGTTTTTAAACATCTATCCCCAACGACCAAAATTATTGGTATTGAACCCGAAGGAGCGCCATCAATGAAGGCCGCTTTCCAAAATGACGGGGTTATTCAACTGGATAAAATTGACAATTTTGTCGATGGCGCAGCGGTGAAGCGAGTTGGAGACCTCAACTTCGCAATTTGCCAGGAAAACCTCCACGACATGATTACGATTCATGAAGGGAGTGCGTGTCAAGCCATTTTAGATTTGTATAATAAGGAGGCTATTATCGCAGAACCTGCTGGCGCATTGAGTGTGGCAGCTTTAGAGACGTATAAGGAAGAGATAAAAGGTAAAAACGTCGTGTGTATTATCAGCGGAGGCAACAACGATATCACAAGAACCGCAGAGATCAAAGAACGCGCTTTACTCTATTCGAACTTAAAACATTATTTCATTATTACCTTTCCACAACGTGCGGGAGCTTTGCGTGAGTTTGTGGTCGATATATTAGGCCCGAATGATGACATCACTCACTTTGAATATACCAAAAAGGTGAACAGAGAAAATGATGTAGCAGTGGTTGGAATTGAGATTAAATCTCCAAGTGATTTTGAACCCTTAATCGCACGAATGAAACGCCATAATTTTTATGGAAATTATCTAAACGAAAAACCAGATCTATTTCAGTTTTTAGTTTAGATAACCCCATCTGTAATTAAGATTTAGAGCTTAGAGTAGTCTTTTACCTCACTCACTCTTAAGGTGTTAACCATTCCCTTGTCTTTCATTGGCATTGCTGCCAAGCTGATAACCATGTCATCCGCTTCAACATAGCCTTTATCATAAGCAATCTTATTGACATCGTTAATTGTCTCATCCGTTGACGCAAACTTGTCATAATGAAACGCACGAACGCCCCACAGTAAATTCAATTGAGAGATAATCCGTTTGTTTGATGAAAACACAAGGATATGAGCGTCAGGACGCCACGCCGAAATTTGAAAGGCGGTATAACCACTATTTGTGAGTGTTGAAATTGCACGAGCATTAATTTCGTTTGCCATATTTGCTGCATGATAGCAAATAGATTTTGTGATATAACGCTTTGTTCGAACGTGTGGTGGTTTTTGTGGGACATGAATTAACTCTGAATTTTCGACCGCTTTAATAATATCCGACATTTTTTCAATCACTTGAACAGGATATTGACCAACAGATGTTTCACCAGATAGCATGACAGCATCGGCACCGTCCATCACAGAGTTAGCAACGTCATTAACCTCTGCACGCGATGGTGTGAGGCTATCAATCATCGACTCCATCATTTGAGTCGCAATAATCACAGGAATTCGAGCATTCTTTGCCTTAAGGACTAATTCTTTCTGAATTAAAGGCACTTGATGTGCAGGAATTTCAACCCCCAAATCGCCTCTGGCAACCATTAATCCATCGCAATACGCTACAATTTTGTCAATATTTTCGATCGCTTCTGGTTTTTCAATTTTTGCGATAATTGGAATTTTATAAGAACTATGTTCTGATATTAAATTTTGTAATTCCATTAAATCTTCTGGATGTCTTACAAATGAAAGGGCCATCCAATCCACTTCTTGTTGGATCGCAAATACAGCATCTTCTTTATCCTTTTCAGTGAGCGCTGGCTGTGAAATATTGGTATTCGGAAGGTTAACTCCTTTTTTAGATTTCAGTGGCCCCCCCTGAATTACTTTGGCTTTCACCTCATCTTTTTGGTTGCTAGAAATCACTTCAAAAAGAAGCTTTCCATCATCCAGTAAAATACGTTCACCAGGATTTGTGTCTAAAGGGAACCGATCGTACGTCATATAAACGCGCTCTTTTGTGCCTTCAAAACGTTCGCCTGTGGCAAAAATTATTTCGTCCCCAGGATTAACAACTACGTCATCCTTCATCACACCGACCCGTAATTTAGGGCCTTGTAAATCAGCTAGAATTGAGGCGTTATAACCATGCTCGTCGTTGATTTCTCGAATGTGTTTGATTCGTAATTTTACATCTTCATAGTCTGCATGTGAAAAGTTAATTCTAAATACATTGACACCGGCTGCAACCATTTTAAGGAGCATTTCCTTTGAGTTTATTGCAGGACCTAGTGTAGCGACAATTTTTGTTTTCTTTCTTGTGTGTGACATTAATTAAATATTAAATGTTCTTTTGATTTAAGTTTTGTAATATCTAAGCTGTAAGCTGTCGATATTTTTGATATTTTTTGAATCGTATTTAGGATTCCTTTTTCATTAATAATTCCACCGCCATTATTTATTTTTAAAAAATAATCAACGGATTGATGTTCGGGCAAAAAGCAATGAACACTCCAAGTTTTATCATTGCTTCCGGCAAATAAACCTTGAGAAATTGTCCTTTTTTCTTCAACGAGGCAATGATTTTTAACAAGGTGCCAATCGGTTTGTAAATGAGGGTTATTCCACTCAAAAACAGGAAAGGAGGCTTTAGACATTATAAAGTCCAAATCTTCTTCAGTCCGTGCCAATTTTGTTGCTAAAGTTTGATTTAAAAAATAAGCCAATCGATAATCTTCAACGTCGCAATGGATGGCTAGAAGCGCGTAACTTTCATCTTCAAAATCATCAACAAGAAGTTTATGTACGGCCATATTCTTTACTATTCATTCTGTAAATATAAGATATTAAGACAATATTTGACTTCGTATTAGGGCTTCTTAAAGCTAAATTATTACGAAAACGTTGTAGTCTTGAAGGCGCTATTTTATTAAGATCGTTTATTTATTTTGTCTTGTAGCACAAAATAAGCACGCTTGGAAACCTTTTCTTCTGCCTTCTTTTTAGACGTTGCCCGCGCTTTTGCAATTGTTTTCCCATTAATAATGAGTTTGACAGAAAAATGCTTTAACGCATCCATTCCCGTATCACTTTGGCCTTCAAAGTCGAAGTGTTTTTTTTCTTTTTGACACCATTCAATGATAAGCCCTTTATAGCTTATGATTTTACCCTCTAAAGTATCAATATTTACGTGCGGATTAATGACGGTCTTGTAAATAAATTTTTCACAAACACGATAACCCTTGTCTAAATAAACAGCTCCAATTAAGGCTTCAAAGAGATTGCCATGAATATTATCACCAAATTTACTTACCGAAATTCTTGTGTGCATTAATTGTGAAAGCCCTAGTTCTTTCCCGATTTCATTTAGGTGATCTCGACTGACGACCTTAGAGCGCATTTTGGTTAAATAGCCTTCGTCGCCTTTTGGTGCTTTATCAAACAAATAGTGTGCTATTACAGCACTTAATATCGCATCTCCTACAAATTCTAGACGTTCATAGCTTATGGGGTTTCCAAATGAATCTTTACGATTCGTAGAGCTGTGTGTAAACGCTTTTTCGTAATAGATGAGTTTTGAGGGAGTAAATCCCACAATTTTTTTAACAGATGCTATAAGCTCTCGGCTCTTAGGAGAGCGTTGCTTAAAGATATTTCGAATAGAATTCAAATAATTTTAATCAAGTTTTTTGAAAACAACACACGCATTGTGACCACCAAAACCAAACGTATTGCTCATCACAACGTTAACGTCTCGCTTTTGAGCTTTATTTAAGGTAAGATTTAATTCAGGATCAATGTTTTCGTCTGGAGTGGTATGATTGATCGTTGGAGGAATAATGCCATGCTCTATTGATAAAATAGCTGCAATGGCTTCAATCGCTCCAGCGGCACCAAGTAAGTGACCAGTCATGGATTTGGTAGAATTAATATTTATGTTTTTGGCATGAGATCCAAAAACTTCTTTAATGGCTTTCAGTTCTGCGACGTCCCCTAGTGGAGTCGAAGTTCCATGGGTGTTAATAGCGTCTACATCTTCAGGATTTAACCCTGCATTCTCAAGACAATTTTTCATGACTGCAATAACACCAACGCCATCGGGGTGCGGAGCGGTCATATGATAAGCATCTGAAGAGAGCCCACCACCAATAAGTTCTGCATAGATTTTAGCGCCTCTAGCTTTGGCGTGTTCGTATTCTTCTAAGATAAGCGCTCCTGCACCTTCTCCTAAAACAAACCCATCTCGGGTTCCGTCAAAAGGTCTTGAAGCAGTTTCTGGGCTTTCATTTCTTGTTGAGAGTGCATGCATGGCATTGAATCCACCCATACCTGATTGGTTGATCGTAGCCTCGCTACCACCACTAACAATGACATCACAATGCCCAAGACGAATTAAATTTAAAGCGTCAAAAATAGCATTGGCCGAAGAGGCACATGCCGATACGGTCGTATAGTTTGGCCCCATAAATCCATGTTTGATAGAGATATTACCTGGGGCGATATCTGCAATCATTTTAGGGATAAAAAAGGGATTGAATCTTGGGGTTCCATTGCCATTGGCAAAGTTCATCACTTCGTTTTGGAAGGTTTCGATTCCACCAATTCCAGCACCCCAAATCACACCAACTCTAAGTTTATTGATAGCGTCTAAATCTAGTTTGGCATCTATGATGGCTTCGTCAGAAGCCACCATAGCATATTGCGCAAACCGATCCATTTTACGGGCTTCTTTACGATCAAAGAAGTCCGATACATCGAAATTTTTTAGTTCACAAGCAAATTTTGTTTTGAAATGTTCGGTATCAAAATACGTCACAGGCGCACAACCGCTTTTTCCACTTATTAGGGCGTCCCAATAAGCGTCTTTCGTATTGCCAATAGGAGTCAATGCCCCAAGACCTGTTACTACAACTCGCTTTAGTTCCATAAAAAATTAAAAGGTATTATTTTGCAGCTTCAATATATGAAACAGCTTGACCTACAGTCGCAATGTTTTCTGCTTGGTCGTCTGGGATTTGAATGTCGAATTCTTTTTCAAATTCCATTATGAGCTCTACAGTATCTAACGAATCTGCGCCAAGGTCGTTTGTGAAGCTAGCTTCTGTTACTACTTCGTTTTCATCAACGCCCAATTTGTCCACGATAATCGCTTTTACTCTTGATGCAATGTCTGACATAATATTTAATTTTAAGTTTTAATTAGATTGCAAAAATAAAAAACTTTACATTAAAACGCATCATTACTTCAAAAATGTGCACTTATTTGTGTCTTATTAAGTTAACTATTGTGTTTTTGCTTCTTATTGTGGATTCTTTTTCTTTTTTTTGTTAAAGAATTTCAATCCTAAAATTTTTTAATGAAACACATTGCAGTTTTTGCTTCTGGATCTGGAACCAATGCAGAAAACATCATTAAGTATTTTAAAAACACCAAAACGGCATCGGTTGTTTTGGTGCTTACAAACAACCCAAAAGCGCTGGTTTTAGAGCGTGCGGCTGCATTGGAGGTTAAAACGGTTGTTTTTAATAAAACGCAACTTAATGACGCTAAATGGGGGATTGATAATTTAGCAGATATTGACTTAATCGTTTTAGCGGGGTTTTTATGGAAATTTCCAGAGCATTTACTGGGAACTTATAAAAATAAAGTGGTGAATATTCATCCTGCGTTATTGCCAAAATATGGTGGAAAAGGGATGTATGGCATGCATGTGCACGATGCGGTCGTTAAAAACAACGAATCAGAAACCGGGGTTACGATTCATTACGTCAATGAACACTATGACGAAGGCGCCATTGTTTTTCAGGCCAAATGCGCCGTTCACAAAACAGACTCATCGACTGAGGTAGCCGCTAAAATCCATCAATTAGAAATGGAACATTTTCCAAAAGTCATTCAAAATATTCTTTTGTCTGATGTCTAAATCCAAAAAGAAATATTATACCGTTTGGAAAGGACACCATACAGGTGTTTTTGAAACGTGGAACGAATGTAAATCACAAATCTCTAATTTTGAAGGAGCTCAATACAAGTCTTTTTTAACTGCTGAATCTGCAAAAACGGCACTCCAAGGAAATTACAGGGACTACATAGGTAAGTCTAAAAAGTTCACCACCGGTCTCTCCGAGGCGCGCTTGAAACTGATAGGTCAGCCTAACTACAACTCGATAGCTGTCGATGCTGCATCGAGTGGAAACCCAGGAATAATGGAGTATCGAGGTGTGGACACTCAGTCTAAAAAACAGCTATTTCATAAAGGCCCATTTGACCAGGGAACTAATAATATTGGTGAGTTTTTGGCACTGGTACATGGATTGGCACTTTTAAAACAAAAAGACAGTCAACGAATTCTGTATACAGACTCAAGAACGGCAATGAGTTGGGTCAAAAAAAAACAGTGTAACACAAAATTACCGAGATCCCCTAAAAACGCACTGTTGTTTGATCTTGTAGATCGCGCTGTGAAGTGGCTCAAAAGTAATACGTATACAACGACTATCGTGAAATGGGAAACCAAAGCATGGGGTGAAATCCCGGCAGATTTTGGACGCAAATAAGTTATGTCATTCCTCTAAGTAATATACTTTTATTAAGACTAAAAAATGCGTAACTTTGCGCTTTAATTTTTATAGTATTTTATGAGTAAACTAGTAATTGTAGGCACTGTAGCATTTGATGCCGTTGAAACCCCTTTTGGAAAAACCGATAAAATTCTTGGTGGATCTGCCTCATACATAGGGCTTTCAGCCTCGCAATTTGATATTGACAGCGCCATTGTTTCTGTTGTTGGTGGCGATTTCCCTCAAACTTATTTAGATCTTTTTTCAGATAGAGACATTGATATTTCTAGCATTGAAATGATCAAAGAAGGCAAAACATTTTTTTGGAGTGGACGCTATCACAATGACATGAACTCTAGAGATACATTAGCAACAGAGCTCAACGTATTAGAAAATTTTCAACCCATAGTTCCCGAAACATACCAAGATGCAAGTATTTTGGTGTTAGGAAATTTACATCCGTTTGTTCAATCGAGTGTTTTAGATCAAATGACAAATGCTTCGACATTAGTTATTTTGGACACCATGAATTTTTGGATGGACAATGCACTCGAACCGCTGATTGAAGTAATCAAACGCGTCGATGTTATTACCATTAACGACGAAGAAGCGCGTCAACTTACAGGAGAACACTCATTAGTAAAGGCTGCTCAAAAAATTCACGCCATGGGCCCAGAATATGTAGTAATCAAAAAAGGAGAACACGGTGCATTGCTATTTAACCATTCCAATGTGTTTTGTGCGCCGGCATTGCCATTAGAGTCTGTTTTTGATCCTACAGGCGCAGGAGATACTTTTGCAGGAGGCTTTGCAGGGTTTTTAGCACAATCAGAAAACATATCATTTGAAAACATGAAAAAAGCGGTTATCTACGGATCCACGCTTGCCTCATTTTGTGTCGAAAAATTTGGAACGGAGCGCCTTGAATCACTGAGGCCTGAAGAAATAAGCGACCGCCTCAAAGCGTTTAAAGAATTAACGCAATTTGAAATTGAATTAACAAACTAATAAAACGCGCCATATTTGGCGCGTTTCTTTTTTAATAATATTTAAATATCTAATAAAACACTTCAATGAGCGATGCTATAAAACATGAATGTGGAATTGCACACATCAGACTTTTAAAACCATTAGATTTTTACAAAAAGAAGTACGGAACGGCTTTTTATGGCATTAATAAGATGTACCTTATTATGGAAAAGCAGCACAACCGTGGTCAAGATGGCGCAGGGTTTGCCAGTATAAAACTAGACATGCAGCCCGGAGAGCGCTACATAAGCCGTGTACGCTCAGTCGCTCAACAACCCATTCAAGATATTTTTTCGCAAATCAATTTGCGTATCAATGATGTGTTAGAAGCCCACCCTGAAGTGGCTGATGATACGGAGGCACAAAAAAAGATAGTACCTTATTTAGGGGAAGTTTTATTAGGGCATGTCCGATATGGGACGTTTGGAAAAAACAGCGTTGAAAGTGTTCATCCTTTTTTGAGACAGAATAACTGGATGCATCGAAATGTAATTTTGGCAGGAAACTTTAATATGACCAATGTTAAGAGTTTGTTTAAAAATCTTGTTGAAATTGGACAGCACCCTAAAGAGTACACGGATACAATTACCATCATGGAGAAAATAGGACATTTTCTAGATGATGCGGTTTCAAAATTATACAAAAAGCTTAAAAAAGAAGGGTATAACAAAATGGAGTGTTCGCCATTGATTGCAGAACGACTCAATCTCAAGAAAATATTAACCAAAGCGGCCAAAAATTGGGACGGTGGGTATGCAATGGCTGGACTTCTAGGTCATGGCGATTCTTTTGTTTTAAGAGACCCTTCGGGGATTCGCCCGGCGTATTATTATATGGACGATGAGGTGGTTGTAGTGGCTTCAGAGCGCCCTGTGATTCAAACGGTTTTTAATGTTGACTTTGATCAGGTTCATGAATTACCACCAGGAACGGCGATTATCACCAAAAAATCTGGGGAAACGTCTATCGATCAAATTTTAAAGCCTTTAGAACGCCAAGCATGTTCGTTTGAGCGAATTTATTTTTCGAGAGGGAGTGACGCTGAAATCTATCAAGAACGAAAATTGCTTGGAAAGCTGATCGTTCCCGAAGTGTTGAAGCAAGTCGATTATGATATAAAAAATACGGTATTCTCTTACATTCCTAATACGGCAGAAACCTCATTCTTTGGAATGATTGAAGAAGTAGAAGAGTATTTAAACAAAAAGAAAACTGAAAAAATATTAAAAGGAACGCGCTCACTGTCTGCTGAAAATGTGACTCAAATCCTTTCAGAACGTACACGTATCGAAAAAATAGCCATCAAAGACGTTAAGCTTCGAACTTTTATTACAGAAGATAGCAGCCGCGATGATTTGGTTGCACATGTGTATGATGTGACTTATGGCGTTATTAAGCCAGAGGACAACCTTGTGATTATTGATGATAGCATCGTTCGAGGCACGACTTTAAAGAAAAGTATCCTAAAAATGATGGACCGTTTGTCACCCAAGCGAATCGTTGTGGTGTCTTCAGCTCCGCAAATTCGGTATCCAGATTGTTATGGAATTGACATGGCAAACCTTGAAGGGTTGGTGGCGTTTAGAGCAGCACTATCATTATTAGAAGATCAAAACAAGTACCACTTGGTTGAAGAGATCTACACGCGATGTAAAGCACAAGAAAACTTATTAGATACAGCGGTTCAAAATTTCGTGAAAGAAATTTATGCACCCTTCACCCCCGAACAGCTCTCTGATAAAATAGCAGAACTGTTAAGTGAAGACGGGATTAAAGCGGAGGTCAAAATTATTTTTCAACCCATAGAAAACCTACACATTGCTTGTCCAAAAAATTTAGGGGACTGGTATTTCACAGGAAATTATCCAACACCAGGTGGAAATCGCGTTGTCAATCGGGCCTTTATCAACTTTTTTGAAGGGAATAACGAAAGAGCTTACTGATAGAAAATACACTTTATCTAATAAAACTGCAGTTCATCTAAAATAAGCTTCTACTATGTATTAAACTTCTATATTTGACTCACCATAACATAAGTAGGTTAAGTTCATGGTAGATTTGGGGCAAAAAAGGTGAACGCAAGTTCACCTTTTTTATTTTCTAGTGTTTCCTAAAGCTTATTTTGCAGCTTGAAAACGAGCCTCAACTTCTTTCCAATTAATGACCTCAAAGAATGCATTAATATAATCAGGACGACGATTTTGGTAATTCAAGTAATAAGCATGCTCCCAAACATCTAATCCTAAGATTGGAGTTCCGTCACAAGATACACCTGGCATTAATGGGTTGTCTTGGTTTGGTGTAGAACAAACTTCGACCTTTCCGCCTTTGTGCACACATAACCATGCCCATCCGGACCCAAACTGAGTTGCAGCCGCCTTACTAAAAGCAGTTTTAAAATCTTCAAAAGATCCATAAGCCGCAACAATTGCGTCTTTCAACTCCCCAGAAAGTGCTTCCTTCCCTTCAGGATTCATGACGTTCCAAAACAATGAGTGGTTATAAAACCCACCTCCGTTGTTTCGTACTGCTTTATTAGACATGTCTAAGTTTCCAAGAATTGCTTCTATGGAGTTGTTTTCTAAATCGGTGCCTGCAATGGCCGCATTTAGATTGTTGGTATAGCCGTTATGATGTTTAGAATGGTGGATTTCCATTGTTCGAGCATCAATATGAGGCTCTAGTGCATCATAAGCATAATTTAATTTTGGTAATTCAAAAGCCATAAGAATTTATTTTAAGTGTTTAAATGATTCGCTCAAATTTACAATAATCAAATAAAAATTACGAGCTTATATAATTAAGATTGTTTATTTTGGTATAAATTTTATTTAGTGAGCGCATCAACATTCAATATCTATAATGCTTCGGCAGGGAGTGGTAAAACATTTACTTTGGTAAAAGACTATTTAAAAATAGTTTTAACCTCTAAAGAATTTTTGCCACACCGCCACGTTTTAGCAATCACCTTCACAAACAAAGCTGTCGATGAAATGAAAACGCGGATTGTAGAAGCACTGATGATGTTTGCTTCGCCAACAATTTTGAGTCAGCCAGACGCGTTATTTGAACAAGTTGTGGACGAGCTGGAGAGTTCTCCGACGATCATTCATACCAAATCCAAACAACTCTTAAGTAAAATTCTGCATAATTATGCAGCCTTTGACATCTCAACCATTGATAAGTTTACTCAAAAACTGATTCGAACCTTTGCTTTTGATTTAAAGCTCCCAATGAATTTTGAAGTTGAACTCGACACGGATCATTTACTCCAAAAAGCAGTTAGTAGGTTGCTCTCAAAAGCCGGTAAAAACAAGGCGCTCACAAAAGTATTGGTTGCCTTTGCAATTGAAAAAGCAGATGATGATAAGAGCTGGAACATTGCTTTAGACCTAGTCAAAACTGCGAAGCTTCTAATCAGCGAAACTGATGCACCATTTTTACAAGCGCTTTCGCAACGGTCGTTGCAGGACTTTCAAGACCTAAAAACAAAGTTAACAAACGATATTAACGCGATTGAGACAGAAATCGTAGAACAATCAATCCAAGTTTTAGAATCGATTTCAGCGAGTGGTGTTGAGTTTTCAGACTTTACTAGAGGGTCGCTTCCGAAACACTTTAAGGCTCTAGCTTCTAAAAAATTTGATATCAAGTTTGATTCGGTATGGCAAAAGTCCATAGAATCGACGTCATTATACCCCAAAAAAGCGCTTCCTCATATTGCTGGGGCAATTGATACACTTCGCCCTCAACTTGTCGATGCATTTCATAAAACAAAGCAAGGAGTGTATCGCTACCGTTATTTAAAAAATATTCGAAAAAATACCACGCCGCTTTCTGTCCTAAACCTGATTCATCAAGAACTAAAAACAATCAAAGACGAAGAAAACCTTCTAATGATCTCCGAATTTAACACCATTATAAGTCAACAGATAAAAGATCAGCCAGCTCCTTTTATTTATGAGCGAATAGGCGAAAAGTTTAATCATTTTTTTATTGATGAGTTTCAAGATACTTCAGAACTGCAATGGGAAAATTTAGTGCCATTATTAACCAATACATTAGCAGAAGAAAATGGGAGCGCCATGTTGGTTGGCGATGCCAAACAAGCAATTTATCGCTGGAGAGGTGGGAAGGCAGAGCAGTTTATTAATTTATATAACAATGCGACGGAATTTCCTTTTGACGCCACGCTTTCTCATCTTCCAACAAATTACAGAAGTTGCAAGTCAGTCGTGGACTTCAATAATAAATTTTTTAGACATCTATCGGACGTTACTTTTTCAAACGAGACGTACAAAGCGCTCTACCAATCACCTCCTCAGTTAGAGTTTAATGCTAAAACTGGCTATGTCAACATTTCTTTTTTAGAATTTGAAAAAGGGTCTGACAAACAACTTATATATGCAGAAAAAGTTCTAAAAATTATTACCACCTATTTAGATTCAATTCCAGACGCTAAATGGAAAGACATCTGTGTGCTCGTCCGAAAACGTAAAGAAGGGATTGCGGTAGCAAACTTATTAAGTCAAAACGGAATTGATATTGTTTCGAGCGAGACCCTTTTAGTCGCGCAATCTCCAGAAGTAAAATTCATTATTAGTCTATTAACCTATTTGCACGAGCCTTCAAACACGGATGCAAAACTGGAGGTTCTCAATTATATTTCAGCCCATAATGAGGTGGGTGATCCTCATTTGTTTCGATCTAATTCCATTCCGTTAAACCGGACCGCTTTTTTTAAATCATTACAACCTATAGGGCTTCAGTTTTCTCCGACAACCGCGCTTCAACTTTCAATTTATGAATCTGTTGAGTATATAATTAGTAGTTTTCAGTTGTCAAAAAAATCAAACGCCTACATTCAGTTTTTTTTAGATTTTGTACTTGAATTCACTCAAAAGCCAACCCCGAGTATTCAACAGTTTATAGACCATTATACCCTAAAAAAAGACAGTTTAAGTGTGGTGACTCCAAAGGGCATTAACGCCGTTCAAATTATGACTGTTCATAAATCGAAGGGATTGGAATTTCCTGTGGTCATTTTTCCTTTTGCAGAGTTAGACATTTATAAAGAATTGGAGCCAAAAGAATGGATGCCGTTGGAATCGTCATACGCACCGTTTTCGCATTTTTTATTAAATTATAATAAAGACTTTGAAGCGTACGGTTCGGTAGGAGAATCCATTTTTAGAGACCACCAATCAAAATTAGAACTCGACAACATTAACTTGTTATATGTTGCACTTACGAGAGCCGTAGAACAATTATATATTGTAGGCAATGCCTCGGTTTCCAAAAAAGGAGATGAAAACCTTAAAACATATTCAGGGCTTTTAATTAATTATCTAAAATCAATTGGAAATTGGGAAAGCACAAAACTAGACTATGAATTTGGAGTATTTGAAAAAATTGAGTCACCAAAATCAGCAAAACACCCAACAGTAATTCAACGCGAATTTATATCGACTCCTAAAGAGCACCTCAATGTGTCTATGGCGACGAATGCAGGGTACTTGTGGGATACATCCCAAAAAGAAGCGCTGGAGAAAGGGAATTTAATTCATTTACTGATGTCTAAGATTTATACCCAAGCTGATATTGAGGGCACGTTACAGGCGTTTGTGAATGCGGGTGTGATTTCATCGATTCAAAGCGATGAACTTTTGAGTACTTTGGAAGCAATTGTGAGCCATCCATTATTAACGCCTTACTATTGTTCTGATGTTGAGGTTTATAATGAACGCGAAATTATGACTGCCTCTGGAACCATAATCATCCCAGACCGATTGGTTCTTTTTAAGGACTTAACAGCAGTTATTATAGACTACAAAACTGGGGATCATTACGACAAATACGAGGCTCAATTAGCGACCTACTCCGAAATTGTACAAGAAATGGGATATAAAGTCAGTAAAAAAATACTGGTGTATATCAATTCAAGTTTAAGAATTAAGGCTTGTTAATTTAAGATGTTTTAAACAAATTAGCTCATTGAAAGTATTGCCTGATGAGCTGTTCCTGATGTTTTTTGTTGAATAAAATGCGTTTTTTTGACATATATTATTTGTTTTGTTAGATTAACATCATACTTTTGCATATATTAAAAAACTAAATTCAACTAATATGAAAAATCTTAACAGATTAATTCTATCCACTTTATTAATCGTAGTGATTGGTTCAGTGAATGCTCAGGACAGTAACAATCCTTGGCAAATTACAATAGGCGTTAATGCCGTAGATGTGTATCCAGTAGGAGAAGACGCTCCACAAGGAGATTTCTTTGGAGAGTTCTTCAATGTCTCTGACCATTGGAATGTACTTCCTGCATTTTCAACCCTTTCATTACAAAGGTATCTTCGTAACGATTTTTCAATCGGTATTTCTGGATCAATGAACAGAATTGAGAAATGGGGTTCTTTAGAAGGTGAGCCTAGTGTTGCAGTAGATAACCTCATGTATTACGGGTTAGACGCAAATGTAAAGTACAGCTTATCGACGCTTTTAAACACCTCAAGACTTGAACCTTTTTTAGCTATCGGTGGTGGTTATACTTGGATCGAAGAGGGTAAATATAATACAGATCCGTCAAATGATTCTTCTAGTGATTTAGCAGGATCAGCGACATTCAATGGGACATTTGGTCTTGCATATTGGATTACGGAGAATTTTGGTCTTACGGCTCAATCGACCTATAAGAACTCATTCGATGATCAATTAACATCACACTTTCAACACGCTTTAGGATTTTCTGTGAAGTTTGGTGGTGTTGATACCGATGGCGATGGCGTGTATGATAAAGACGATACCTGTCCTGAAGTTGCTGGTTTAGCACAATTTGCTGGTTGTCCAGATTCTGATGCAGATGGTATTCAAGATTCAGAAGATACGTGTCCAAATGAAGCTGGTTTAGCAGAATTTGAAGGCTGTCCTGATACTGATGGCGATGGTATATCTGATAATAATGATACGTGTCCAAACGTAGCAGGGCTAAAAGCATTAGCTGGTTGTCCAGATTCAGATTCAGATGGTGTTGCCAATGCACAAGATACATGTCCAAACGAGGCAGGTCCAGTTGCAAATGATGGATGTCCTTGGAAAGATGGTGATAGTGACGGTGTGTTAGACAAAGACGATAACTGTCCTACTGAAGCTGGAACTGTTGCAAACAATGGGTGTCCTGAGGTTGTCCTTCCAACGGAAGATGTACAGAACCAACTTACAAACTACGCAAGAACAATAAACTTTAGCTTAGGGAAATCAGATTTCCAGAAATCAGCATTCCCAACGTTACAAGCGATCACAGGAATTCTTAACGAATACCCAAAAGCAAACTTTATCGTTGAAGGTCATACAGATAGTATTTCTAGTAAAGCATTTAATCAAAGATTATCTGAATCTAGAGCAGCTGCTGTTGTGAACTACTTCACATCGAATGGTGTTTCTGCTGAAAGATTAACAGCGATTGGTTTTGGTGAAACTTCCTCAATTGAATCGAACATGACTGCTGCAGGAAGAGCTGCGAACAGACGTGTAGAAGTTAAATTGGCAGAGTAGTTTTTACTACCACTTAATAAAAAGCTTAAAACGCTTCGCTATTGCGAAGCGTTTTTTTATTTTTATAACATGACAAGTTTTATTTATGACGTTTTAAATGACTTAGAAACACATTCGAAAGATATTTCTAAACTAAGCCTTATTCTCCCAAATAAACGGGCAGGGTTGTTTCTTAAAATGGAGTGGTCTAAATTAAACAAATCCACCGGTTTTTTACCTCAAATTATTGCAGTTGAGACCTTTATTGAAGAGTTGTCACAACTCAGGCTCCTAAGTAAGACCGAACTTCTTTTCGAATTTTACGAGGTTTATTTAGAACTAACCCCTCAAAAAGAACAAGATTCTTTTGATAGTTTTTCAAAGTGGGCCCCTATTGTACTTCAAGATTTTAATGAAATTGACCGCTATTTAATACCACAAGATCAGATTTTTGAGTATCTCTCAGCGATTCAAGAATTAAATCACTGGTCCTTAGAAGCGAATTCGACGCCGCTTATCAAAGGCTATCTGTTTTTTTGGAAACAGATTTACATCTATTACAAAAAGTTTACAAAGCACCTCCTTCAAAAAGGAGCAGGCTATCAGGGATTGATTTACCGAGAGGCGGTCCAAAACCTTGAAGTGTATGTTCAGAATAACCCCGATACATCACATGTGTTTTTAGGGTTTAATGCTTTAAATGCCTCGGAATCCACCATCATTCAGGAATTATTACAACAAAACAAAGCAACGATCTATTGGGATATTGACCAAACGTTTTTAGAAACGCCCCAACACGATGCGGGCTACTTTATAAGACACCATCAAAAAGCGTGGAAACATTTCAAATCTCAACCGATGAAATGGGTTTCTAATTACTATACCAACTCTAAAAACATATCCGTCGTTGGAACTCCAAAAAACATAGGTCAGGTGAAGTATGTGGGCGCTTTGTTACAACAGCTACAAGCCGAAAATAAGCTTCACAATACGGCTTTGGTTTTAGGAAATGAGGATTTATTGATTCCAATATTGAATTCGATCCCAAGCACGATTGAAGATATTAATATCACGATGGGATTGCCTTTAAAACAAATTCCTTTTGCGGCATTTATAGATCAATGGTTTCAACTTCAGAGAGAAGCGTCGTCTCACTATTACTATCAAGACGTTATTGGGGTCTTATCCCATCAATTTGTGCGTCCCTTGTTTCAAACTCAAGATCAAGATGCCGCTCAATTGATCATGACAACCATCAAAACTCAAAACTTAGTAAGTCTTACAAAAGATCAAATCATAGCAATCGCCCCCGATTACGGAGCCATATTAGAGCTTTTGTTTGGAACTTGGAATGACCAGCCAAACAACGCAATCGAAAGTGTTTTGACTCTTATCTTTAAGCTTAAAGACCATTATTCTGTTTCTAAAAATAACCATCTTTTACCTTTAGAGTATTTATATCGTTTTTCTGAAATATTTAATCATTTACAGCGCCTAAATAAATCATATCGCTATCTTACAAGTATTAAAGTGTTGCAAACGCTCTATAAGGAATTATTAAGCTCGGAAACGCTTGATTTTAAAGGCCAACCTTTAAAAGGACTGCAAATCATGGGAATGCTCGAATCGCGGGTGTTAGATTTTGAGACCGTCATCATTGTTTCTGTGAATGAAGGCGTCTTACCAGCAGGTAAAACAAACAATTCATTTATTCCGTTTGATGTTAAAGTCGAAAACGGCTTGCCAACTTACAAAGAAAAGGACGCGGTTTACACCTATCACTTTTACCGCCTACTACAACGCGCGAAGAACGTCCATATTATATACAATACAGAACCCGATGTATTGAGTGGTGGCGAACGCAGTCGATTTATAACCCAACTAGAATCTGAAGCACATCATGAATTAGATCATAAAATAGTGATCCCAGAGACGCCACAAATCACGCCTCAACTATTGGCCGTCAAAAAATCACCTGAAATTTTAGCCCAACTCAAACGTGTGGCCGAAAAAGGATTTTCACCCTCTTCTTTGAGTCAGTATATTCGAAACCCCATCGACTTTTATAACCAGAAAATTTTGGGTGTCAAGGCAGAAAACCTTTTGGAAGAAACGATCGCTGCGAACACCTTTGGAAGTGTTATTCATAATACGTTAGAAGCTTTTTACACCCCTTTTGTAGGCTGTGTGTTGGATGCGGCAATGATCACTGCTTTAAAACCCAAAATCGAACCCACCGTGACTCGCTATTTTAAGGAGCTCTTTAAAGAAGGCGATATCACTAAGGGGTTGAACCTTATTAGTTTTGAAATCGCGAAACGCTATATTTCTAATTTTTTGGCGTACGAATTAGCGTGTATCAATAATGGTGATCAAATTAAAATTGACGCAATTGAATCAAAGATTGCAGTGGCAATTGATATTCCCGAACTCCAAACGCCGGTTCAATTAATTGGAACGATTGACAGGGTGGACACCTGTAATGGCACCCAACGAATCATTGACTATAAGACCTCTCAAGTTTCTCAATCCGAGTTGGAACTCGTGAATTGGGAAGATTTGACATCGGACTACAAAGCGTACAGTAAAAGTTTTCAAATCTTGACGTATGCCTATATGATAAACACCCAGGCCCCTTTTACAACAGCAGTTGAAGCGGGAATCATTTCGTTTAAAAACCTCAAATCAGGATTGCTTAAGTTTGCAAAGAAAGATAAGCCAGGGGCTTATGCTCAAAAAACGACGCTCCTTTCTATTGAAACCTTAGAAAACTACGAGTTGGAGCTCAAAAAGCTAATTTTGGAGCTCTTTAATCAAGATATCGATTTTATCGAAAAAGAAGTTTAATGGTTATAACTAAAAAAAATATCGATATTAAAGGACCGCATTGCCGTCCGATCTTATTAGATGTATTTTATAATAACGCTATTGAATACGCGCCACTAATTATCTTTTGCCATGGGTATAAAGGCTTTAAAGACTGGGGCGCTTGGAATTTGCTTGCAGAAGCATTTGCCGCATCTGGTACAGCGGTCTTAAAATTTAATTTTTCTCACAATGGCGGGACTGTTAAGCAACCCATCGATTTCCCTGACCTCGAAGCCTTTGGGCAAAATAACTATACAAAAGAACTGGACGATTTGAACCATGTGCTTAATTGGGTAGAAACGACCTATGCAAAGCATCCGAATGTTAACACCTCTAATATTATTTTAGTTGGACACAGTCGAGGTGGCGGCATTGTAACTCTTAAAGCCGCCGAAGATTCCCGAGTTAAAAAGCTAGTGAGTTTGGCGGGTGTTTCAGATTTTAAATCGAGGTTTCCAAAAGGAGCCGATCTTAAAACTTGGAAATCGGAAGGCGTCCGTTTTGTAATGAATGGCCGTACAAAACAACAAATGCCTCACTATTATCAATTCTACGAAAACTTTATAGCAAATGAATCCAGACTTACGATTCAGGATGCAGTTAAAAAACTAAGGATGCCATTTCTTATCATTCATGGCGATTATGACACAAGTGTTCATTTAGACGAGGCATTGACGCTACTTAAGTGGTGTCCTAAGGGACATTTGGTTGTTTTGGAAGGCGCAAATCATGTGTTTGGAAGTCAGCATCCTTGGCTATTTGATGAATTACCACCGTATTTACAGCAAATTCACTCCAAAATCACCCATTTTATTAACAATTAGGATTAGTTTTTAAAAAAAACAGCATTTATCTGATATTTTTTTTGGAAAGAACAAACTAATTTTTGTAATTTAGACTAAAATAAATATATATTATGGGATATTCATTCAAAAATAGCAAAGGAAAGACGTATTTTTTACACACGAAAGATGTAATTCTTAAAGGTGGTAGAGAACAAACTATTTATTATTTCGCCAAAGATGAGCGTGATAATACATGTGATCTTCCTGATGGAAAAATGATTGTAGAAAACGAAAAAACTGGATTACCTTTTGTAAAGAAGGCCGTTTAAAGTTTTCCAATCTAAACAATCTAAAGCCCACTCTTAGAGTGGGCTTTTTTTGTTTCATATCCATAATAAATACCTTAAATTGCAACATAAAAATTAACCAATCATGCGAAAACAACTTATTATTTTTGCCTTTCTAATCTTAGGCGCAACTGCAGTAGCACAGACTACAAAATCATATTACAATAGTGGAAACACTTCAACGACCAAGAAATTCGTGGGTTCATCATGGCTCCCTGGAACCATTGTATTAGCTGATGGCAGTGAGCTTGTGGGTCAAGTTAAAGGCTATACGTATAAAGAGAATGACATCAATTCATTCCGTTATAGAGTGAAAAAAGGCGATAAAGCAAGAACCATTAAAGCGGCCGATTGCCAGTTGATCTCTTATGATGGACTGATTATTCTTTCGTTGCCTAAAAACTTTAAAAAAATATATGGGAAACGTCTGTTTTATGTCACTCTATATTATGGGGAACATCTTACTATTTTTCAAAACCCAAAAGCGAATGTTGTACAAAATAATCCGGGTTCGATTACATTTAATCAAGGTCAAATGCTCAGTTACTTAGCGCTTAAAGATGGCCGAATTTCTAAACTTACAGCCTTGAGCTTTAGAAAACAAATGAGAAGACTTTGTTATGATAACGAAAAATTCATGAGCCGTACCACCGATAAAAAATGGTTTAAATATGATAATATTTATAAAGTGACTCACTTCTATAACCAAACCAAAAACAAGTAAACGGTTTTCTTTAATCACACTATACTATCTCAAATCCATCTTTAAATCTTGACACTCCGTTGAGAGGTTAAATGGAGGTCACATCTGACCGACACTAAATAATATATATATGAAATCAATTTTATTTTTAATTAGCTTCATTTTTTGTAGTCAGCTACAAGCCCAAGACACAACATTTAAATATGTAAAAACGGATGAAACAAAAGCTATTGCAGGTCTCAAATCTGTGATGAACGCTTCTGCATTTGTGTTTAATGAACGGTCTGCTGCCGAGAATTATGAAATTGTGTACAACTACATCGCTTCTAAGTATGCGTACCCAGAGGATGTTTTGATGTCCTCAACGCCAGCAGAAGAACTCGTGATTCAGGAAACAATTTCGGACTTATATACTACGGTTTCTATGGGATTTGTCAATAGTTTTGCAGTGCGCTACAACCTGGTTTTCAAGACCAACGAAGGCAGTATAGAATGCATCGTTGTTTTCATGCAACTTGGAAATACAGTAAACATGTCTCAAAATATGGATGTAGAGTGGGATGATTTGAAAGGACTTTACTTGCATCGTAAAAATGGGAAGCCTAAAAAAACGATGTTTGGAATTACAGATAAAAAAATTGAAAACCATTTTAACGCTATTTTAGAGGTGTTAAAGGGTTCAAACTAATACAATAAGGGTGTTTTTACAACACCATCTTATTATACGGTTTAAAATTAAAAAAGCCTTTTCATCGAGAAAAGGCTTTTTGTTGTTTTAAATAGAGTCGTCTAACTCTGAAATGACTTATGGGTTTTATCGAACAGGGATTATTCTTTTCCTGCAAGATCAAACACCCCATCAACCAAGTGGCCAACATGAATATAAATTTGATCTTCATGTCCTTCGCCAACTAAACTCCAAAAGGTATCTCTAGCTGCCGTATTATCACTTCCTTGACCGCTTGCGGTTGTTGCAAAATCTACAAGATTTTCGAAGGCGCTAAAAAATTGAGCATCAGAACCCGCCCCTTTATAGTGAGCAGAGGCCCCTCCAGCAAGCTGTAAGCCCTCTTTTACTAATGGGCGTGCTTGCCAATCCATGTAAGCGTCTGCTAGATCAGCAATACTTCCTGAAGTATTGTAATGCCCAACAATAAATACGTAAGGGATATCCCAATCTACAGCGTCTTTTGAAACATAATACTTCTCATAATTAATGGTTCTCATTTCGTCGGTATGTCCATCAAAATACGCCCACCATTCCGTGAATACGGCATCCATTTCTTTTTGTGCTTCTTCTGAAAGTTTGGCATAGTTTGCACCATAGACCGCTCTAAAATCATCATTTATGGCATCCGCTTTAGAGTCGAATTGATCATAAAGAACAATGGAAGCCCCGGATCCATACCAGTGTCTGTAAGCCCAGTGCCCCTTAATGGTTCTGCCTTCGCCTTGAGCCATGTCTGTGACTTTTTTGTGGAGTTCAATAAAGGTGTCTATTTCTGCTAGAGGAACTTCTACAAAAGTAGTTTCAATCACAGATTGCGCATTGATAAATGTGCTGCCAAAAACAGCAAGAATAAAAATTAATTTTTTCATTTTGAGTTTATTAAATTGGTTAATGAATATAAAACCTATATTCTTTCCGAAGATACAAAAAAGCATTTTTAATATCAAATTGCAATTAAAGTTAGCTGTCGGATTAGAATCCTTAAAGCGGACAAAATACAGGTTTTTTATGTTTGTTTTAGCATTGATACCACCGTTGGTTAAATCACAAGAGTTATCTCCAACGACTGTTTGGCGTTGTGTAGGATCTTACAATCGCATAAAGCACAATTGAGGCCATGCACAAATGAAAAATGCCAAAATGGATAGGGATATGATGAATCAATTCACTTAAAATCAGATATCCGTGACACAAATTTGCGACTATAACAGCAAAACCATTTTTTTGACCCATGGCCATTGCTGCCGGATTATCTGCACCATATTTTATGCCTATAGGCAGGGTAATTATGACGAGTGTCAAAAACAACATGATTATAGTTAAATGCATTAAGTCATTATTTTCCGCATAAAGCAATGACTCTCCAATTATTGGGATTGTATGATAAAAACATAGGCCTAGAGCAAACAAGTTTCTATCTTTTTTATATGCGCCATATGCCGTTATCATCACAAATAGCAAAGAGATGATGGTACCTAAAGTGAAGTTAACCAGATTCATTATTGTTATTTTTAAAGCTCACACTTTTAAATTAAACTATAATACAATTATAATATTTTTAATTCCAAATTGCAAGTAGAGTTGTGGGTTTAGTGGTTGTTTCTAAGGGTTTTATCGATTTTTGGTAATTTGGGATCATTTCCTCGATTTTTCGAATAAAACGGGTTTCTACGATAATCATTTCGCAATTTTTTTTGTAGGTTTAACTCTATTGAGTTTAATTCCCCAGAGTTACTAAAACCTCTTTAAATTCTATTTTATGAACACCTTCAAGAAAATTATTTTTTTATCACTTTTTGCACTGCTCTATGTGGGCTGTTCAAGTGATTCCGACGTTGAAACTCCAGTAGTAGAGCCAGAAGTGGTCGAAGCTTACGAAGCCTTCAATGTTTCTTATGGTGCCGACGACCACCAAGTTTTTGATATTTATCTTCCTGAAAACCGCACAACGAGTACCAAAATGGTTATTTTAATTCATGGCGGTAGTTGGGTGTTAGGCGATAAGTCAGATATGGATCTCATTAAAACGCTTCTCTTAGCCTCCCACCCAGATGTGGGAATTATTAACATGAACTACACCTTGGCGGATGCGGAAAACCCTCCAATTCCGATGCAAACAGATGATATTTCAGCCGTGGTTGAATATATTTCCTCAGAGAAATCGACGCTTATCATGAGTGACAACATTGGTTTTATAGGCCTAAGTGCAGGCGCTCATTTATCGTTGTTATGGAGTTACGCTTATGACACCAACAACCAAGTTGATATGGTCTGTAGCATAGTGGGTCCTGTTAATTTTACAGATACTGCCTATAACGGTCATCCAGCTTATCAGCCATTATATCAATTGTTTGGAAGTCCTTCTATAGAATTTTTAGAATCTGTCAGCCCTTATCATAGAGCCACGGCAACGTCACCACCAACGCTTTTGTTTTACGGAGGCATGGACCCCTTAGTTCCAACGTCACAAGGGGAGGATATGGATGAAAAACTCACAACTTTAGGCGTAACCCATGAGTTTCACTTTTATCCCGAAGAAGGTCATGGTTGGGAAGGCGCAAATTTGTTAGATACTTCCTCAAAAATATCAACCTATATAGAGCGTTATATGGGGTCTGAGTAAGTTTGTGTCCATTCCAACAAAGTTAGCTGTTGGCGTATAGCTTACCGTACTACCATTAATGACCCCTAGAGTTCCATGATTTGGCCCATCAACAACGTTGTAGGTAAGGCTATTGAAAGTTGTGCCTGTGCCTTCAAAATGCACGACTGCCGATTGAGGCGCTGTGGTTGTACTCACCAAAGTGGCGGCATAGACATCCTGTACGGCCGGATTTTGCGCTTGTAAATTTGCTTGACTTGAAAACATGGCTAACAACACAAAAGTGTGTAGAAGGATTGTTTTTTTCATCTGTTTTATTATTTTTAAACGTCACATGGTGCCTGCCGTAAGCAATTTTGTTGTGAATAATTTTCTTTAAGAATCAGACGGTTTACATGTTAGGAGTATGATAAATTGGTTTATAGTTCAAAGGTACAAAAACCCAAATAGTATACGATTCACTATTTAATTTAAAAGAAGAAGAATAAAAAAAGTTTAAATAATTGACATATAATATATTAAAAGTAATTTAGGCTTAAAATCGAGCCCATATTTGTGTGCCAATTGAAGAGAAATCGTTCTGGCACCACTTGTTTGATATTTTATCCATACATTTAAACATAATATTAAAAAATGAATGTTATGGAAACTATTTCAATCTTGGCGCAGCTTATTGTTGCAATATCTGTAATTATTGTGTGGGTTTTTAGATATGAAAATATTGTCTTAGAATTTAAACAGTATGGTCTTTCTAGCTTAGTAAGAAATGCTGTTGGCGCTTCTAAAATAGCGTTAGCGACCGTTTTGATTTTAGGAATTTGGTATACAGAATTTTTAATTCCAGCCTCTCTGTTAATGGCTGTTTTAATGATCGGTGCTCAATACTGTCATGTAAAGGTAAAAAACCCTTTAGTCAAATTTGTTCCTTCTTTTATACTCTTGTTACTATGCTTCTTTATTGCGGCCTTTAATTATGGCTTAATATAGACAATGGATTTAAACCTTAGTATTCTCTTATTTTCGGCAATTTCGTTTATTTTTTATGGCATAACTTCTTTTTTTTCCAAAAGGATGTTGTCCGAATATGCCCGCTGGGGCTATAAAAATCAACGGATTTTATTGGGGTGTTTACAGCTTTTAGGAGGGGTAGGCTTACTCGTTGGGATTATCAATTCGACGCTATTAATTATCGCTTCGTTTTTATTAACCTTTATGATGATTACGGCAGTTTTCGTAAGAATTAAAATCAGAGACAACATCATTCAGATGTCGCCCGCTATCTTTTATACTGTCTTAAACTTTATAATTTTATACAACTCACTCGCGTAGCTTTTGAGAGACAAAGCGGTCGCGCTCAATAAGGCGAACGCCTTAATTTAAGCCTTCTTTTTTTTCTTATTTTTAGCGGTAGGGAATCGTCCTTGATTGCCAATGCCGTCCATGTCATGCTCATCGTATGCCTGTTGATGTTCATTTCGTTGGATTCGGTGTTGTTTCGAAACAATCGTCAACAAGAAATAGACGTACACTATAAAAATAATAAACCCGAAAATAAATATAAGTAAATTCATTTTTTTCTTCTTTGTCTTATGGCAATGGAAAGCGATAAAATCGACGGAACCCAAATTCCTACAAAAATTCCTTCTAGTTTATTTCCCATAAACCACAAGGTCACAGACATTAAAAAAGAGATGAATGCGAGTATAATAGGATAGTAAGCTTCAATAAAATCTTTCATTGTTTTTTTCATAAAGTTAAACAAGATTAGTCATTAAAGTGTTACAAAACTCATAAAATTTTAATCATTATGTTAAAAATACAACGAAAAAGGTGTCATTTTAATAGTTTGGAGCTCGGAAGTTTCGCACCTTTTCTAGTGCTGAAGAACGGCATGAGCTGTGTTGATATAAATGGCGTCACGACTAAATTGGCGTCTGATTCTCTAAGGTTTAGAGCTTAATTTCACTATCCACTTTTCAATTTCTTCTTTTCTCTTTCCCCTTTCTTCTTTCTTCTTTCCTCTTCCCACTTTCCACTTTCCACTTTCCACTTTTCACTTCCCACTTTTCACTTCCCACTTTTCACTTCCCACTTTTCACTTTTCACTTCCCACTTTTCACTTTTCACTTTTCACTTCCCACTTTTCACTTTTCACTTTTCACTTTTCACTTCCCACTTCCCACTACCCAAATCCCCCTGCAGCTGCGCTGCTTTGAGCACTTTGTTGTTGCCTCATTAAAAACAGAGCACAGGCCAAAAGCAGGTAATTGGGGTGGTCATTAGTACTGAATTCAGCCTCCAAAGATTCTTTCCATTTTTTTAAGGAGTAATGAATGGTTAAAATGGGGGTTTCTCCATTTTCGCAAAGAATATACTGCTGGTCGGGGGCATACCATTTCCCTACTTTTTCTGTTTTGAGCCAATACGAACTGGTAACTTTCTGCTTGTTAGTAAGGATTAATTTTATTCCTTTTTTCAAGCTCCAATTAATCTCTCCAATGGGGTGACCACTCTCCAAAATAGTAAAAGAGGCGGACCAAATCCCTTTTTTCTTGATCTCGTAGGTTTTGCTATTATGAAAAAAGTTAATTCCTGAAGAATACCATTTAGTGCGACTCCCTTTGAGGACCACTTTGTCATGGTCAACAATCTTAAAATCCTTTTTATTGTTTGAAACTTCTATCGTCATGTCTCAAAGATAAGGAATTTAAAAAAAAATTATTTTTTATCTAAAGCCACGCGTTTTGAGAACCAAAAACCAAAAAGCACTGCAGCGATTATAAGCATGTACGCGTAACGCGTGTTTATAATAAATTCAGTAAACTCATTTATTATAATTAACACAAGTGCGACAAGGATAATTCCAGTGGCAGGAAACAGAAATTTGTTTTTTATAATTAAATGGGTTAGCAGCTCAAACACGAAAGACTTTACAAGAACAAATTTTTGTTTAATAACAAGCAAAATTGGAGTCCGCGTTTATCCATTTTTTCTTTTTAAAAAATTATTGAATCACGACCCGTTTTGTTTCCGACTTTGAGCCTTCAAGTGTAATTTGAACAAAATAAATCCCCGCCTGCACCTCAAGTTCAACTTGCGTTGTTGGACCCGTTATTGCGGTTGTCTTGATCAATTGACCCAAAACAGTGCGAACTTCAATGACCCCCTTTGCAGCGTTGTCAATCACCACATTGATGGTTCCCTTAGATGGATTTGGATAGACAGCCATTTCAAGAGAAAATTCTGAAACCCCTAATGCTGCCGATTCAATTTTGAAAACCCCATGTGTACTTTGATCGACGAACCATATTCTTCCATCAGGACCAATTTTAACGCCTTGAACTGTAGTTTTTCCGGTTTCTATTCTGTACAATTCCACGGCTGGGATTGTAGAGATGTTATAAACAATAATTTGACCCGATTCATGCTCACTCACAATCATTCGATTCCCAATCACATCGATTCCAGCAGGCTTATCCAACCCGGTAACAACTGTCTCTTGCGTATATTCTGTGTAAACAGAATATTCAGAAATGGGTTCATTCATTGCAAACTGAGGCGTATCTCCTTGATCGGACCCCGTAGTAATATCAATACGAATCACACGTTGGTTTCCGTGGTCCACAACGTATAACCATTTTTTGTCTGCATCTAAAATCAAATGACTTACTACGTTATCATCTGGATCTTTTTCGACCGTGTCATCGGAATACCTTTTTACAATTCCATCACCATGATAATTTGCACCTGCGCCGTGGTCTTCAGCGAAATCGTAACGCACAAGATCTCCATTATAGCCATCAAATACCCAAAATACATTGTCTTTTTCCGCACAAACACCTTGACATTGAGGACTCAAATGAAGTGCGTCTAAATGACTTCCATTTAGTTCAGGCCCTGGATCTTCTACATAAATAGCCATATCGCTAGACCATAGCGTAGGACCTGTGAAATGAGCAGCAATGTTAGGACTATGATTTGCGTCCAAAACTCCCGGGGAACTTGCCCAGTTTCCATTATCACTAAAAGCAATTCCTGTAGGAAGGGACATAAAGTGCCAATTACTTACATCAAACTTGTAAACTGATGTCTGTTCTGGGAGTCCAGCATCATAAATAGTGACGGTGCTTCCACCACTGGCTTCAGTATCCTTATTAATCACCCACAACTCTCTACTGGTCAAAGTTGGATGAAAATCAAGATCGGTTGGGAGGTTAACGCCATCACTTGCACCTGCAATGGATTCTATAGTAACCTCCGCACCGTTGTACAGATCGATAAGGTTTGGGGTTGCTGGTCCAACTTGAAAGGTCGTATTTAAAAAATCGTCTCCAGAGTTTTCGTCGGGGTTCGTGCCATTCAAATTACTAATCCAAACCATAACCGTTTGGTTTCCGTAGGTTGTAAAGTTAAGAGGAATTGAATGCTCAATTTCTTCTATTTCGGTGTAGTGTAAAGACGAGCCAGTAACCGCATGTGTTTGTGTTGGTCCGTTGTCAACTGAGTAGCTAAGCGTGTAGGCTGTTATTTCAGTGGTTCCTTGATTGGAAACCACCGCAGACAAATCAAAGGTTCCTGGAACCATATAATTCACCACGTTTGTGGATTCTAAAGACAGGTCGTATGCCATTGGCTGGCTTGCCGAAAACGTAAAGACTTCATTGAGTCCAGTTTCCCCAGTAAAGTGTTCTATTTCATACCCATTTACAAGCACTTCAAATTCAAAACCGCCATCGGCATAATCATCAATGTAGTGGATGGCATAATCTTCACCTTCTGTAACACACCAGGGCCCTACAGTGACAACCTGACCATTGGCATAGCCCCCTGTAGGACCTAATTCGGCGCCGCCGCCGGCGCATCCAACGTTTGTATTTCCACCAGTAGCAATGGTTCCCACGCCGCAGGCGTTTGTCGCTGGAACAAGCTCCCAATAGCCATCGCTGGCAAAGCCATCTGTAGTGATGACAATTGTTACTTTTACTTCACCAGCAAGGCATTGGCTGTAAGTGATGTTGAGACAAAAGAGACTGACAAAAAGAGGGATTAGTGTTTTTTTATAGGTGAATATATGTTTAGCAAGCGCGTATACGGATTGGTGTACGGTCATTTTGTAATTATTAAATTGGTTTGTGGTACAAATATAATCACTTTCCTATCACAATTAACAGATAAACCTATTTTAGACCGCTTAAAAGCGCAGTGGTGGTGCCTCAGCCGTAGAGAAAACGGCTAAATGCGAAAAGAGGATACAGGCCTGTACTATAAAAGCCCTCTGAAAAGAGGGCTTAATTTTAATTATTTGAGTGTGAGCCATCACAATATCCATCTGGGTTTTGCGTATTTCCACAGCCACACTTGGGGCGGTCTTGTTTTTTGTAAATCATAATTTTTATATTTTTAGTAATGTTATGTCAAGCGTAATTTCATCTAAGATTAGAGTATCCCCCAAGTTTTCAAAAAAGCTTCCTGAAGCAAATTGAATGTCAAATTTTGACCGATCAAAAGTTAATTTACTTTCAATTCTATCTTCGTAAACACTCAAACTAAAATCGACAGGATGGGTAATGCTTTTAATTGTTAAGTCTCCTGTGAGCTGATAAGAGTTGTTGTTTTGAGAAATCACTTTTTTGATCACCAAGGTTGCTTCAGGGTGTTTTTCCACTGAAAAAAAGTCGTCAGATTTTAAGTGTCCTTCAAGCTTTTGTTTCCATTCACCCGTTAAATCATCATTCGTTAATGAGGTCATATCCACCGCAAAGACTCCAGATGGATTGTTTGGGTCGTCTAATGAGACTGTTGCCGAATTAAACGCTAAAGAACCTGAGTGGGCTTGCTTTGTGATTTTTTCCCCAGTCCATTTGATGTTGCTCTTGTTTAAATCAAATTTGATCTGTGAAAAAGCAGTTGTTGTGACTGCAATTAATAAAATGGATACTAAATTTTTTGTTTTCATAGCTATTATTTTTTTTGTTCCTGCAATAGTAATACATTTGGAAACATAAAGTAACTTGTTACCTTTAAGTAACTATAATATTCTAGGTACTTTATGGTAACTAAAACAGTCTTATGAAAGTAACGAACGATATATGCCCAGTCACTTCTTTTACAGAAATGTTAGGAGGAAAATGGAAGCTTATAATTATCAATATTATTAGAACAAGAGGGGTAATTCGATTTGGTCAACTCGCCGCCGCGATCCCAACTATTTCAAGAAAAGTATTGACAGACCAATTAAAGAGTTTAGAAAAAGATTCGCTTATAAATAGAAAGCAATACCCAGAAATCCCTCCAAAAGTAGAATACTCATTAACCAAAAAATCGGAACGCCTTTGCGGTGTTTTTAAGACCATTGAAGAATGGGTACGCCAACCTTAAGACGTTTATAATACAAAAAAACCCTTCAGTTAAGATGGGTTTTTAGTTTATAAAAAAAACGGACTCCTAAAAAAGGATTCAGTATATTTTTGTGACGTTAGTTTTTTATGAATTTTTTTGTGGATGCTTTTTTGCCATCTGAAACGTTAATAAAGTAAACACCTTTTGAAAGCGGCGCGATGTCTAGCTTATTTTGACCCCTAACATCAAGTACTTCTTTTCCAAGAATAGTATAAATGGTGGCCCTTTCAATCGATGTACTATCGATAAACAAAAAGTCTTTTGCTGGGTTTGGATATACCGAGAAATGCTGATCTACCAGATCCTCCGCTGACAGAGGGTCCAGTTTGGTGTAGTAAAAAAAGGATTGAACTGCTTCGCCCTCAAACGGATCCCATAGTCCAGAGATCGTGTTGTTATATTCGTAACTTATTCCCATTCTATTTAGCTTTGTATCGCTGTCGAGAACTGTTGAATATTCCGTTTTAAAACTGGGTATAAAACTACTTGATTCTGAATCATAGTTCGGAAATAAAGAATAGGCCATATGTCCATTCTCATCGTAAGCATATCCACTTTGGTTATAATAAGCTATAACGCCATCGTTATCAAACGCCGTGGTTTCAATAAGCGTTATATTTCCATTCAGATCGTATGTTGTGTTCTCTTGAGAAATATTGATATAATCGCCAGTGTCTGCATTCAATGTTTGAGTTAAATAAGTCATCTCATTCTCATCGTATGTGTATACATTTCTACTATAAGGCAAAAAAGATACAGTCTCTGAATCCCAACTGTAAAAGTCTGTGTCTAGTATCCTATTGTTCTCATCGTATGTTATTACTTTTTTATAAGAATCCACATAAACTTCAGTGTCTGTATTCCAGCTTTGAGTTATAGTAGTCTCCACATAACCGTCCTCTGTGACGACATCTTTGTTATTATTCACATAACTGTTAGCATTTGCATCCCATATTTGAGCTAAAATTGTCCTCCCATTCTCAACGTATGTGAAAGTTATTTTTATATAATTCACATATCCGTTAGTATCTGTATCCCAATTGTAATATGTATAGAGCGTCGGGTCTCCGTTCTCATTGAAAATGCTTTCCAATTTTTGACTAGGCACAAAAGAGTCACTCGCTGTGTCCCACTGGTAAATTGTCTTAAGCACCTCATTGCCATTCACATCATATGTCAAATCTCTTTTGTAAGATAATTGATCTCCAGAAAAATTCACCTCAACTAAACGGTCCAACCGCAACCCTACAACAGGTGTAGCTATGGCTGACAAATGTGCTTGATCCCTTGAACTATCATGGCTAAAATTGGTTTGGAATTTTCTAAAATCAGTATTTGTGTGACGTTCTGAACGGTTTGCAAAACTTCCGTGCTCAAAAGATTGTCCATTACTAAGCAAAGGAAGTATAAGTATTAAAAGTAATTTTTTCATCATTAAATTGGTTTATCCCACAAATATAATGACTTTTATATCACAATCAATTTAAAAAATGCGTATTTGTGTTAGAACAGTACACCTAAAGCCTCTCTAGAAAGTTTCAGTAAGCGATGGGGTAATTATGTAAACAGCACGTTCAATTTACAGACGTGGCTTAGGGAGCACTAGTGGATTAGAGCATTCTGACTGCTTCAACGTTAAATAAATAGCTCCGCTTTTATTTTTTGTCTTTGCTGTCTAAATTCCATCGATATCCAAAATTTAAAATTCCTTTTGAAACTCTATTGGTTGGATTCCTCGGATTATATTCAAGGGAAGTGATCCAATAGCCTTTTTCCCCTTTGGCAAAACTAGATTGCCCATAGATGTTAAATGGGAAGGGTCTTATTCCGACCACAACTTTTGTGTTATTAAATTTTTTGCCGATTCCAATTTTACCTGTTACAAGAGTTGGAAGTGCAAAACCAACTTCATATTCAAAAATTAGGTCATTTTCATTTATGTACGTTTTACCCCAGAGAACGGATGTTCCAGGAAAGACAAAATCTTCATCTTCTAAAAAAGCAATCCCAAAATTCCATTCTATAAACGACTCCTTAGACCGCTCTTTAGTTAACTCTTGTGCAGTACTGCGGCCTATAAAGAAAACAGAAATACTGAAAAATAAAAGTAATTTTTTCATCATTAAATTGGTTTATAAAACAAACATACAAAAAAATAGTTCAGTAGCTTTGGAGCCAAACGTACTGAGAAACCGACTCAAAACAAAAAGGGGCCTATTTCTTTTAGCTTTTAGTGTTTTAGGGACGTTGCTTCAATAAAAAACCCCTCAGTTAAGAAGGGTTTTTTGAGTTTATAAAAAGAACGAACTCCTTAGAAAGGATTCAGCATGCTTTTAAGGCGTTAGTTTTTTATGAATTTTTTAGTGGATGCTTTTTTGCCATCTGAAACGTTAATAAAGTAGACACCCTTTGAAAGCGGCGAGATGTCTAGCTTATTTTGACCCCTAATTTCAAGTACTTTTTTTCCAAGAATAGTATAAATGGTGGCCCTTTCAATCGTTGTGCTATTGATAAATAAAGACTCTTTTGCGGGGTTTGGATATACTGAGAAATGCGCCTGCTCAATACCCGCTGTTGATAATGAAGATAATTTAGTGTAGTAAAGAAATGATTGAAGTGCTTCGCCCTCAAACGCGTCCCATTGCTCAGAGATCGTGTTATATTTAGAAATTGTTCCCATTCTCTTTAGGCTAGAATCGGTATCTACATCGGTTTCATAGCCCATTTTAAAAGCGGGTACAAAATCAGCTAAGCCTGTGTCATAATTGGAATAGAGATAAGACTCTATATGCCCATTCGTATCAAATGTGTATTCCTTTTTTGAAGTAGTTACCAAAGCTCCACTTGTTGCATCGCTATTATATATTATTAAAAGTGTTAGATTCCCATTTTCATCGTGTGTGGACTCTTCTTTATGTGATTCCACAAAATTGCTACTCGCTGTATCTACGTAAGAGTATAAATAAAGCGTCAGATTCCCATTTTCATCGTATGTGTATTCATTTTTAAAGTTGAGAGTAAAATTGCCAGCTGCTGCATCCCAGCGGTAGTGTTTAGAGACCGTCAGATTCCCATTTTCATCGGATGTGTACGCCTCTTTAGAAACAGGCTCAAATTCGCCACTCTCTATATTCCAGGTGGAATATAAATAAACTATCTGATTCCCATTTACATCGTATGTGTATTCATCTTTAGAGAAGCGTGTATAAATGTTGTTTGCTGTACTCCAGTTGTAGTTTTCAGAAATCGTTATATTTCCACTGTCGTCGTTTGTTATCAACTCTTTTGAAAAAGACACAAAAACTTCATTATCTAAATCCCAGGTGTTTAAAAAAGAAGCAATCATATTTCCATTTTCATCGTATGAATACTCTTTTTGTGCATTTAGCACAAAATCATTAGCAAATATATCCCAGTTGAAAAACGACAGTATATCCAGGGTTTCATCCTCATTATACGCCAATAAAACTTTTTCATAAGGCTCAAAAGTAGCCGTTTTTTGATCAGACATAAAAGAATTAATCGTTGAAGCCCACGTATAGTTTACATGAGATATTAAATTCCCATTCTCATTGAGTGTGTAATCATTTTTTTCGCTTAATTCATATTCATCATGGCTTATATCAACGAGTCGATCGAATCGCAACTCTGCAACGGGCGTGGCTATGGCTGACAAACGTCCTTGATCCCTTGAATTATGATCGCTAAAATTGGTTGCTGTTCTAGGGCGTTCTGAACGGTTCGAAAGGCTTCCGCGCTCTAAAGATTGTCCATTACTAAGGAAAGGAAGGATAAGAATTAAAAGTAATTTTTTCATCATTAAATTGGTTTATCGCACAAATATAATGACTTTTATATGACAATCAATTAAAAAAATACGTGGTTGTATTGGAATAATATACGTACAGGCTCAATAACCAAGCTACAGAAAGCGATGGGACATTCGTCTATAAATGTATCTCTGACCTATTTAAGAGGTTTAGAAATAGCAGAATTGAAGGAGGAAGATATGCCAAACATAAAAACCCCTGCTAAATGCAAGGGCTTGTAATATATTAAATTGATAAATAATTAAATAACTAAAAAGCCCGAACAGCACGCACACCGTCTGCGTTGAGCTTACTGCTGCCGTCCTGACCACCATCGTAGAAACTCTGCTCCCACGCGCCACTGTTACCGAACTCCGTAGAACTCCAGTAGTAATCACTAAATCCAGTAAACCCAGAGACCCCCTCTAAACTTGTTTTATTAATATAGATTTGGTTTAGCTCCTTTGCACTTGGTAAAAACCAGTCTGGACCATAAGACCTTGCCGCTAATGCAGCGGGAGCCGTAGAGCAATCTTGAAGTATAGCATTCGTATTACTAACACCATCTCCTATTTCAGCACCAGAGCCCACAGGATTACCTCCATTATAAGGGACATTTGAAACACTTGATAAATCTGTACCAGAACAACCCCATTCTACATAAGTTGAATAATCTGAAAACGCACATACCAAACCGTGACGATTATCAGAAGGGTCTACCCAAAACACAACTCCGCCCGCCCTAATATCGCCTACTCTTGCCTCAGTTATAGATTGCAAGTTATCTATAAGTGCATCTATCTCAACTTTCGAATAATACCCCTCCCAACTACTACCATTGTAAAAGTAAAAGCCTGTTGCACCATCTGTTTGGTATATCATTAATCCAGTGGCAGCTGGACTAATCGCATCACGCTGGGTTTCTGTCATACGTGGAATTAATAACCCCCCTGTGGTAGAAGTAATGTCTAATGCCGCTGAGTCGTGTGGTGTTTCTATTCCTATTCCAATCTTTCCTATGTTTACAATGTCATTGCCATTTGCGTCATTACCAACAACTAATACTTGCTCTACGTTTTGCAATTCGTTCGTTAGGTCGCTATCAGTATCATTAACATTTACAGTTCCACCACCATCACTTAGGGTTATAATATCTTCTGATCGAGTGATCGTTTGTGCAATTCCAATACCATCAGCTCCATCAGCTCCATCAGTACCATTAGTTCCAGGAAGACCATCTACTCCGTTAGTTCCATCTACTCCATCAGTTCCGTCAGTTCCGTCAGTTCCAGCAATACCCTGTGCTCCGTCTTGACCGTCACTACCATTTGTTCCGTTTATACCAGCGGCACCTATTGGGCCAGTAGCACCAGTTTCTCCTTGAATACCCTGTGCTCCGTCATTACCGTCTACTCCATTAGTACCGTTTGTTCCATCAGTACCGTTAGTTCCATCTGTTCCAGCAATACCCTGTGCTCCGTCTTGACCGTCACTACCATTTGTTCCGTTTATACCAGCGGCACCTGTTGGGCCAGTAGCACCAGTTTCTCCTTGAATACCCTGTGCTCCGTCAACACCATCAGAACCATCAGCACCATCATTTCCATTAGTTCCTTGTGGACCAGCGACTCCATCAACTTTTGTCCAAATATTTCCATCATAAAAATAAAAACCTGATGTACCGTTTGTTTGATAAATCATTAAACCTGTAGCAGGTGCAGATATCGCATCACGCTGCGTCTCTGTGAGTCTTGGTATTAAAATTCCACCTGTAGTGGATTCAATCTCTAATGCCGAAGAGGCATCAGGGTTATTTGTGTTGATACCTACTTGTGCGTAACCCAATGCTGTGAACAGCATAAGTGCTATTAATGTAATTTTTTTCATGTTATTTTTTTATTATTTTAAAAGTGGAAATTTGGTTTT
>CATEFX010000017.1 GCA_949499105.1 Formosa sp. Hel1_33_131 | reverse complement strand
GCTTGACTACTCAATCTTTTTGAAATGTTTTCCTCTGTATATTGATGAATTCCATTTTCGCCACTTTCTATTTTAGTAATGTCTCCACCAATTCTATCGTCATAAGTTCCGTTTAGACCAAACCAAAACGTAGTTTTGTCAGATGGATAATAAAAGAATTTTGGATTAAATGAAATAGATTTAGTTTTTGGTAAATTACTAAAACCATCATCTTCTGGGTCATAAGCTTTTTGATAGTGACCTGAACCGTAAAGCGAAACACCAAATTTTTCATACCGTTTACTGTAAAATACATTTGCAGTACTTCCCAACGCTTGTGTTTGCGTAAGCATAATATCTAAAGCAGGTTCTTCGTCAGGTGTTTTTGATACCATATTTATTAAACCTGCAATTGCGCCACCACCATAAAGTGTAGATGAACTTCCTTTAATAATTTCAAATTGTTGCAAGTCTAAAGGTGGAATTTGTAAAATACTCAAACCACTTGAAAAGCCTCCATAAAGTGGAAATCCATCCCTCAAAAGTTGTGTGTAACGACCATCAAGACCTTGAATTCTAATGTTTGTACTTCCACTACTTAAAGATGTTTGTTGCATTTGTATTCCTGTACTTTCACGAAGCACCATCGAAATATTTGTTGGATTCATTATGGCTTTTTCGCCTAATTCCTCTGCACCAATAAACTCAATCCTTGTTGGGATTTTCTTTACGGTTCTTGTACTTCTTGAAGATTGTAATACAACTTCGTCCAATTCGTTTCCTCCACTTTTTAATTTGAAAATCAAGTCTGAATTACTTGGGATTTGAATTGTTGTTTTTAGAGTTTCAAAGCCTAAAAAAGAAACTATGATAATATGTTCGCCATTCGGAATTTCGTTAAAAGTTGCGATTCCGTCAAAATCGGTTACTGCTCTTTTTCCTAACTTTTCGAGATAGACTGTTGCACCAAATAATGGCTCGTTTTCGGATTCTGAAATTACTTTTATTTGTATATCAGATGTTTGTGCTTTAGCAGAAAAGCACATTATAATTGTGAGCATTGCGCTCAATATGTATTTATTCATTGAAAATGTAAATATTAATTAACTTTAAAATTTTGACTTATAGTCGATATTTTCAGCTAATTAATTGAGGCGGTTGCCAGATATTGGAATGATAATCAAATCTGTAGATTGATTGATAAACAGATATTATTTCTGTAGAAATTGGGTTGTTAATTCCTAATTCAAAAGTTTGAATTGGTTGATATGTAATTGCGATTCCGCAACAATTACAAATACAAGTTATAGGACAAGTATCGTCACTATCATTTTGATGATTGTGTTCAGCGCTTATTTCGTCTTTGTGCAGGTCTTCAGCATTATTTCCGTCAGAACAAGGTTTGATTGACAAAACAAGTATTATTAATGATAATATGATAGTAATAAATTTCATTGGCACAAAGATAAAAAATTATTGATGCAATGGTGTTGCAAAGTTTTTATTCTGATTGTCAAGAACGGATTTAGCGCTGGCAAGAAACTGCTCTTTTATTTTTTTTCGCGTTGGCTTTTCGCGTTGGCAAAAAAATAAATGTGCTGTTTGCGCGCTGGCTTTTTTAGTACTAATTTCAATGGTTTACACGATTTTCTGCATTATGCACAACGCCGCGCTATACGCAGTGACGTTCTGGGTTTTTAATGGATGCATTTTTATGCGATTCATTAAAAAGACAAAAAGAACGTTATCAAAATGCGGTATAACGACATGATATGCACTATTTTGTTCGATACCACCTCAAGGTGATTTTTAGTTATTCTCTTAATTCCTACGCCCACCGCAATTTGGAAGAACGCGGCGATATTGCACAATCCCAAAGGGCGGGAGTGCGAAGCAAGTAGCCATTTGGGTTCACCTTTAGGTGAATTGTGCAGTATCGTTTGGTGTATGAGTAGTGGCGACTAAAAAGTG
>CATEFX010000016.1 GCA_949499105.1 Formosa sp. Hel1_33_131 | reverse complement strand
TTTGATAAATTTGGTGCCGATGGCGATGTGATAGAAATAAATCTAGCGACTGTAAAAGTTCAAAACTTCGACAATACAATCACAACCATTCCTACCTACGCCCTGATCTCCGATTCCTTTAAAAACTGGAGAGGCATGGACGAGTCTAAAGGTCGACGAATCAAGCGTGCTTTAAACATTCGAATGGAAAGCGTTAAAAACTTGAATCAAGATGAAATTCTTAAGCTGTCTAAAATACAATTGATTTCTGAATATGTAATTCAGCGCTCTGAGGCCATAAATTCCTACAATCAAACCAATTCTATTGATAAGACACTTTTAATCAACGGCAGAAATCTTACGAATATTGGCTTGTTTAGAAAATATATGGAAACCTATATTGAAGGGCACTCAGCTATTAATAAAGACTTAATGGTCATGGTGAGACAACTACAGCCAACGGCTTATGGACTGCCCATTGAAATTTATGCTTTTAGTAGTGATAAACGCTGGCAAAATTACGAATATATTATTGCTGATATTTTTGATCACATGATTGCTTCAGTAGCTAATTTTGATTTGGTAATTTCAGAACCTTCCATCCTAAGACCTACAAATAAATAATCAATGAGTTCTAGAGAGTCGTTCCTAAAGTCCCTGCGTCCAGATGTTTTAACAAAGACGATTAAGTCTGAGATGTCATCAGAAGAATACTTTCAAAATACGGTATTACGTCCTATTATTAAGTTTCAAAATGACCTCTTAATTGCCGTATTTCTACAATTTTGTAGGAAGTATAAAAATGTATTTTTTGACTTATCTACAGAAAAAAAAATACTTTATATTGAATCTGCTATCACTAAAGACAGTAAACTTAGAAGTAGTTTTAGGGACATGATTATTGGCTTATTTTCAGTTGAGGAGTATTCGGAATACCTTGTAAATGCTTCTGCTTTAAATAAGCGCATGACAGGTATTGTTAAAGAACGATTGATCAGTCATGTGCAGTTACTGTCTCAAAGCGCCCCTATAAAATAGACTCCCCATTTAAATTGGTAGTCAATACAGAACTCATATAGTCAAAATAAGGTCGTATAGCCTTAAAGCTATCAATCACGTCTTGAGTGAATTGGTCCGAAAAAACCTCTTTGTCCGTATATTTTTTACTAAATATAAACTGCTTTTTACGAATCAAATCAATATTAGGGTCTAGCTTATCAAAGCCTCGTGGGGCAGATTGTAGTTCATCTCCTTCAAGAGGTCCCCAAACGGCTTTAAAGCGGGGCTCCGTAATGATAGCTCTGAGATCCTCGGCATCGGTTTCAAATTCTTTTCGAAGTCGCATAAGGTCTTCCTTGTTAGGGTTCCAAAATCCTGTTGCAATAAAACTTTCGTTGTTAGGGGCTAGATGTAAATAATACCCTCCTCTTAATTCCGGTTTGGTCCGATGGAAGCTGCCGCTAAAATGCGTTTTGTATGGGGTTTTGTTTTTAGAAAACCGCACATCTCTATAAATTCTAAACACTTTAAAATTATCTATAGAATCTACTTGATTAAGTTGGTCATACAACTGACTGTAAAAAAGCTTTACGTCACTTTCAGCGGTTCTAAAAGTGGTTATATGCTCCTTGAACCACTCACGGTTATTATGGCCCTTTAAGGCCTTTAGGAAACTAAAGATGTCTTTAGAGATCATGTTTTATATTTTTTAAGTTGGTAAATCGAATAAAAACCGAGAAGACACTCCGCAATTATACCAAAAACAAATCCCTTTGTAGGGAAACCATCTACTACCATACTGAATCCACGTCCTGTGGCAAGAGTTAACATAAATAATATATTCAGTTCTGTTGCGATTTTCCAATAGTTCGTTTTCCAAATTCCCAAAACCCAAACCATTGAAATCCCAATGTATAAACACATTTGAGCTTTTAACATATTTGAAAGGTCAGTTGTATTCACTTGAATATCCAATTGTTTTTGGAGCATTAATGGCGAGCCGTAAATGATAGCTGTTGGCACTACAATCAGTAATGAAACAAGCAGATGTGAATTTTTAAAAACCCAATTCAATTTTTCAATCATATTTTGATTTGTTTATGTTTTTCCTGCTTAGAAAACTCTTAATTTTCAAATTCAATTTTATGTAAAATCAATCCAGATGCTGGCGCTATATAATCCATGACGTATTCACTTTCGGGTTTTAAGCTGTTTTTTATATAATCCATATCTATTTCCCCGCGGCCTAATTTAATCAAAGCCCCCATCATTAATCGGATTTGATGCCTGCC
>CATEFX010000015.1 GCA_949499105.1 Formosa sp. Hel1_33_131 | reverse complement strand
TACTTCATACTTCATACTTCATACTTCATACTTCACACTTCATATATTTCCACCAACTAGTTTCTTAGCGGTTTCCCTGTTTTTAACATATGTTGAATCCGTTCTAAGGTTTTACGTTCGGTACATAAACTCAAAAACGCTTCACGTTCTAAATCCAATAAATATTGTTCTGATACAAGTGTAGGTTCAGACAAATCGCCTCCCGCCATTACATAGGCTAGTTTATTAGCGATTTTCATATCATGTGCCGAAATGTAGTTACTATCTTGCATCGAATCGGTACCTACTAAAAACATTCCCAAGGCTTGTTTACCCAATACTTTAACGTCGGTTCTTTTTATAGGTTGGGTATATCCAGAGTCCGCCATTAGTTTTGCGTGTTGTTTTGCAACGGCAATTTGTCGGTCTTTATTTACCACCACCACATCTTTTCCTTTTTGTAAAAGGTTTAAATCAAATGCTTCATAAGCAGATGTCGATACTTTCGCCATCCCAATGGTTAAGAAATGTTCTTGTAATACATTTAATTGAACATCGCCTTTTTGGAATTTATCTTGTGCTCTTAAGGCCATTTCTTTTGACCCACCACCACCAGGGATCACACCAACACCAAACTCTACAAGTCCCATATAAGTTTCTGCAGCTGCAACAACTTTATCAGCATGTAAGGACAATTCACATCCACCGCCTAAGGCCATGCCATGCGGTGCCGAAATGGTAGGAATTGATGAATATCGCATGCGCATCATTGAATCTTGAAAGTATTTGATCGCCATATTAAGCGCTTCATATTCTTGCTCTGCAGCCATCATAAAAATCATTCCAATATTGGCACCCACCGAAAAATTCGCCCCTTGGTTACCAACGACCAGTCCTGCAAAATCTTTTTCAGCCAAATCAATGGCTTTATTTAAACCTGCTAATACATCGCCACCAATGGTGTTCATCTTAGATTGAAATTCTAAGTTGAGGATGCCGTCGCCTAAATCTTCAACAACCACTCCCGAATTTTTAAATACTTCGTTTGATTTTCGAATGTTATCTAAGATGATGAAACTATCTTGACCCGGAATTTTTTCTTGTATTTTTCCTGGAATATCATAGGCATAGGACGCGCCATTTTTTACACTATAAAATGAAGAACTTCCTGAAGTTAACATCTCATGGACCCAATCGGCGGCTTCTAAACCTTCCGCTTTCATAAGTTCAATTCCTTTTTCAACACCAATCGCATCCCAAATTTGGAAAGGGCCGTGCTCCCAACCAAATCCTGCTTTCATGGCATCATCAATTTTATAAAGTTCATCGGTTATTTCTGGAATACGATTCGAAACATATGCAAATAGGGCGGTAAAACTTTTACGGTAAAAATCACCTGCTTTGTCTTTTCCTGAAACTAAGATTTTAAATCGGTCAACGACTTTATCAATCGTTTTTGTGAGTTCTAATGTGGCAAATTTTGCCCGCTTAGCAGAACGGTATTCCAAGGTATTTAAGTCTAAACTTAAAATTTCTTTTTTACCATCTGCTGACACCTTTTTTTTATAAAACCCTTGACCTGTTTTACTTCCTAGCCATTTATTTTCCATCATTGTATTGACGAAATCTGGTAATTCAAACAACTCTAAACGTTCATCTTTCGGGCAATTTTCTCGAATGCCGTTTGCCACATGCACCAAAGTATCTAAGCCCACAACATCGACCGTTCTAAAGGTGGCCGATTTAGGGCGACCAATGACTGGCCCCGATAATTTATCCACTTCTTCAATCGTTAGATCTAACTCTTTGACCGCGTGAAATAAACTTTGTATGCTAAAAATACCAACTCTATTTCCAATAAATGCCGGCGTATCTTTTGCGATGACAGATGTTTTTCCTAAAAACTGTTCACCATAACCTGCTAAAAAATCGAGAACTTCAGGAGCCGTTTTGGGGCCTGGAATAATCTCAAATAATTTTAGATAACGTGCAGGATTAAAAAAGTGGGTCCCACAAAAATGTTTCTGAAAATCTTCACTGCGACCTTCACTCATGAATTTTATAGGAATTCCAGAAGTATTGGACGTGATTAAAGTCCCAGGTGTTCGGTGTTTTTCTAAGTTTTCGAACACCATTTTTTTAATGTCCAACCGTTCTACAACCACTTCCATAATCCAATCGACATCGGCTACTTTTGCAATGTCATCTTCCAAGTTACCCGTGGTGATTCGCTGTGCAAATTTTTGATGGTAAATAGGGGAGGGCTTCGATTTTAAAGAAGCTGCAAGCGCTTCATTAACCAATCGATTTCGAACAATTTTGTCCTCTAAAGTGAGTCCTTTCGATTTTTCTTTATCGTTGAGTTCTCTGGGGACAATGTCTAAAAGTAATACATCGACTCCAATATTGGCAAAATGACAAGCAATTCCGCTGCCCATGATCCCAGAACCAATAATCGCAATTTTTTTAATTCTTCGTGTTTTCATCTAAGTATAAATAGGGTTTTTAGAATATTTTTTTATTTGAGATCAGATTCATGATACATTCGGATACTTCATAAAAGTGGTCGAGCTTTTCTTCCGAAATTTCATTTTTGATGACATTGTTAAACTTTAATACATTTTGTTTGACTTCTTCTCTGTTTTTGAGCCCCGAATCCGTTAAGTGGATAAGCACCCCACGACCATCATTGGGATTGGGTAACCGCTCTATTAAACGCATGCTTTCCAAGGTTTTTAAAATTCTTGATAGACTGGTCGCTTCCATGCCCATTTTTGGACCTAATGAGGTTGACGGTGTCCCATTTTGTGGATCCACACTTAGGAGGGTAAACCCTGTTGCCATTGTGATTCCATAATCGGATGCTTCCTCATTATACATCCTTTGAACGGCTAACCAAGTCGTTCTCAGAACATAGTCTATTGTCTTTTCTTTCATAGTTTTTCTAATATCTTGTCTCAAATATAAGAAAATATAGTATGCACGCATAGTAAAATACAAAAAAGTTATGCATGCATAGTATTATTTGTAAGTTTTTTAAAATAGAGCGGGAATTGTAGGGTAGGTTAGGGCATGCTAAGTCAGAGGATTTGTTCTGATTGACTACACGACCTCGTTTCCTTGTATTTTGTCACACAAAAGGATCCATGCGACATTTGCATCTTGGGTCTTTGGTAACTGAAACCATTATTCCACTCAGAGTAAATGTTTGTGGAGTGGGATTGAATATATTAGACCCCATCTTTCTTTTTGGTATAAAAATCTATAACATGTTTAGGAATTTCAATATTCTGGTTCAAATCTTTGTCAGGAATCGGATATTCATAGATGGTTTTGACAGGAATTTCTCCTGCCCAAAAATCTAAATTATAGTCCGATTTATTATCCTTAAAAGGGGTGTTTGCAATTTTTGCTGAAGCCGTTTCAATTTTAATCTCAATCACTTTTGTTGCCTTTATCTCTTTTTCATTAGGTTTTCTACAGAATTCCCATCTATTTGGGACAAAGTGATTGATGATACTTTTTAACCCTATAAGTTTCTCTTTTTCTGAAGTTAATTCTCTCACTGTTCCAAATATGACTACAGAACGATAATTAACAGAATGGTGAAATGCAGACCTGGTAAGTTTCATTGAATCTAAAATCATGACACTTAATGAGACTTCTCCAGACTCAATTAGGGCATTTGTCATTCTGTTTTTTGTAGAACCATGTATGTACAATGAATCACCATTTCTGCCATAATTTATTGGTTGTACGCAAGCTTTACCATTTAAGTTGAAAGCGATGTTGCAAATTTCTGTTGAATCTAAAATTGAGTAAATCTCATTTTTATTATAGCTTGCTTTCTTTGCTCCGCGAATTACTTTATTCAATTCTGATTTGTTAAACTCCATTGTCAACTCAATTATTTGTTTTTATCTATTTGTATGTTGTTTTTCGTAATGTATATGTTCTTATTATGAGGTCATTTAATCTAACGTTTAGCATTAGCGTTTTGAAGGTCTTTATTACTTATAGTTTTTGTTGTAAGGCATTTTTTATTTCGTTCGATTGAGTCATGAAACTTGAAACATCTTTCGCCCAAAGTTGGTATATCGTTATTGATGGATGAACTCCATCGCAATAAAAATCAACTGGCTTTATTTTAAGATTAAACCTTTTAATATAGTCTAATGATTTAATCTCGCGTGTGTAATAGTATACTTGCTCAAAATCTTTCACTATTTTTTCTAACTCTTTTCCAAGAAGATTAACTAGGTTTCCAATTGTAAATTTTATTAACGTCGTAAATGCTGGAAATTCTTTAATTGGAGGCATATTTATAAAAATAATAGGGACTCCGGTAAACTTCAATCTAATGCTCTTAATAAGTTCACGAACGTCTTTATTCCATTTTTTAGGAGTGTTTAATTCAAAAGCATCATTTCCACCAAGACCAATTACAATGAAATCAATAGATTTTTCTGTGATGAGGTTAATGATTTTTTCCTTTACTCTTTTTGCGGTATATCCACTTTTTGCATAAACTTTCCAATCGATATTAGTTTTTAACACTCTTGCCAATTCATTTGCTAAAGTTCCTGTAAAACCTTCTTGATGTGTACGGACACCTACACCTGCAATCGTACTTTCTCCAATGGTTATCATTTGGAGTGTTTTTTTAGAGGAGACAGCAGATAATCCCTCTAATCCTTTTGCTTCTGGTAATCTAGGGACTTTTGCCTTTATTTTTTTACCTTGAAAATACATTAATGGTAAAAGAGGAAATGTCAAAATTGATCCTAAAATATATTTTATGTTCATAGTATTGTTTTTAAAATGTATTACAACTCAATTATTAATTTAGTTTATATTTTTTTAAACGCTATTTCAACACTTTGAACCATAAAACGGTTCAAAAGATCGTATTTCGGAATGTTTCCAATAGACGACTTACAGTAAAATAATATCTAACTATTGGATCCATTGGTTGTGAAGATTTAGACTTGGGGTCTTAATCCAATATAAATATATATATAAATCACGAGGATCCAAAAATAAACTTGATTTATAAGTTTTGGTTTTGACTATAATATCAACAATGACACTTGATGAGCTTATTCTTTTACAACTGTTAACCCTGCAAATAATCCACCAAAAGTGCCACCACATAACTATAGCTTTCAATGCCTTTGTCTTGGTTGTTTGCTTTTAAGAAATAACTATAAAACCCTTTAAAAATAGGTTCCAACGGATTGTTGTAAGAATTCCAGAATTCAAACGCTTCTCGGTAATCTTCTAAAACACCAGGATTGATGGTGCATAAAACAGAGTCGTAGGTATCGGGTTCTCTTAGATATAATTCTCTTAAACAATAGCGCAATGCAAATTTATAACCTGCATAGTTGAAATAGGAGTCTTTATTGTGGATACACGTCAAAAATCCAATAAAATTAGCTTCATTTTCCGCCGCATAGCCCAACTGATGTGCTTGTTCGTGCGCAATGGTCGTCGGCATAGAATTAAGGGGCATCACAGCATTAATTTGAGCTTCTAGTGTTAATGGATTCACGTAGCCACTAAACCCCATATAGGTTAAAGGCGTGCTAAATAGTGACTTTTTACTGTTTTGTCCGTCGTGTTTAAAATTTGGATACACTTTTTCTAATTCAGAATAGCCTGCATGACTGATTTCAGTCAGTTTAGAAAAAGGATATGGAATTGTTGTTTTTAACAGAGAATCTTGAGTAATCGTTAGATGCAGAGCATTCGTTTTTATAACCAGTTGATGGGTCACGGTTTTTAATTGAGTCGTGGTATAATTTGGATTTAAGTTGAGGGTCGTATGTAAGGGCACTCGATAATAATTGAAGCCCCAACACAAATGAAACATAAAATAGAGTACGGAGGCAAAGGCTAAAACATCCAAGCTCCATACTTTAGGTTGTGTTCTGAGACGTTTTCGGTTAAGCACTACCCAACGGATGATATAGACAATCACAATCGCATACACTACATCACCCACAGAAAAGGGAATCCATTTAAAAGCGGTGTTTAATAGTTTTGAAATCATCGGAAAAAGCCTTGTGCTGTAATAGGTCTCCATAAATTCAGGCTGCTGTTTGACTACTTTTATAAAAAAGTATTGAGGCAGTAAGCTCAAAGCAAGTATGATTTTCAGTTTTTTAGACACCATCCAAAAGTAATAATTTTAATTTATGATCGGGAAGGAATCCGTACCTTTGTGCAACAAAAAAACACATCTATTATGAGTCAAGATATACGTCAGTTAGAGCCAAAAGCGATTTGGAATAAATTTGCAGATTTAAATGCGGTCCCCCGTCCCTCTAAAAAAGAGGAACGCGTGATTGCATTTATGAAAGATTTTGGGAAAAATCTAAACCTAGAAACAGTTGAAGATACGGTAGGAAATGTCATCATCAAAAAACCAGCCACTGTGGGCATGGAAGATCGAAAAGCCATTGTGATGCAATCGCATTTAGATATGGTGCATCAAAAAAATAGTGATACTAATTTTGATTTTTTAACTCAAGGTATTGAGATGATTGTCGATGGGGATTGGGTTAAAGCAAACGGCACCACTTTAGGCGCCGATAACGGTTTAGGCGTTGCAACTATTATGGCTATTTTAGAGAGTACCGATATTCCACATCCTGCCATTGAAGCTTTGTTTACAATCGATGAAGAAACTGGAATGACCGGTGCTATGGGACTAAAAGGTGGGTTGTTAAAAGGAGCGATTCTTTTAAACCTAGATACTGAAGATGATGATGAAATTGGCGTTGGTTGTGCCGGAGGTATCGATGTGACTGCCGTGGGCACTTACAATGAAGAAGAAACTCCAGAAATTAAAATGGGATATTCCATTGAAGTCAAAGGGCTACAAGGCGGGCATTCAGGGATGGATATTCATAAAGGATTTGGAAACGCTAATAAAATTATGAACCGTTTACTTTTTGATGGGTTTGAAAACTTTGGCTTACGAATCTCTGAAATTGATGGTGGAAGTTTACGAAACGCCATTCCAAGAGAAAGTAAAGCGATTGTTGCCATTGATCGGGTGCACGAAACTGCTTTTGAATTTGAGATGGGGTCGCTAGTTGAATTAATTAAATCAGAACTTAAAACATTAGAACCTGATTTGACGGTTGTTTTTAATAAAGTAGAAACCCCCAAAATGATGATGGATTTGGGCGTTCAAGAAGGTTTAACGCGTGCACTTTATGCCGCCCACAATGGGGTGTACCGAATGAATGCAGACATTCCAGAACTGGTAGAAACCTCTAACAATATTGCACGCGTGATTATTAAAAACGGACGTGTAAAGATAGGCTGTCTCATACGGTCTTCGGTCGAGTCCTCTAAAATGGATTTAGCCATGATGCTGCGTGCAACGTTTGAATTAACAGGGTGTGATGTGGAGCTATCTGGCGATTATCCTGGTTGGGAACCCGACATGGATTCGTCTATTTTGAAAGTATTGAGATCTTTATACGAAAAATTATATAACGAAAAACCACATGTAGCAGCCTGTCATGCGGGATTAGAATGTGGTCTTTTAGGAACGAATTACCCCACTATGGAAATGATTAGTTTTGGACCTAATATTAGAGGGGCGCACTCTCCTGATGAACGTGCACAAATTTCATCGGTTCAAAAATTCTGGGGCTTTGTTTTAGAAATTTTAAAAAACATCCCTAAAGCATAAACGTTCATTTTACCCTATAAAAAAAGCAGCCAATTGGCTGCTTTTTTTATAAGTATATTCGTTGAGTGTTATTCTGAAACGCCAAGCATTTCAATAATAAATATTAAATCGGTGTTCGGTCTAATTGGTCCACGTCCTTTTTCTCCATACCCTAAATAAGAAGGGAGATAGAAGAATGTTTTGTCACCTAAGGACATATTAAAGACCCCTTCTTTAAATCCTGGGATCATTTGTGCGTCTGGATTAAGCGGCATTGGCATTGGGTTATAAGCTCCTTGTTGCTCTTTTCGTGCATCATAGGTTCCACATTTTTCATCGACGCTTTTAATGTTAGTTCCAAATAATTTTCCATCTGTAAAATAACCTTCATAATTGAGCTTTACAGTGGTGCCTTTACTTGGTTTTGGGCCGTTGCCTTTAACAATATTATGGACCAATAATCCTGAAGGAAGGGCCGTTGCCATGCTCTTGTAATTTTCAAGAACAGGAATCATTTTTTTGGCGGCAATCGCTGTTTTTTCCTCTGCTATTTTTTTAGCTTGTGCAGCTTTTAATTTTGCTTCATTATTTTTTTTCACCTTTTTTTCTTCTAACAAAGGAAGCTCAGTGTTCCATATATCGGCCGCATCAAATCGCTTGGCACTTAATCCTTGACGAATGATGTTTAGTTCCAATATTTTGACATCTTCTACAGGTTTATTAGATCCAGACGTTACTTCCACACTAGAAATAGCTTCGACAACTTCAAGACCTTTGACAACGGCTCCAAATACAGCATGTTTGTTATCAAGATGCGGCGTTGGTGCATCTGTAATAAAAAATTGACTGCCATTGGTTGCCGGACCAGAGTTGGCCATTGATAAAATTCCGGCTTTATCATGTTTTAGACGGCTATCAAATTCATCTCCAAACTTAAATCCAGGACTCCCCATCCCTGTTCCGGTTGGGTCCCCACCTTGAATCATGAATTTGTCGATAATTCTGTGAAAAATGGTTCCGTTATAAAAAGGGATTCCTTTTAATGAATCGGCTAACATTGGGTGTGAGCCTTCTGCTAATCCAACAAAATTGGAAACGGTTAAAGGAACTTTGTCATAAAATAACTGAATAATGACCGTGTCTTTTGAAGTTACAAATTCGGCAAAGATTCCCTCACCCAAATCTGGATATTTTTGTTGACAAGCGGTAGAACTCAACAAGAGTGCTGTTGTAAATAATGTGATAAATAGTTTCGTAAATTTCATTTTTTGGATTTTATTGGGTTTTTAATAGTTAATCGGGCTAATTCGTAGTTATTTTTAGTAAAGAGACTTCACATATCAGTGGGAGATTGCTTCCAATTTGATTATTATCTCCATAATAGCCATAGGCTTGTTGTGAGGGGAAAATGAAAGTAACCGATTCACTTTCTTTCATTAATTTTAAACCTTTTCTAAGGCCTGTGAATAATTCTTGCTGATCGATATAATAAGTTTGTGTCTTTAAGTCTTCTTCTGTGTAAATAACGCGGCCTTCTAAGGTTCGAACGTTGTAAGTATACGTAACCTTGTTCCCAAATTTAGGCGTTTGTGCGTCTTGATCAAGTTTGGTGTTATAACGATACCAGAATCCGTATTCAGAAGGGGTGAAGTCTGTTTTAGAAGCCGCTATATAAGACGCGATACGTGCATACTCGGATTCATTTAATTGTTTGTTGCGTTTAATGGAGGCATCAATAAATGAGCCTGAATTGCTCGAAACTGGACGTCTCGCCTCAGAGGGTTTACAGCTGCTAAAGGCCAGAAGTATTAATAAAAAAAACAGGGGCTGTTTCATGAATTAAGTTCCAATTTATAGTCCTCTAATATACTAATAAAATTTGCAATAGTGTCTTCAAGGTTAAGGTTGCTTCGACCACCAGACGCATTTTTATGTCCACCCCCATGAAAATGAGTGCGAGCAAACGCATTTACGTCAAAATCACCTTTGGATCGAAATGAAATTTTGATGATACTTTCTTCTTTATGCTCAATAAATATGACTGCAAATTTTGCCCCTTTTAACGAAAGTCCATAATTGACCAATCCTTCGGTATCTCCTTTTTCAAATCCATGTGCATCCAACTCTTTATTAGATAAACTGATATAGGCCGTTTTAAAGACTTCTAAAAATCGTAAATTATTCAAGGCACAGCCCAGGAGTTGTAAGCGCCCAAAACTATTGGTGTCATAAACTGCGTTATGAATTTTAGATTTCTCGACGCCAACATCAATTAAATGTGCAATGACTCGGTGAGTGGTACTTGTCGTTAGTGGAAATCGGAACGAGGCTGTATCAGTCATAATGCCTGTGTATAGAGCCTCACCGATGGCAGTGTCGATTAAATCTAAATCCCCCATTTTTTCAATAAAATGATACACCATCTGACAGGTAGAACACATGGTCACATCCGAATACATAAATGCGGCATACGCATCAGGTTGTTGGTGATGATCAATCATTACCTTAATTGCTTTAGAATTTTCGATGGGAATTCCCATCGCACCACAGCGATGTAGCGCATTAAAATCTAAGGTAAAAATTAGATCAGCATCTGAAATCAGTGCATCTGCAACGGCTAATTCTTTTTCGTGAATAACAACCGATTCTGTTCCAGGAATCCATTTAAGGAATTCTGGATAGTCATTAGGAGCAATAACGGTTGCTGAATGCCCAAGTTTTTCAAGGTAATGATAGAGTCCTAAAGTAGATCCCATGGCGTCACCATCGGGGTTTTTATGAGGAACAATGACCACTTTCTTTGGAGTGGATAGTATTTTTTTTAAGTCTAAAATTTCTGCAGTATTCATAGCTAGCGAAGATACAATTTTTTAAAATAGTTGGAAAGTTGATTATCTATAGAAAAACCTTATTTTTGCACAAAAATTATACACACATTATGTCTACTAACAAAACGTTTACAATGCTTAAGCCAGATTCTGTTGAAAAAGGAAATATTGGTGCAATATTAGAAAAAATCACAGCTTCAGGGTTTAGAATCGTAGCTTTGAAATTAACACAACTTACCAATGCAGATGCTGAAGCGTTTTATGCAGTTCATAATGAGCGTCCATTTTTTGGTGAATTGGTCACCTATATGACCCGTGGACCTATCGTAGCAGCGATTCTTGAAAAAGAAAATGCAGTAGAAGATTTTAGAACCTTAATTGGAGCGACAAATCCAGCCGAAGCTGCTGAAGGAACCATCCGAAATATGTTTGCAGATTCTATCAGTGAAAATGCAGTACATGGGAGTGATAGTGATGAAAATGCCGCTATTGAAGGAGCGTTCCATTTTTCAGAAAGAGAGATGTTCTAAGAGAATTCAATCTAAATAACGATTTAAAAGCTGCAAACTCAATTGTGGCTTTTTTTTGTGCTAGTAATTATCTTAAAATTATTTTTGTGATGAGGTTTTTCCCAAGCGCTTCGTTAAGCATACCAATAATTTTATCTTTTCCATAACTGAGCTCTTCCCGTAATACAGAGGAACTCAACTCGACGTAGAGGGTGTCCTTATGAAGCTTAACACTATTGGTATAATTATTCACGCCTGTACCCATCAAATCTCGCCAAGCAGCTTCAACATTGACTTTGTCGAGCCCTTTTTCGAGCTTATTTTCTTTCATAAATGATTTCATCAAATCATCCATTTTGAACGGATCGTTTTGGCGTTTACTCATTAGTCAAAAATTAAAGGTTCATAAGGTTTGTAAGTATAAATAAACCCATCGTTATTACTGATAATTAAACTAGATTCATTGGCCCGAATAATTTCTTCACGAAAGAAAACGGCATTATTGTCATATTGAATCCATAATTGACTCTCATCCACGGAGAGGGTGAATTCAGATTGGTGTTGAGACATCTCAAAAGCACCATCAAATCGTGGGGTTACTTTTTTTCGATACCCAGACAAATCTTCATTCACTTTAAAGTAATCTACTGATCCACTAATTTTAAATTCTTTTACTTTTTTCTGATCTTTAGTCACACTAACAATTTCCCAATAGCCTTCGATAAATGGAATGTAGGTTGTAACATCTGACTTGCAGCTGTTTAGTGAAATGATTAAGAGGAGTGCTAGAAGTTGTTTCACAGTTTGAATATTTGATAAGATTGATGGACGCTTTTAATGGCCTTCTCGGTACGATCGGCATGCGTATCTGAAATAAATAACTGCCCAAAATTTTCGTCATTAACCAATTTGATAATTTGAGCTACGCGTTGTTCATCGAGTTTGTCAAATACATCATCGAGTAGGAGCAGAGGGGTGACCCCACTTTGTGCTTTGATGAAATCAAACTGCGCCAGTTTTAGGGCGATTAAAAACGATTTCTGCTGTCCTTGACTTCCAAATTTCTTAACTGGATAGCCTTTGATTGAAAAATCTAAATCGTCTTTATGAATTCCAACACTTGTATATTGAAGCATTCGATCCTTATTAAGGCTCGTAGCGAACAAGTCTATTAAGGTCGATTCATTCAACTGGCTATTATATATAAGGTCAACATCTTCATTGTTATTACTAATGGCTTTATAACGACTTTTAAAGATCGGTGTAAAGGCCTCTAAAAATAAGTTTCGTTTCTCATGAATATGGTTTCCGTAATCGCTAAGTTGCTCATTGTAAACCTCTAATGTGTCTTTATTAAAGTTATTATTTAATGAAAAATACTTTAGTAAGGCATTTCGCTGTACGAGAATTTTAGAATAGTTTAAAAGCGCTTCTAGGTAGCTTTTATCACTTTGAGAAATGACCCCATCCATAAATTTCCGACGTGTATCACTGCCTTCAATAATCAAATCACGATCGGTTGGTGAGATAATCACTAACGGTAAAAATCCAATATGATCACTAAATCGGTCGTATGCTTTTCCGTTACGCTTGATGATTTTTTTTTGCCCTCTTTTGAGCGAAACAATCACTTTTTCTTCGCGTTCATTTTTTTCATACAACCCATCTACGACAAAAAAATCTTCCTCATGTCTGATGTTTTGAGACGCAATCGGGTTAAAGTAACTTTTCCCAAAGGATAGATGGTAGATAGCGTCTAATATATTTGTTTTACCCACGCCATTAGCACCCACAAAACAATTGATCTTCGCATCAAATTCTACCGAATAAGCATCGAAATTTTTATAGTTTAATAAATTTAATGATTTTAAAATCATGAAAAATTGGTCTTAATTTTTTATTTATCTTCTTGAAGTGGCCTTAAAAAAGATGCTGCAAATTATTGAAAAATAACAAATAATTTGCCTTTTTTTTACGAATAAAAATTATATTTTTGAGCCTCAACAATAATAAGACTATGGCAACATATAAGAAACGAGGCGGAAAACCGTCAACGAAGGCAGAATTAGAGACGTCAATAGAAGATGGTTCCACAACCGCAGAGGTTTTTAACACCTTAGATGAATCGGCATCTCGAACAGAAGAGTGGGTTATAAAAAATCAAAAATATATTTTTATCATTGTAGGACTCGCAGCAGTGTTGGTTTTAGGATATCTAGGATATAGCAAATATGTTCAGGAGCCTAAAGAAAGTCAAGCGACAAATGATTTATTTCAATCCCAACAATATTTCGATCAAGCGGTTAATGGAGCTTCTAAAGATTCGTTATTCACCCTGTCCTTAAATGGATCAGATGGGAAATACGGTTTTATTGATATTACTGAGGTGTATGCCGGAACAGATGCTGGAAATTTAGCAAACTACTATGCAGGGATGGCTTTTTTAAACATGAAAGATTATCCGAATGCAGTAACCTATTTAAATGCCTTTTCATCTGATGACGATGTCCTTGGCCCCATTGCAAAAGGTGGTATTGGAGATGCTTTTGTTCAGTTAGAGCAGTTAGAGGATGCTTACGATTACTATGTACAAGCTGCACAACTTAAATCAAACAACTATACCACTCCGATGTATCTTTACAAAGCAGGAGTCATTGGTTTGAAATTAGAAAAAAACACCCAAGCTTTAGGCTTTTTTAATCAAATTAAATCGGAGTTTTCTGACAGTTCTGAAGCTAAAGATATTGAAGTTTTTATAGGCAAGGCAGAGGCAGCAATTAACTAAGTATGTATGGCCACCGAAAACACGCATTTATCTAATTACGATTCAACGACACTCCCAGACGCGACAAAATTTCGGTTTGGGATTGTTGTTTCAGAATGGAACCCGTCGATTACAGAGGGCTTGCTAAATGGCGCTACGAAGACTTTATTAGAGTGTGGTGTAGAGGATTCAAATATTAAAATCGTTCAGGTCCCTGGTAGTTTTGAGCTCATTTTTGGCGCAAAAAAATTGCAACAACAACATCTCGATGCTGTGATTGCGATTGGAAGTGTTATTAAAGGTGAAACGCAACACTTTGATTTTGTATGTGATGGCGTCACTCAAGGCATCAAAGATTTAAATATCCTTCATGATGTGCCGGTAATTTTTTGTGTCTTAACAGATAACAACCTACAGCAATCCATAGATCGTTCGGGTGGGAAGCACGGCAATAAGGGCGTTGAAGCCGCTATTACAGCGATTAAGATGGCGCATTTAAGTCATACCTTATAAATTCAACATCTGTTGATAATTTTTAATTTGATTCGTTTTTGACACTCTAGATTTAAGTATTTTTGAATAGTTTCAAATCACAAAATTGTGTTTCCTAGAAAACCCAGAAAATTTACGATAAGAGTCTCTGAAAAGGATATTTCAGATTCTAATAATGCTTCAAAAAAGGATCGTTTTCTTCTGAAATCCACTAGAAAATCACGGGGTTTTTCATTAACTTGGCTTTTAATTACACTGATCCTTTTGTTGATGGGATTCTACATATTGAATGCTTTATAATGTTATCTAATGGGTATATTTAAAACAAAACAAAATAAAAAATATAATTATACACCTCGCTTTTACAAAGGCGAACAAAGCCCGTTTGAAATAAAACACAAGTTTGATGATCAACGTGTGACCATTCAAAAAACAAATCTGAAAGGTAAAATCACCAATGCAGTTGATGATTTAAAAACCAACCCCAACATTTCTGCCAACAGAAGGGTTTCTATTATAATTTTAATATTGATATTTGTTTTCCTATGGATTATAGATTTTGATTTAAGTATATTTTTCTAATACATGGCTGATATAATTCAATTATTACCCGATCATGTGGCAAATCAAATTGCTGCTGGTGAAGTTGTACAACGTCCTGCTTCTGTAGTCAAAGAACTTCTAGAAAATGCAATTGATGCGGGCGCAACGACGGTCAAACTATTAGTGAAAAATGCTGGTAAGACACTAATTCAAGTCATTGATGATGGAAAAGGCATGAGTGTGACCGACGCACGATTGAGTTTTGAGCGACATGCGACTTCTAAAATTAGAGTTGCAGACGATCTATTCAACTTACACACCAAAGGCTTTAGAGGGGAAGCGCTGGCTAGTATCGCTGCGATTGCACATGTGGAGTTAAAAACAAAACAAGCTTCTGACGAATTAGGGACGCTTTTAACGGTCGAGGGGAGTGTTTTCACCTCTCAAGATGTAATTGTAACGCCAAACGGATCTTCAATTGCTGTTAAGAATTTGTTTTTTAACATCCCAGCACGACGCAATTTTTTAAAATCTGATACGGTCGAATTCCGTCATATCATCGATGAATTCCATAGAGTCGTATTGGCACATCCCGCAACCAACTTTTCCTTGTACCACAATGGAAGTGATTTATTTAATCTGTTAAAAGGAAACTTTAGACAACGTATTGTAAGTGCATTTGGTGGGAAAATGAATGAAAAATTAGTCCCAGTAGAAGAAACGACGGAGGTTTTAACCGTCTCTGGATTTGTTGGAAAACCAGAATATTCTAAAAAGTCTCGAGGCGAACAATTCTTTTTTGTCAACAATCGTTTTATTAAGAGTCCGTATCTAAATCATGCCATTTCAGCGGCTTTTGAGGGCTTACTTCACTCTGGAAAACATCCCTGCTATTTTTTAAACTTAGAGGTTGATCCAAAAAGTATCGATATCAACATTCATCCAACCAAGACCGAAATTAAATTTGATGATGAACAAACCATCTATGCCATTTTACGTGCAGCGGTTAAGCATAGTTTAGGACAATTTAGTATTGCGCCGGTGCTTGATTTTGAACGTGATAAAAATTTAGATACCCCTTACGGCTTTCAAGGCACGCAAACCCCCGTACCAAAAGTGGAAGTGGACCGAGAGTTTAATCCATTTTCTAAGTCTGGCTCAAACACTTCGTCCTATTCGAAACCAGCAACACAGGCTTGGGAAGGATTATACGTTGGTTTGGAATCTAAATCAAATACAGATAGTTTTAGTCAAGTCAATTATGAATCGGATGAAATGGCCTCGTCTATTTTTGATGATTCAACAGATCGAAAGGTTCAAAAAACATTCCAGCTACACAATAAATACATTATTAATACGATCAAATCTGGGATGTTGGTCATCGATCAAAACAGAGCTCATGAACGAATTTTATATGAAGATTTCCTAAGAAAGACAACCGTAAATGAAGCGGTCAGTCAACAGTTATTATTTCCCTTACAACTTAAGTTTTCGAATTCCGATCACACCATATTAAAAGACCTTCAACAGGCTTTAGAAACAACGGGCTTTGTGTTTTCTAACTTTACGATCGAAAGAGTTGAGTTAACGGGACTGCCCGTTGGAGTCAAAGAATCGGAAGTTCAAAGTGTATTCGAACAACTCATTCACGATATCGAGCATGAAGTTCCAGATGTAAACTTTAGTCTTAGTGACTTATTGTCTAAATCCTTAGCCAAAAGTTTAGCGATTAAAAATGGAAAAAAATTAGAAAGCGAAGAACAGGAATTTATAGTGAATACTTTATTTTCTTGTAAAGAACCTTCAGTTTCACCTTCAAATAAAACCATCTTTACCACTTTAAAAGTCGAAGATTTAGATAAAAAATTTAATTAATATGCGTCAATTAACCCCTACAGTAAAGCATCTTCTAATCATTAATATCATCGTTTTCTTAGGCACCTATTTGTTGGGGAATAAGGATTTTTTCTATGGTTTATTGGCCCTGTACTACCCGTTGAGTGCGAATTTCATGCCTTGGCAGGTTTTTACTCACATGTTTATGCATGGAGGTTTTCAGCATTTATTGTTTAATATGTTTGCTTTATTTATGTTTGGTACTGCCGTTGAACGTGTGTTTGGACAACGTAAGTTTTTGATTTTTTATCTGAGTTCGGGTTTAGGGGCTGTGGCTTTGACGTTTTTGGTGTATTACGTTCAGGTGTATCCGCTGATAAGTGATTTAAAAGCGCTAGGATTTTCGTTTGATTTTATAAAGGAAGTATCGAGTTTAAATATTCTTAGTGATCGGATGTTTCAAGGCGAAATTTTAGCTTCTAAAATAGAACCTGTGTTGTTAACCTATGGCCACAATTTGAGTCAACTCAATCAAGAATCATTTCGAATGTTATTCGATCTGAATGTGAATAGTAATGGATCTATGGTTGGTGCTTCGGGTGCCATTATGGGGGTTTTGGTAGCGTTTGGTATGCTCAATCCAAATGCAGAGTTAATGATGTTGTTTTTACCAATTCCGATTAAAGCAAAATATTTTATCCCTGGAATTATAGCACTCGATTTGTTTTCTGCCTTTACAGGGATGTCCATTTTTAGTCCGAGTAATACCGCCTATATTGCCCATATTGGAGGCGCAGTCACCGGCTTCCTATTAATGTATTTTTGGAAAAAAAATCAATTTGATAAATACCGTTGGAATTAATGAAAAGCCTTAATCAAGATATCAGAGAAAAATTATCAAACCTCAATATATTTGAAAAAATTATTGTCGCTAATTTCGTTATTTTTTTAATCAGCTTCATAAGCATGAGACTTCAAGGAACGGATGCCAGTTTGCAATGGCTCTCGCTCTCAAAGTCGTTTTCAGACGTTCTTTCAAAACCTTGGACACTTCTAACGTATGGTTTTTCGCATCATAGTTTTAGTCATTTGTTTTTTAATATGATTGTCCTTTATTTTTTTGGTCGATCATTTTCTAATTTATTCAAAGATGGTGTATCACTTAAAGTATATTTATTAGGAATCTTAGCAGGGGGGGGTGCTTTTGTAGTGGTCTATACTTTATTCCCTTCGGGGCTTTTAAATACGGTTGGGCCTTTAGTAGGTGCTTCTGCTGGGGTCCGTGCGGTTATTATTTTCTTATGCGCCTATTTACCCAACAAGGAAGTTCGATTTTTCACCTTTCAATTTCCATTAAAGTACATCGGAATCGCTTTGGTTGTATTTGATATTCCAGGGTTGTTTTCTCAAAATTCTGGTGGAACAGTGGCTCATATTGGAGGATATATCTTAGGGTATGTGTATGCAAAACAATTTCAGAATGGAGTTGATATGGGACAATTTATCGATCGGATTATTGCCTATTTTTCAGCTTCAAAATCCAATCTTAAGACCGTTCATAAAAAGAAGAAAAAAAATTCTTTTGCAGGAAAAAAGAAGGAAGAGTTTGAACGTTTTACGCATCAAAAACAAATAGACCTTATTTTAGATAAAATAAGTAAAAGTGGTTATGATAGTTTAACGCAAGCAGAGAAAGATTTTTTGTTTAGAGCTGGTAAATAGAGACGTTTGAAAAATTTAAATATAATAGATAAAGTTGTATTTCTGATAAATTCAGTGGTGGCACTGTTGTCGCTATTATCTTACGTAACTTATTATGTACCACCCAAATCGTTTCCACTAATTTCGATGGTCAGTTTATCGGTCCCATTATTCATCATTTTAAACATTTTTTTTGTCATCTATTGGCTACTCAAACTTAAAAAACAAGTAATTATTTCTCTGTTAGTTCTTGCTGTAGGGTATAATTATGTGACGTCCTTTTATAAATTCACGTCTCAGGAATCCTCCAATTCAGAGGATGCTTTTACACTTATGAGTTACAATGTTCGCTTGTTTAATTTATATGATTGGATTAAAGAAGATTCAATTCCTTCAAAAATTCAAGATTTTATTGCTGAAGAAGCTCCAAGTATTTTGTGCTTTCAAGAATATGATTCAAGTACTGGGTTGAATTTTACAGCATATCCTTATACACACCAAACAAACACTTCAAACCATAAATCAGAACTCGTAATTTTGTCAACATATAAAATTCTGAATTCAGGATTTATTAATTTTTCTAATTCTGCAAATAGTGCCATTTATGCGGACGTTCTTATAAAATCCGATACCATTCGTGTGTATAATGTGCACCTTCAATCGTCTGGAATTAATCCCAATGTAGAATCGCTTGACAAAGAACAATCCAATAGGCTTTTAAAGCGTCTAAGCACCACTTTTAACGCCCAACAATCACAAGCTGAGATTGTTGCTGATCACGTCTCCCAGTCACCTCACAAAGTAGTGATGTGCGGAGATTTTAATAATACGGCTTATTCGTATGTGTATCGTATTTTGAAAGGCGACTTACTGGATGCTTTTGACAGCTCTGGACGTGGGTTTGGACGGACCTTTAATTTTAGATATTTTCCAGTACGAATCGATTTTATTTTAGCAGATGATCACTTTTCAGTAGAATCATTTCAGAACTATTCCGTACCTTATTCAGATCACTTTCCGATTCTATCGCAGTTTTCTTTAGATAAATAAACAATCGCAAAAATCGGCAAAGATATGAATACAAAGACCAAAACCGACCAATCGAGTTTTGGAAGGAATGAGTAAACACACATAGCAACCAATTGCTAAGTAGGAGTGAAGTGGGTGGAAATCGATACTACAGCGACTGGGATCAAAAATTGGCGTAGCTAGTAAATGGTCGAGATCAATGATAAAAGTACTCAATAAAATGACATACGTTTTCTGCCATCGTTTTTTGTAGACAATTAAAGCCAACACTAACGGCCCTAAAAAATGAATCCCGTAATGCACAAGTCCTTGTGTCATCATCTAAAATGTTATAGGATTTTGTTTTAAATATGTCAAAGCATTAGGGCCTTCGTTAAATAATAAATCTAAGATGCTCAAGTTGTTGATGAACCCATGTTTTTCTTGAAAAACTTGAATGTAGCTCGGATTGTTAATGATGGATTCTTTACGTGCATTGACTAAAAATCGATAATCTGAATCGGAGGTTGATTTTGAAAATTGATCGGATTTCGAGACAATAAGTTCTAAATTCAAACAGCGGTTGATCACTTCAATACATTCAAAATTAAAAGCCGTTAGAAATTCTTTAGGGGTATTAAATAGCGCCGTAAATTCATCTTCATAAAATTCAAAAAATGGCGAGGTTTTATAAGCACTTTCTATAGATTTCCAGTGAATAGACTGCCAGTTAGAGGAATTATCTATCCTAATTTCATCAGTGTTTTGTCTGTTTTTTTGGGAATAATGAACAGGAATATTTAGTCCTAACTTTCCATTTGCGCCATAAATATAGCAGCGATTTCTATAGGTTTGTTTTTGGTACGAGTCTTGAACTTCAAATACTAAATTAGTGGACTGTACCATCATCATATAGCTGGCGATGTTTGGAAAAAATGTAGGGTAAAGAAGTGTCATACCAAAGTATTAGACGGTCGTATTTTTTCTTTTGCGCCATTTAGTATACCCAATCCATACGGCTAATAAAACTAAGAAAGGAATGAAGTAAGAGGTGCGTTCTCCATCTGGATGAACGGTTGTAAAGACACGATCCCACCGTATTTTATTGAATCCTTTGCCATTGGTGTTCCAACTCATCCATATAAAAACGGGCTTTCCTACCACATGATTAAAAGGGACAAATCCCCATCTCCGAGCATCAATAGAATTGTGCCTGTTGTCACCCATCATCCAATAGTAATTTTGTTTGAAAGTATATGAGTCAGAGAGTTGACCGTTTATAAAAATTTGATTTCCTTTTGTATACAGTCTGTTTCCTTCGTATTCAGTAATGAGACGTTTATAAACGGGCAGGTTTTTTAGATCAAGCGCCATTTTTCTACCTTTTTCCGGTATGTATAAAGGCCCAAAAAAGTCTCGGTTCCAATCATAACTGGGATCATGTGGAAATTCTAATGGATCTCGTTGTCCTTTTGGTTCTATGAAACGATCTATTGTCGCCACACTCGGGTGGTTTTTAAACACTTTGACGGCCTCATCGGACGCAGCAGGAATGATGATTTTATTCCCCATTGCATAAATGCCATCGGTAATATCATAGCGCGTTTTTAATTGCTCTATAATACTTCGTTCAAACGTTTTTCCGGGTTTTAAGGTCACTTCATAGCTAAATTGAAGCTTTGCACGATAGGGTAAAGTGTTTTGAATTCCGTTGATATATACATACCCATCTCTTATTTCTAGCGTGTCTCCAGCAATCGCCACACAACGTTTTACTAGGTTGGTTTTTTTATCAATAGGTTTATAGTAATTTCTATCTGGATTAAAATCGTTCATATCCAAAAGTGTATCTGCGGGCTGATTGAAAACAACGATTTCATTACGTTTAATGGTTTCCCACCCTGGTATTCGTAAATAGGGGAGTTGGAATTTACTTTTCAAAGACGTGTTTTGTGCCTCAATTTGATCGTCAAATAAATACGATTTTTTATTTATTATCGGAATCGTATCATGGACCATTGGAAGTCCAACCGTAGTCATTGGGACCCTAGGACCGTAATGCATTTTACTAACAATCAAAAAATCACCCACTAACAACGATTTTTCAAGCGATGATGATGGAATCACATAAGGCTGAAGAAAGTAGGTATGAACGATAGTCGCAGCAACTATTGCAAATAAAATAGAACTCGTCCATTCTCCTGAACCTGATTTGGGTTGTAAGCTTCTGTTTGGAATGTGACTGACATCTGCTAAATAATTTAAGTAGTAATTATAAAACCCTAATGAGAAAATTGCTAATACAGTATCAGAAAATTTGTTTTTTCCAAAACTACGAGCGGTTTCGACCCATATAATAATTAGCATGATTAAACTGATCACCGGTAAAAATAACAAGGCAACCCACCAAGGTGGACGGTTAATTATTTTCATCAATACAATGCCATTATAAATGGGTATGAATGCTTCCCATGCGCTTCGACCTGCTTTTATGTATAATTTCCAAGTTCCTAATCCGTGAACTAATTGCACGACTAAGAAAAAAATAAACCATTGAGATAATGTCATAATTGAAATAAGTTATTTAAATGTCTAAATTTATAAGTTAGTACTATTTATTTATAGTAGTTTAACCAATGTTTAACACGTCATTCATTGTAAAAACACCCGTTTTCCCAACAATCCATTCGGCGGCAACAACGGCGCCAAGTCCAAAACCTTCCCTGTTATGAGCGGTATGTGTTAATGAAATGCTATCGACTGTAGAATCGTAATTTACAGTATGTGTTCCTGGCACATCGTCGATACGTTTAGCAGTGATGGCTAATTTCTTGTCATCATTTAGAGGGGTTAACTCCCAGTTATCATATTCGCTATTTTCCAATACACCTTCTGCCAGTGTAATCGCTGTTCCAGAGGGTGCATCTTGTTTTTGAGTATGATGAATTTCTTCAAGATTTACATCATAGTCCGTCAGATTTTTCATCATCTTGGCTAAATGTTTGTTGAGTTCAAAGAATATATTCACTCCCAAACTAAAATTGGAAGCATAAATAAAGGCCCCTTTTTTGGTGTCACAAAGGTTTTTTATAACGTCCATTTCAGATAACCAGCCTGTGGTTCCCGAAATTACTGGAATTCCATTTGATAGCGCACTACTAATTGCACTGACCGCAGAATCGGGGGTGCTGAAATTAATCGCTACATCCACCATTTTGATGTCGTAAGGAGCGTTGTCTTTATCAATTTTCAAAGTCACTTCATGTCCACGACTGATCGCAATTTTCTCGATCACTCTTCCCATTTTTCCATATCCTAAAAGTGCTATTTTCATTTTAAAAATTAAAGTTTAAGGTGAGACCCATTTGTGATGATGCGTCCGGCGATTCAAAGTCATAATGAGGTCTGATGGCTAAATTTTTATCAACATTCCATTGTAATAAATGAGCATCCACGTTGGCATCAATAATATTTAAGGCATAGAGACCTATCGTAATTAAAAGGGATAATTCACTATTTCGTCTTAGCGATTGTTGAGCTCTAATGAGTCCATCATCCGAAACTATTGGAACTTCAGTTGGACCATAATATTCATCATCCGTAAACCCAGCCAGCCGTCTTTTATATGCCGATCTGTAGCGTTTATAGAGTTTGTTGTTTGAGTTGTAAAAATAGATTCCGGTTCCAAGGGCTCCCAAAACAATCGGAATTTTCCAATATTTCTTGTTATATGCTTGGCCTAATCCTGGTAGAATTGCAGAATAAAAAGCAGCTCTTGACGGCGCTAAAGCGTCTATAACAATGGGGGTATTAGTTTCAAAACTTAAAACACTTTGAGCATCCTCTTCAATTTGTGGTGCTTCGAGATCTTGAGCAAAATTAATCCACCAGCAAACACAGAAAAATATAACGAACCATTGCCTATTTATCACTTTTAAATAATTTTAAGATGCGATCATAATCTTCTTTAGAATGAAATGGAATTTGAATTTTTCCACCACCATTTTTCTCCATTTTAATGTCAATTTTATGACCAAAGTAAGACGCTATTTCTTGAACTCCTTTTTGAATAAATTCAGGAAGTTCAGTTTGTTTAGTCGCTTTTACTGATTTTGGACTGTGATAGTTTTTGACGAGTATTTCTGTAGCTCGAACGGATAACTTATTTGATAAAATTTCTTTATAGATGTCAATTTGATCAGATAGAGATCCAATATTAACGATTGCTCTTCCGTGTCCCATACTAATAAATCCATCACGCATTCCAGTCTGAATTAAAGGATCTAATTTTAATAAGCGGAGATAATTCGCAATGGTAGATCGTTTTTTTCCAACGCGTACACTCATTTGTTCTTGCGTCAATTGAATGTCATCTATTAATCGTTGGTAACTGAGCGCAATTTCGATAGGATCTAAATCTTCACGTTGGATGTTTTCAACCAATGCCATCTCTAGGGCTTCTTGATCATTCGCAGATCTAATGTATGCTGGAATTGTTTTTAGACCTAACAAAGTAGAGGCTCTAAAACGGCGTTCTCCAGAAACTAATTGAAAGGAATGAGGGGCTGTTTTTCGAACAGTGATGGGTTGTATGACGCCTAATTCTTGAATTGAAGACGCTAATTCACGGATGGCCTCTTCCTTAAATTGGGTTCTAGGCTGAAACGGATTGATTTCTATTAGAGTTAATTCTAATTCAATAATAGTTCCAATTTGAGGGCTTGTTTTTGCCGTGTCAATTGAAGTTTTAGTATCTTTTGAGTCCTGTAAAAGAGCAGATAATCCGCGTCCTAAGGCTTGTTTTTTAATAGCTTTGGCCATTATATTACTGTTTACTGATGATTTCTTTAGCCAAACTTAAGTAATTTGTAGCACCTTTACTATTTACGTCATAATAAATTATACTCTCACCATAACTTGGCGCTTCACTCAGTCTGACATTACGTTGTATAATGGTTTTAAAAACCATGTTTGAAAAGTGATTTTGAACTTCTTCAACAACTTGATTAGACAATCGCAATCTTGAATCATACATGGTGAGTAACAAACCTTCAATGTCTAAGTCTTGATTGTGAATTTTTTGAACACTTTTAATCGTATTTAATAACTTACCTAAGCCTTCTAGTGCAAAGTACTCACATTGAATGGGTATGAGGACCGAATCGGCAGCAGTTAGTGCATTTAGCGTTAAAAGCCCGAGTGATGGTGCGCAATCAATAAGAATGTAATCGTAATTTGATTTAACAGATTCAATGGCTTGTTTGAGCATGTATTCTCGTTGTTCCATATTAACCAATTCGATTTCTATGGCAACCAAATCAATATGTGCAGGAATAATATCAACGTTTGTGGCAGATGTTTTTTGAATCGCTTCTTTAGCTGTACAATTATGTTCTAAAAGTTGATACGTGCCTAGCTCTACAGATTCCACATCAATTCCAAGACCCGAGGAGGCATTTGCCTGTGGATCTGCATCAATTAACAAGACTTTTTTATCTAAAACCCCTAAGCAGGCAGCTAGATTCACCGTGGTTGTGGTTTTTCCAACGCCTCCTTTTTGATTTGCAATAGCAATGAGTTTTCCCATTATTGATTTAATTTTATTGTAAAAATACAATTATTTACGAGTAATTAAAACCAAATTGTTTAAGAATTTAATCAAATTTTCAACTGAATTTGAAGCGTCTTAATTGAATGTATTTTACTTTGTTTTCATCAAAAAATAAATAAAGATAATTTTTTTTGAACAGCCCTATTTTATCTGAAATACGATAGACGCGAGCGTCCTCTAGTTCATCATAGATAATGCCTAAAATAGATGTGATTTCTTTTTTTGTACAGCCATGAAGTTTATTAAAACTCTTATCTTTAAATGAAAATGGTTTTAAGTCTTGTTGATTTAGTTTTTTAATAGTTTGATAAAACGACGTATGTTCGTTCGTGTCGTTGATTATTTGTGTTTGTTTTTTTGATTTTTTTAATTTCTCAAGATTTTGATTCCGTATGATTTCTCTAGATAAATTCATATAGTTTATGGAGACCTCACGGCTGGCTTTATAATCGACCCCATTTACATTAAAATGGGATGCTTTGTGTATACTTATATTTTTTTTGAGAATTGTTTTAAATATTAGGTCATCAAAATATCTAATTAACTCACTGTAAATGGGATTGGTATGACCCGACTGTTTATCGTTCATCGTTAACAATACCCCTTCAATATCCAAGTTTAAATTGCTTGTTTTTCTAATATGTTGAATCGTAGAGAGTAATTTACTTAATCCGTCCAATTCGACAAACTCACATTGAACAGGGATTATTATGGAATCGGAGGCAACAAATGAATTTAAAGTCAGAAACCCCAAAGATGGCGGACAATCAATAATAATATAATCATATTCATTTTGCACTTTAGAAAGGGCCTCTTTTAATCGATTTATATTGGTGTTTTCAATATTGATCTCAAGTTCAGCAAGTTTAGTAGAGCCTGGTATTATTTTTAAATTTGGACTGTGAGTTTCTAAAATACATTGCTGAGTATCAACGTCCCTTTTGAATAGGTTTTCAACTGAAAACCGAAGGTTTTTGGTTAAAATACCCAAACCAGCCGTAGCATTCCTTTGTGGATCGGCATCAACAAGCAAAACTTTTCGATCCAAAATGCCAAGGGCACCAGATACATTTAGAGCGGTTGAAGTTGTACTAACGCTACCTTTTTGGTTAGCGACTGCAATAATTTTTGATAGTGGCATATGAGATTTGGGCTTTCATTTGCAACTTACTTATCAGTAGATTCGGTTAAGAATTGTCTAAGGTAATTAATTTATTAAGATATCCAAAACTGTTATAGCGGCATCGCTAATTTTAGTGCCCGGCCCAAAAATAGCGACGGTTCCAGCATCGAATAAATATTGATAATCTTGTTTTGGGATGACACCGCCAACAATGACCATAATATCTTCGCGTCCATGTGTTTTTAGAGCTTCTATCACTCTAGGAACCAGTGTTTTGTGCCCTCCTGCTAAAGACGATACCCCTAAGATGTGAACGTCATTTTCAACCGCTTGTTTCGCAGCTTCTTCGGCGGTTTGAAAAAGTGGTCCAATATCAACATCAAACCCTAAATCGGCATAGCCAGTCGCTACCACTTTTGCACCTCGATCATGACCATCTTGCCCCATTTTAGCAATCATTATTCTGGGGCGACGCCCTTCTGATTTCGCAAATTTATTGGCCAATTGTTTGGCTTCTTCAAAAGATACATCGTTTTTAATTTCTTTACCGTACACGCCTGAAAATGTTTTTATATCTGCTTTATACCGTCCAAATTCGTGTTCCAATGCATCGCTAATTTCACCTAATGTTGCTCGTTCTTTGGCAGCTTCGACGGCTAAAGCTAATAAATTTTCGGTTCTATTCGCAGCTGCTTCGCTGATTTTTTCCAAAATTTCTTTCACCTTTTTCGAGTCACGGTTGGATTTAGTGGTCGATAATCGGTCTATTTGTTGTGAGCGTACAAGTTCATTATCAACTTCCAAAATTTGCAATGCATCTTCGTTTTGGAGCTTGTATTTATTAACGCCGATAATAAGGTCTTGACCAGAATCGATACGGGCTTGTTTTCGGGCAGCGGCTTCTTCAATTCGTAATTTTGGAACCCCCGATTTAATGGCTTCAGTCATCCCGCCCAAAGCTTCCACTTCTTCAATATGACTCCAAGCTTTTTCGGCAATTTCGTGGGTCAGTTTTTCAACATAGAAACTTCCAGCCCATGGATCGACTGTTTTGGTGATTTTAGTCTCTTTTTGAAGGTAAAGTTGTGTGTTTCTTGCAATTCTTGCCGAAAAATCGGTGGGTAAAGCGATGGCTTCGTCCAAGGCATTGGTATGTAAACTTTGGGTGCCTCCAAAAATGGCTGCCGTCGCTTCAATACAAGTTCGAGCGACATTATTAAAAGGATCTTGCTCTGTTAAGCTCCAGCCACTTGTTTGACAATGCGTTCTTAATGCTAATGATTTTTTATTTTTTGGATTAAATTTCTGTACAATTTTAGCCCATAACATACGTGCAGCACGCAGTTTGGCGATTTCCATAAAGTGATTCATTCCGATGCCCCAGAAAAAGGATAACCTTGGCGCAAAAGTATCGATATCTAGTCCTGCGTCTAATCCTTTTCTTATATATTCAAGTCCATTTGCTAACGTATAAGCGAGTTCTATATCGGCGGTTGCGCCTGCTTCTTGCATATGGTATCCAGAAATACTAATGCTATTGAATTTTGGCATGTGTTTACTGGTATATTCAAAGATATCTGACACAATTTTCATGGACGCTTCGGGTGGATATATGTAGGTGTTTCTAACCATAAATTCTTTCAAAATATCATTCTGAATCGTGCCACTCAATTGATGCAATTCCACCCCTTGTTCTTGTGCTGCGACGATGTAAAATGCCATAATGGGCAAAACCGCCCCATTCATGGTCATGGAAACACTCATTTGATCCAAAGGAATTTCGTCAAATAATAATTTCATATCCTCGACAGAATCAATGGCAACCCCTGCTTTTCCTACATCTCCAACGACCCGTTCGTGATCACTATCATACCCACGATGGGTGGGTAAGTCAAAGGCGACGGAAAGCCCCTTTTGTCCCGCTTTTAAATTTCTTTTATAGAAAGCATTACTATCTTCTGCTGTTGAAAATCCAGCATATTGTCTAATGGTCCATGGGCGTTGGACATACATCGTGCTGTAGGGACCTCTTAAAAAAGGGGGCGACCCAGCTGCAAAATTTAGGTGTTCTAGAGTTTCGGTATCTTTTTCAGAATAGCTGGGTTGAATTGCGATTGTTTCGGCCGTTTCAAAAGGTTTTTTTGAAATGACTTTAGAGCTCATACTTTCTAAAACAATATGTTGAACCTTTTTTCTATTCATCTTTCAGACGTTTTTGTTCAATTTCCTCAGAAATTCTACGAGGGATGATGGGTTCTAATAAAGTTTTTCGAGTCTGTTGTTTGAGGAATGGATATAACTCAAGTTCCGTTTTCATTTTGTCGGAGGTATTTTTTTGAAAATGCGTTCCCAATAGACCTTCATGCCCCTCATCGTATATCCGTTGTTCTTTTTGAGCGTGCTCTTTAAGTTTTCGCTGGATAAGTCCTTCTTTGAGGAGTTTTAAATAACCGCCTTGTCGTTCCACTTCTTTGAATAATTCTAAGGATTTTTGAGCCAATTGATGCGTCAAGGTTTCAATATAATACGCACCTTCTGTTGGGTTTGAAACCGCATCAAAATAACTTTCATTTTTAAGAATCAGTAATTGATTTCTTGACAATCGATCCCCAAATTCATTATCCTTGTGGTATAAATGATCGTAAGGCATATTAATAATTGTATCACTGCTTCCCAAAATAGCGCTCATGCATTCTGTAGTGGTTCGAAGCATGTTGGTATTATAATCATAAATCGTTTTATTGCGACGACTCGGTTGGGTAAGGATGTGGCAGTCGATAGAACCGCCATACTCCTTAGTGAGACTGTGCCATAACACACGAACTGCTTGAAGTTTTGCAATTTCAAAAAAGTAATTACCACCAACGGAGACTTTAAAAACAATTGATTTCAAACTCTTTTCATCCACTAAATTAAGATATTCATTTGCATGGGCTAGGGTATAGGCCAGTTGTTGAATCATACTTCCTCCTGCGTTTTGAAAGAGCCCTAAATCAACCGAAAGAACACTTTTTAAGTCAGGTCCAGTAGCTAGAATTTGTTTTAAATGATCTAAATCGGAAGTTAGATTTTTATGCCAGTTTCCAGAGCGCGCTAAGTGCCCAATAGGGTCATTTAAAATATAAAATGAAGCGTTATGATTTACGGCATACGTATTAAGTGTTTGCACCAGTTTTTCAGAAATAAACAACGGTTCAAAATAAATGGGAATTTTGCTTGTATCAATATTGTTGAGAAGATTCTCCAACGATATTTCATCTGTTGGGAGCGTAAAATGTAAACTCTCTACACCCTTTTCAATCAGATCAATAGCGTGGATGTTGCTCTTTTCTATTGAGTTTACATAGATAGAATGCCCGATATTCCAATCGGAGGCATTTTGTTGAATTGAAGACGCTTTTGAATAGGATTCAGAATGGTAAAACGGTTTCACATCAATCCCTTCGATAGAATTCCAAACCAAGTGCTCATTAAAATCGTTTCCTTGAAGTTCAAATTGAATCTTTTGTTTCCAAGCTTTAGCAGAAAGGGATTCAAAATTCTCAAAAAGACTCGACTTACTCATTCGTTTTAATTTTTAAACTGTCGGAGTCTTCAATGATATAAACGACCTCATCTTCTTTTTTCATTTTATAATGCTCACGTGCATATTTTTCAATTCCACCAGATGAGTTAAGAGTGTTAATTTCTTCTTGATCGTTTTCAATTTCATTGTTGTAAAATTCAATTTTAGAATCTAAATCTTCAATATCCTCATTTAGATCTTTATGGATTAACCAAGAATTTGCATCAAATACTACCATCCACACAAGAAATACAATCAAAATAAGAAAGTAGATATTTTTTAATGGTTTTAAAAAACTCCAAAAACTCCAAAACCTTTTTAATTTTTTAAACATTAGAGTTGGTCATTAATAATTGATTTTACAACGTTGACGGCCACCGTATTATAATGATTGTTTGGAATTATAATATCGGCAAAAGCTTTCATGGGTTCTATAAATTGTTGGTGCATCGGTTTGAGCGTTGTTTGATAGCGTTCTAAGACTTCATCTAAATCTCTTCCACGTTCGGCAATATCTCTTTTTAAACGACGCATTAATCGTTCGTCACTATCGGCATGAACAAATATTTTTATATCAAACAAGGATCTTAATTCGGTATTAGATAAAATCAAAATACCTTCTACAATGACCACCTTTTTGGGTTTTGTAATCGTTGTTTCTCCAGTACGATTGTGTGTTTTGAACGAATATACAGGTTGGTTAATATTATCGCCTTTTTTTAAAGATTTTAGATGGGATTCAAGAAGCTCAAAATCAATTGATTGTGGATGGTCAAAATTAATTTTACAACGCTCTTCGAAAGATAAATGAGAGGTGTCCATATAATAGGAGTCTTGTGAAATTACTTCCACTTCTCCAGCAGGAAATTCTGATAAAATTTGATTCACCACTGTGGTCTTTCCACTTCCTGTTCCACCACCAATACCAATAATTAACATAATTCTCGCTTTTCAATTTTAACAAAGTTAAGATTATTTTCTTGGTATTTGTTTATTGCATCCTAATATTAATGCGATGATTGAATCTACAATTTTAAAAATAAACTGTTAATAACTTCCCGCTCGAATTTTATGTAAAACGCCTATTTTTGTATCCTAAATTTGAAATTATGTCTGATACTATAGAGTCTGTAAAATGTTTAATTATTGGGTCGGGTCCTGCGGGCTATACCGCTGCTATTTATGCAGCTCGTGCCAATATGTTTCCAGTGTTATACCAAGGTACTCAACCTGGTGGGCAGTTAACAACCACCAATGAAGTTGAAAACTTCCCGGGATATCCTGACGGTATTACAGGACCAGCGATGATGCTCGAATTACAAGCGCAAGCCGAACGATTTGGGACCGATGTTCGAGATGGATGGGTAACGAAAGTTGATTTTTCTGGGCCAATTCATAAAGTTTGGATTAATGGTACTAAGGAAATTCACTGTGAAACGATTGTAATTTCTACAGGGGCCACTGCAAAATATCTAGGCTTGGACTCTGAACAAAAATATTTAAAACTTGGTGGCGGTGTGTCTGCTTGTGCTGTTTGTGATGGATTCTTTTATAGAAACCAAGAAGTTGTCATTGTCGGAGCGGGTGATTCAGCTTGTGAAGAAGCACATTACTTATCTAAACTTTGTACGAAAGTTACCATGTTGGTGAGACGAGATGAATTTAGAGCCTCAAAAATTATGGCGAGCAGAGTTAAAAATACAGAGAATATTGAAATTTTATTCAATACAGAAACTGATGAAGTCCTTGGGGATGGTCAAGTTGTGACAGGCGTTCGAGCCAAAAACAACAAAACAAATGCCTTGGTAGACATTCCAGCGACTGGATTTTTTGTTGCCATTGGACATAAACCCAATACAGATATTTTCCAGGACTTTTTGACGTTAGATGAAACCGGATATATTATCAATACAGCAGGGTCATCTAAAACCAATATCGATGGCGTTTTTGTGAGTGGTGACGCTGCGGATCATGTATACAGACAAGCCGTTACTGCCGCAGGAACTGGTTGCATGGCTGCTCTTGATGCAGAACGCTATTTGGCTGCTAAAGAAGGCTAGTTAGCGCAGTTCAGCCCCTAATTCTGATTCAAAACGCTTTTGGATTTTTGACATGATTTTGTCTATTTGAACATCTGTCAGCGTTTTGTTTTTGTCTTGTAATGTAAAACTAACCGCATAACTCTTTTTGCCTTCGGCTAATTTATCGCCAGTATATACATCAAATAAGTTGATGTTTTTCAAGAAGTTGTTTTCGGTTTGTTTTGCTAATTTATACACACTTTCAAAAGTAACATCTTCATTAATTAGCAATGAAAAGTCTCGTTTTACTTCAGGGTATTTTGAGATTTCTTTAAATTTAATGGTATTTTGATTGATGACTTTTAACAGGTTATCCCAATTAAAATTAGCACAAAGAACGCTTTGAGAAATTCCAAAAGATTTAAGTGTATTCATTTTTAGACTTCCAAATTCTACCAAGGCATGTTTACCAACGCTCAGCAGTTGTCCTTCGCTAAAAACGTCGTTTGTTAATGGCGAACTTTTAATTTTTTGTATCCCTAAACGATCAAATACAGCAGAAACCAATCCTTTTAAATAAAAATAGTCAACTTCTGTGTCTTTGGTATTCCATTGTTTTCCAGTTTTATTTCCAGTCACAAAAATAGAAAGATGGTTTAATTCTTCTTTTTTAGATTCGAAATTGTGATAGGTTTTACCAAATTCAAAAAGCTTTAGATCGCTTTGTTGTCTATTAATATTGAATGCAACCGCTTCTAATCCTGAAAAAATTAAGGATTGACGCATCACCGATAAATCGGTACTTAATGGATTTAATATTTGAACGTCATGCGCTTTATCCAATTGGTCGCTGTAAGACGTATATTTATCAGAGGTCAAGGAATTACTCATAATTTCATAAAACCCTTGTCCTACAAGTTGATTCGCAAGAATATTTTCGATTTTATAGCTTTCAAATTTAGAAGTATTCGAAATGGAAGCATTTAATTTATTGGTGATTCCAATATTATTATAGCCGTAAACTCTTAAAATTTCTTCAATGACATCCACTTCTCGTTGCACATCATTTCTGTAGGCAGGAATTGTGAGTCCCAGTCCACTTTCAGTGACGTTATTCACTTTAATTTCTAAAGCACTTAGGATTTCTTTAATGGTTTCTTTTGGGAGTTCTTGACCAATTAATTTATTGGTGTTCTCAAAACTTAAAAACACTTGAGCGTCTTCAATTTTATTAGGATATTCATCAATTAAGTCACTGGAAATTTTTCCACCAGCGATTTCAGTAATTAATAATGCTGCACTTTTGAGTGCGTATTTGGTGATATTTGGATCAATTCCGCGTTCAAATCGAAATGAAGCATCTGTGTTTAAGGCATGTCTTTTTGCTGTTTTTCGAATGCTCACAGGGTTAAAATAAGCACTTTCAAGAAATATAGAAGTGGTTGAATTGGAAACTCCAGAGTTTTCACCACCGTAAACGCCAGCAATACATAGGGGTTTTTTTGAATCACAGATCATAAGATCGTCTTCGTGAAGCGTCCGTTCTACACCATCTAAGGTGACAAATTTAGTCCCTGTTTTTACTGTTTTTACTTTGATTTTTTTGCCTGTTATTCGGTCTGCATCAAAAGCATGTAAGGGTTGCCCCAGATCATGTAATACATAGTTTGTAGCATCCACAATATTATTTATGGGATTGATTCCAATCGCTTTAAGACGGTTTTGTAACCATTCTGGAGACTCTTTTACTACAATCTCAGAAATTGTTAAACCACAATAACGAGGAGCTTTAAGTTTGTCTTCAATGTTAACATCAATTTTAAGACCTCTGTTGTCCACATGAAATGCAGATATAGACGGGCTTATTAGTTTTGTATTGATTCCATGCTGGGTCAAACCAGCCATCAAATCTCTAGCCGTTCCATAATGACTCATGGCATCTGCACGGTTAGGGGTTAATCCGATTTCAAAAACTAAATCATCTTCAATATTAAAATGTTTCGAGAGTGCACTTCCTGCTGTTAGAGAATCCTCTAAAATCAGGATTCCATCATGAGACTTACCTAAGCCTAATTCGTCTTCGGCACATAGCATTCCGTAACTTTCTTCGCCACGAATTTTACCTTTTTTGATGGTCCAAGCTTCGCCTTCTGGCGTATATAAAGTAGTTCCTATAGTAGCGACGGCTACTTTCTGACCCACAGCTACATTAGGGGCTCCACAAACAATGGCTAACGGTACCTCGGCGCCAATATCGACAGTGGTCACTCGTAATCGGTCCGCATTGGAGTGTTGTTCACACGTAAGTACATGTCCTACTACGATGCCTTTTAATCCACCTTTAACAGATTGAAACACATCTAGTCCTTCAACTTCTAACCCTAAATCAGTAAGAAGTTCTGAGGTTTTTTCTGCAGTCCAATCAATTTTAATAAATTGTTTTAACCAATTATATGATATCTTCATTATGCGGAATTATTGCTTTTGAGCAAATATAAAATAAAGCTCTTAGCTATCAAATAAAAAGCCCACCTAAACGGCGGGCTTTTGTGATTTTATCTTAGGTAAGTGACTATTGACCAGAAAGTGCTTTGACTTCGTTTTCAATCATTTCGTAAAACTGATCGATTTTTGGAAGTACGACCACTCGGGTACGTCTATTTTTAGCTCTATTTTCGGCAGTATTATTGTCTGTTAATGGCACATAACTACTACGTCCTGAAGCAATCAATTGTGCAGGGTTTACACCCATGCCTTGTAATTCTCTAATAATAGAAGTTGAGCGTTTGACGCTTAAATCCCAGTTATCAACCAGAACGCCGCTTGAATAGGAACGATCGTCCGTATGTCCTTCAATCATGGCTTCAAAATCGGGCTTGTCATTAATGACCTTAGCTACTTTTTCTAAAACTGATTTTGCTTTTTGAGTTACTGTAAAACTTCCGCTTTTAAATAATAATTTATCAGCAATGGAAATAAAAACAACGCCTTTTTCAACGTTTATTTCGATGTCTGGATCATCGATTCCTACAGATTTCTTTAAACTAGAAACAATCGCTAAAGTGATGCTGTCCTTTTTGGTGATAGCATCTTGAAGGCGATTAATTTTTAAATCTCTTTCTTGAAGGCTTTCGAGTGTTTTTTCTAAATTATCAGCGCCTTTGGTTGTAAGAACAGTCATTTCTTTAGAACTACTAATGAGCGCATCATTTGTTTTTCTTAAATCGACTAATTGGTCTTTTAAAGCGGTTAAACTGGCGTTCGCAACGGCTTTATCGGACAAACAGCTATTTAACTTTACAGTCGCTGTATTTAATAAATCTTGAGTGTTTTTTAATTTTTCTTGAGCAGCGACCAAATCTTTGCTTGGGCCACATGATGTTAGCACTATTAATGCAGTAACTCCTAATGTGTAGATTTTTTTCATCTTAAAAATATTTAGATATGTAAAATGTAAAATTATGAAATTATTTTTCTTAATGCCACCATATGTGACACTATTTCATAATTTTTTAAAATTAGATATTTTAGACACAAAATGAGACCATACAATTGATGGCAAAAGTCTAAATGTAATTCTTGTCGGGTGCTGTTTTCTAAATCGAAGTAAATAGGGGAGAGCGTGATAAAAACGTCCATGTGCTTTTAGGATGGCAATCATGTGTTTTGGTTGGCCTTGTAATAAAAATCGGATTCCCGCAATCCCATCTAAAACTAATCGAATAAAGACAATCGTGAATAGCTGAGAATGTGTGTTTTTAACGACTGTGTATAAGCTGTTTCTAAAATTTAAATATGTTTTTTTTGGATTCGAAGTTTTTAAACTTGCGCCACCTACATGGTAAACGGTCGAGGTTCCGATATAAGAAACTGTCAGACCGTTGTTTTGAGCGCGCCAACACAAATCGATTTCTTCCATATGAGCAAAAAACTTAGAATCAAATCCTCCTAAAGTTTCAAACACGTATGCTCTAACAAAAAAACACGCTCCAGAAGCCCAAAACACATCTTTTTGGTCGTCGTATTGGCCATGATCTTTCTCGATTGCATTAAAAATTCGACCTCTGCAATACGGATACCCAAGTTGATCGATAAATCCGCCGCCAGCACCCGCATAATCAAATTTAGTTTTATCATTATAATTTAAAATTTTTGGTTGAATGATCGCTGTGTTTGGATTGGATTCAAATGCACCAATAACAGGTTTTAACCAGTTTTTAGTCACTTCAACATCGGAGTTTAGTAAACAATAAACAGTTTCATTAACGTGTTTCAACCCCTCATTATAGCCACCAGCATATCCTAAATTCTGCATCAATTGAATGCATTGAACCGTAGGGAATTGGGTTTTCAAGAAAGGAACTGATGCATCTGTTGATCCATTGTCAATGACATAAATGGGATGCCTTTTGGAGTGCTCTATGACCGAAGGAAGAAACGTTTCTAAGAGTTTTTTCCCATTCCAGTTGAGGATGACAATTGCTAGTTTCAAATTGATTTGGTATTATAGTTTGGCAGTGATTCTAAAAACTGATAGCTCTCTAAGTCATGATTCATTGTACAAAAATAATGATTTAATCCATTAGTTACCATCAGATAGCTGGCTTTTAGAGTGCGGTTGTAGCGTGCTATTTGATCAAATGTATCTTGAGCTATTTTGACTTTAGGAGCTTTGCATTCCACCACCACACACAAACTTCCGTCGGGATTAAAGACAACGATATCATAACGTTTGTTGAGACCGTTAATTAAAACAGCTTTTTCAACATTAATAAGAGCGATCGGATATTTTTTTTCATGGATTAAATACTGAACACAATGTTGGCGCACCCATTCTTCGGGTTGAAGCACCACAAATTTTTTACGGATAACATCAAAAATATGAGTATTATTTTCGCTATTTTTGAGCCTGAACGAATATGTTGGAAAATTTAAACTTTGCACAGTACAAATTTGGTAATTTTTTTTGAATGAACGCTAATAACCAGCTAATAACTGACATTAAAGGAGGTAAGATTGCGCCCATCTATTTTTTAATGGGTGAGGAGGCTTACTATATTGATATGATTTCTGATTTTATCGAATCTCATGTATTGGCAGAAGAAGAGAAAGGATTTAACCAAATGGTAGTTTACGGAAAAGAGGTCTCCATTCAGGACATTGTATCGAATGCTAAGCGCTATCCCATGATGGCCGAACGTCAAGTGATTATTGTAAAAGAAGCACAAAACCTTATTAAAACGATCGAACAACTAGTCGCATATGCTAAAAATCCGCAGCCGTCCACGGTCTTGGTTTTTAACTACAAATACAAATCCTTAGATAAACGAAAAGCACTTTATAAAACACTTTCTAAATCAGCGGTGGTTTTTGAAAGTAAAAAGATATATGAAGATAAAATTCCGAGTTGGATTCAGAATTATCTAAGCGCAAAAAAAATTACGATTACTCCAAAAGCGGCTTTAATGCTTTCGGAATTTTTGGGGAATGATTTGAGTAAAATAGCCAATGAACTCAATAAATTAGAAATTGTAGTAGGCGCTCAAAGAGAAATTACGCCTGAGATTATCGAGGAAAACATTGGAATTTCTAAAGACTTTAATAATTTTGAACTCCAAAAAGCGATTGGTCATTTGGATCATATAAAAGCTTATCAAATTGTTAATTATTTCGCTCAAAACTCTAAACAACATCCGTTTGTCTTAACCATCTCGATTTTGTACATGTATTTCACCAAATTAATGACACTACATACAGTTCGAGACCGCAATCCGGGAACCGTTGCTAAAGCGTTGGGAGTGAATCCTTACTTTGTGAACGAATACATTGCAGTGTCTCGAAATTTCCCCATGAAACGCATTAGCGGGGTTCTGGAAACCCTTCGAACCTATGATACTAAAAGTAAAGGAATAGGGGCCAATCTAGCGCCGAGAGACTTGTATAACGAACTGATTTATAACATTCTTAAATAGCATGTTTCTGTTTCCTACCCATTTGAGTATTGGTCATTTCAATGGCGCTCGAAAGCATTTTTTCTAAATCTTCTTGAAAGAGTTCGATCGAGACGTTGTTAATTAATACCCGATTATGATAGACCCATATAATTGTTTTTAAAGCGCGAAAACGAAGCTTGGAAATGGATGCCCAATTACTCATTAGCGCTTCTTTCCAAGCTCTATTTGGAGTCGTTGACAATTCAAAAGGGACTTGATATACAACCGAGGGCGTGTCTTTTAAAATTGAAATTTTAGTGATCAGTAATCGACTAATTTGAATGGGTTCATTGGGTTGAACCAGTTGTTTGGTGGAGTTTGTAGGTGTATTCATAAAGCAAAGCAATTTGGGGAAAGCTTGTACAAATATATAAAAAAATAAATAAACAGTCTTTTATGCGTTCTTTTCGATACAAGTTTTGGCAAAAATGGCTGCGCCAATAATCCCAGCATTGTTTTTTAATTCAGCGGCTTTTAAAGGGGTATTAAGATCGATATACTGTTCAAATTTATCCATCTTTTTACTCACACCACCTCCAATAATGATGAGGTCAGGATTAAAGGTTTTTTCAACGTGATTTAAAAAGAAATTAACACGTTTTGCCCATGCTTTAAAACTCCACTCTTCTCGTTTCCTGGCAGAATCTGCTGCAAAAGACTCCATAATATCTCCTTTTCGACCATACATACGCCCGAGTTCAAAATTAGATAATAATTTACCGTCAAAAAAGACTCCTGATCCAATTCCAGTTCCTAAAGTAATGGTGATCACTAAACCCATTTGGTTTTTTCCTACCCCAAATTCCATCACTCCCATTGCTGCGGCATCTGCATCATTGACGATATAGAAATCATGTCCTGTTTTGGATTTAAAAAGCGTGTCTATTTGAGTATATTGCCACGTTTTGTCAAGATTGCCATATTGCATGGCTTTTCCATTTTTAATCACTGTAGGGAATGAAATTCCAACGGGTCCCTTCCATTTAAAGGAGTTAATGAAGGTTTCTAATTCAGCAGCTACACTTTCTGGTGTGGCGGGTTTAGGAGTTGATACTCGAAGGCGACCACTTAATAGTTCACCAGTTTTGGTGTCTACAATGGCGCCTTTTATGCCAGTACCTCCAATGTCTATTCCTAAAATTTCCATGAGATATTTTTAAAGTTCTGTGAGATCGTTGAGTTGTGTATTGAAATCATATTGCAAATCTTCGTGTAATTTAATAATTTTTTTTTCAATGTTTTCAATCTGCTTACAATAAATATTGGTGAGCGTTACATTGTTATTAATTGAAGGTTTGAGTGTTTTGAGTTTATAACAATAATAGAGTAGGAGTTCAATTTCGGTTTCTTTTTTAGTAGAATAGCGGGCATATTTTTTAAGAAGGCGTAAAATTTTACGCACACTTTTCTTAATATAAAAATAGCTTTTGGTATTAATTTCTATAAACAAACGATCCACTTCTTCTTTGATCCCTTCAATATAATAAGATTCATCTTCTGATTCAAAAAGTAAATAGGTGAGGAGTTCTTTATTCTCTAATTTAAAACGGGCCAATCGCAAGCAGAGTTCCTTTAAATGTTCTGGATTTAAAGTTTCTAGTTCTTTTTTGAGTTGTACAACCGTGGACGCTTTCATAGAGTTGGTAATGATACAAATTTTATGGAAGCAACACAAATTGAAATTTTCGTACGAAACGACAGCGACTGTCTAGGGTTACACATTTTTAGTTAAGCAATTCTTTTATTTTTGTTTCTAAATCAGCACCTCTCAAACGGTCGGCAATAATAACGCCATTTTCATCAATAATAAAGGTGGCAGGAATAGAATTTACATTGTAAGCTTTTGCAATCGGATCGTTCCAATACTTAAGATTAGAAACATTGTACCAGTTCAATTGATCTTTTTGGATCGCTTTGGTCCAAAATTCTTTTTTATTTACTCGGTCTAAAGCCACACTAATAATTTCGAGACCTTTGTCATGATATTCATTATAAACTTTTACCAGGTTCGGGTTTTCGATCCGGCATGGTTTGCACCAAGAGGCCCAAAAATCGATAATCGTTACTTTTCCCTTAATTTTGCTCATAGTGATTTGTTGACCTTCGGGAGTTGGGGCTGTAAAATCGGGGGCTAAATCCCCTTTTTTAAGTGGAACATTTGAGGCCGCTTCAATTTTAGTTTTTACTTTATTGGCAATCAAAATATTAGAAGCGTTTCTACTAACTATCGTTTCGTCTAAACCTTCAAATGCATTAGAAATTAACTCGACATCAAAACCACTTCTGGCCGTCAAATTTTCTAACAAAAGAAGAGAGAAATCAGAGTCGGGATGTGAAATCGCAAATTCAACACCAAAATTTTTATTTACTTTTCGAAGCGAATCGCCACGTTTTCGAAGTGCTTTTTGCAATTCAGGATCGTTATTAGATTCCATGTATTTTTTACGGATGCTCCCTATTTCTTCTGAGATCACGCGGTTTTGAGTTTTAAATGCTTCAAAAACGGTATTGTTATACGTTCCTAAAACTTTGGAGGCCCCAAGACTGTCTTTATACGCTTCGATAAAAATTTCACCGGGCTCTAAAATAAAAACTAATTTTCCCAAAACACCATCAATCGTTAGGGCTCGCATTTGAGATCCATCAATGATTCCTTTTAATTTAAATGATCCATTCATGACAATTGAAGTATCAATTGTGACCGCTCTACTTCCGGCTTCGGTTGTTTTTAAATAGGCTCTTAGTCCATTGTAAATGCCTTCAGTTGTGACGGAAATTTCATATTCATTCTCCAACAGCGTTGAAGAGGGTTTACAAGCAAACAATAGCGCTAATATAATTACAGAAAAGAACTTCATTTTCATCTTAATTGGTTTTAAATTTTTACAAAAATAAATTAAAATTTTTACTTATCTCATTTGAAGTAATATTAATACTTTTGTAAAAAACAATACTGTGCAACAAAATGATACCATTATAGCTTTGGCCACCCCTTCTGGTGCGGGTGCCATTGCCGTTATACGACTCTCAGGACCCGAAGCAATTGTGATGGTAGATGCGTTTTTTAAATCGATTCATTCCAAAAAATTAGCATCTCAAAAAACCCATACCATCCATTTAGGACATATCATTGAAGGTTCATCAATTTTGGATGAAGTCTTAGTATCAGTTTTTAAAAACCCACAGTCGTATACAGGCGAAAATATCGTTGAAATCTCCTGCCATGGGAGTTCTTATATACAACAGGAAATTATACAGTTATTTGTTCGGAATGGGGCGCGTATCGCCAATCCTGGAGAGTTTACACTCCGCGCATTTCTGAATGCAAAACTCGATTTAAGTCAAGCCGAAGCCGTAGCCGATCTGATTGCTAGCGATAACAAAGCAGCACACCAAATAGCCATGCAACAAATGCGTGGAGGGTTTAGTAATGAGATCAAAGCCTTACGAGATGAATTGTTGAATTTTGCGTCACTCATCGAATTAGAACTCGATTTTTCGGAAGAAGATGTGGAGTTTGCCGATCGCAAGCAATTTGAAGAATTACTACAACGCATTATTAAAGTTTTAAAACATTTGATTGATTCCTTTTCAACTGGAAATGTGATCAAAAATGGCATACCAATTTCTATTATTGGGGCGCCGAATGTGGGGAAATCTACGCTTTTAAATGCGCTTTTAAACGAAGATAAAGCCATTGTGAGTGACATCGCTGGGACGACCCGTGATGCGATCGAAGATGAAATCACTATTGAAGGGATTAAGTTCCGATTTATAGACACTGCGGGCATTCGAACGACCGATGATACCATTGAAAGTATCGGCATTAAAAAAACATTTGAAAAAATCACACAGTCGCAAGTGGTTTTATATTTGATAGATGCGTCTAAAGTGACTTCAGAAACAATACAGGTTTTTAATACAGACATTCGGAAAATACAAGAACAATATCCTGACAAACAACTCATCGTTGTAGCCAATAAAATGGATCAGGCCGATCAAACGTTTATTGAAACGTCTTTTGTATATTTACATACGCTTTTTACTTCTGCAAAAAGCGGATTGGGGATTGAGTCTTTAAAAACAAAATTGTTGGAATTTGTAAATACAGGAGCGTTGCGCAACAACGATACGATCATAACCAACTCCAGACACTACGATTCGCTATTAAAAGCGCTCTCAGACGTGCAAAAAGTGCAGCAAGGGATGGACGCTAAACTTTCGGGCGATTTATTAGCGATTGACATCCGTCAGGCATTGTATCATTTTGGGGAGATTACCGGAGAAATCACTTCTGATGATTTGTTAGGTAATATCTTTGCTAACTTTTGTATCGG
>CATEFX010000014.1 GCA_949499105.1 Formosa sp. Hel1_33_131 | reverse complement strand
CACAAATTTAACCGAAAAGGACTAGCTTTTAAACAATTCACCCAGAAATATATTATTTTTACCCCATGGAAAGTCAAAGACAAAAAAAAATAGCCTCCGTTTTACAGCGTGATCTCGTTGAGGTATTACAAGGCGCAGCCACCCAAGGCGGGATGAAAGGCATTCTAATTTCAGTGACAAAGGTCAATGTGACCGTCGATCTTTCGATCGCCAAAGTGTATTTGAGTATTTTTCCGATTGATAAAGGCGCCGAGCTTTTGGAAGGGATTCGATCCAATGCGCCGCTTATCAAACACGAGTTGTCGCAACGGACCAAGCACCAATTACGTCGCATGCCACAATTGATTTTTTATATTGATGATTCTTTGGAGTACATCGATCAAATTGATAAATCACTGAAACGCACCGAAAACCCCATTGAGAATCCAGAATTATTAGAGAAACGAAAAAAGGCCTAATTGAAATTCCCCCTATATATCGCCAAACGTTATTTGTTTTCTAAAAGCAATAACAACGCCATCAACTTTATTACCCTCATTGCTGGCTTTGGGATTATTATTGGAACTGCGGCCCTTTTTATTGTGCTTTCAGGATTTTCAGGACTTAAAAATTTTAGTTTAGAGTTCACTTCTTTTTCGGATCCAGATCTGAAAATAGTCCCTAAAACCACTAAGACTATTCAATTTACGCCGACTCATAAAAAAGCTTTAACGTCGTTAAACAGCATCGCATCCTACACAGAAGTCGTGGAAGAGCGGATGCTAATGAGTTGCGAAAACAAACATTTGGCCGTGACCCTGAAAGGCGTGGATGTAAACTATCCAAACGCGACCATCGATTCTATTTTAGTCTACGGACAGTGGTTTGAACCAAACACGCCTCAAATTGTGGCGGGGTGGGGGGTGACTAACGAATTAGGCTTTGGAATTTTTGATGTGGCCAAAGTCATTAAACTCTATGCGCCCAAACCAGGTACAGGACAGATCACCTCTGTTAAGAGTGCCTTTACAAGCATGAAAGTGGCCAATGCAGGCATCTTTCAAATTAATGAAACCCTCGATAATTCGCAGGTATTTACATCGCTTGAAAACGCTAAATATTTATTAAATTATGATGCCCAAACGCTGAGTGCAATAGATATTTATCTAAAACCCTCGGTCGAAGAAGATGCCGCAAGAACGGCCCTTCAAACTATTTTTGAAAACCAAGTAATCATCAAGAATCGGGTCCAGCTAAACGACGCTTTATATAAGATGTTGAACACCGAACACGTGGCGGTTTATTTGATTTTCACCCTGATTTTGATCATCGCCTTGTTTAATATTATTGGATCGATCATTATGATGATTTTAGACAAGAAAAAGAATTTGAAAACACTTTACAACTTCGGAGCCACCGTTAAAGAGTTACGGAAAATTTTCTATTACCAAGGAATTTTAATGACCATTATAGGCGGTAGTATAGGCATTGTTATTGGGGTGATCACTATTTGGTTACAACTACACTATTCGCTTGTCATGATTACGCCATCGCTTCCATATCCTGTGGATTTAGAATTGATTAATGTTGGAATTGTTCTGGTTACTATATTGGTATTGGGCGTCCTTGCCTCTCGCATTGCGTCGCAACGCATTGCTAAAACGCCCTTCAACGCTTAAACAAATTGGTAATCACCAAAGACCGCTTCCACTTCATCAAAAGCCGCAAAAACATCGGCACTATGATCACTGGTTACCATTTTAGTTCTAAACGGTTTAAAGTCTGGAATGCCTTTAAAATAGTTGGTATAATGACGTCGCGTTTCTAACACGCCCAACACTTCACCTTTCCAATCAATTGCCATTTGCAAATGACGGCGTGCAGCCTCCACCCGTTCTAGCATGCTAATAGGGCCCAAGTGTTGCCCGGTTTGCATAAAGTGCTTGACTTGCTTAAAAAACCAAGGATTACCAATCGTCGCACGGCCAATCATTGCGCCGTCCAACCCATATTGATCACGCATTTCAATGGCACGCTCTGGCGTATTGACATCACCATTTCCAAAAACAGGAATGTGCATACGTGGATTGTTTTTAACCTCTGCTATTGGCCCCCAGTCGGCAGCACCTTTATACATTTGGGCACGCGTTCGTCCATGAATAGAAATAGCTGCACAGCCTACATCTTGTAGTCTTTCAGCCACTTCCACAATATGAATGGAATCATGATCCCAACCCAACCGCGTTTTGACGGTCACGGGTAAATTGGTACGCTTTACCATTTCGGCAGTGAGTTTTTCCATTAAACACACATCTTTTAAAATTCCGGCACCAGCCCCTTTACTTACCACTTTTTTAACCGGACATCCAAAGTTAATGTCTATAATATCCGGATTGGATTTTTCGACAATATCAATGGCTTGCAACATACTGTCCAAATTAGCACCAAAAATTTGAATGCCTACCGGACGTTCTTTTTCATAGATGTCTAATTTCATGGTGCTTTTCACCGCATCACGAATCAGGCCTTCGCTCGAAATAAATTCGGTATAGACCACATCGGCTCCTTGCTCTTTACATAAAGCGCGAAAGGGCGGGTCGCTTACATCTTCCATCGGCGCAAGGAGTAAGGGGAATTCAGGGAGTTCTATGGAACCAATTTTAACCATGTGTTATTTATAAAAATTCATTTCATCTAAATAGTCCCAAACGGCCTCAGGAAGCATCGGTCGAATGTTTTGACCCGCTTTTATCTGCTGACGAATAAAGGTTGACGATAGTTCCATTATGGGAGCGTCTATTTTAATTATTTTAGCTTCTTTAGCTAAGAGTGCTATTTTTTTGGCCTCAGTTGATTTTCTAGGATACACATAAATGGGGTAGCGTTTGATAATCACTTCGGCATTTTTCCATTTTGGCAACGAGTTCAAATTGTCTTCACCCATAATAAGGGCAAAGGAATGTTCGGGGTGTTTTTCTTCTAAATACGCCAATGTATGCACCGTATAATTGGGTTGAGGTAAATTAAACTCAATAGCGCTTGGCTTTAGTTTTGGATACTCTTTTGTCGCCCGATATACCATCTCTAATCGCTGACGATCATCTAATAAACTTTGCTTTTTTTTATGTGGACTTTGGGGGGTGACTACGATCCAAATTTGGTCCAAGTCCGAATGCTCCGCCAAATGATTTGCAATGACCAAATGCCCCACATGCATGGGGTTGAAGGTTCCAAAATAGAGTCCAATGTTCATTGCTTCTTAGTTAATAAATACAGCTACTTTTTTATACGCTTCTTTCTGAGCCGTCTCTAAAACATCATTTTCAATAATACAATCAAAAAGAGGCGCCGTTGCCAGTTCTGCGGAGGCTTTCGCAACGCGCATATTAATTTTATCTTGGGTTTCTGTTTGCCTTTTTTTGAGACGAATTTTTAATTCATCGATGCTTGGAGGTTTTACAAAAATTGCCAAAGTTTCCTCTGGAAATTTACGCTTAATTCGCAATCCGCCCGAAACATCAATATCAAAAATAACATGTTTTCCAAGGGCCCAAATTCGCTCTACTTCCGATTTGAGTGTGCCGTAAAAATTATCTCGGTAGACCTCTTCCCATTCCAGAAAATCGTCGGATTTAATATGTTTTTTAAAATCATCACTAGACAAGAAATAATAGTCTTTTGCATCGACTTCAGTCCCTCTTTTTGGGCGGGATGTTGCCGAAACAGAAAACTCTAAATTCAGTTCTTGTTTCGTTAATAGATGTCTTACAATCGTTGTTTTTCCTGATCCTGATGGTGCCGAAAACACAATCAATTTTCCTTGTTTTATCTTAGAGGACATTGAGTAATTGTTCTTTAATTTTTTCTAATTCATCTTTCATTTGGACCACCAATTTTTGCATGGGTGCAAAATTTGCTTTGGATCCAATGGTGTTAATTTCACGGCCAATTTCTTGAGAAATAAACCCTAATTTTTTGCCATTAGAATCGGCAGAGTTTAAAGTTTTTATAAAGTATTCTAAATGGTTTTGAAGTCGGACTTTTTCTTCGGTAATATCAAATTTTTCGATGTAATAAACCAGTTCTTGTTCAAAGCGGTTTTCGTCATATTTTTCTTTCAATTCAGCCACTCCTTTATGCAAGCGTTCTCGCACATTGGTGATCCGCTCCGGGTCTATTTCTAGCACTTGTTCCAATAAATCAGAGATGATTGCGATACGGTTTGAAAAATCAGCCTCTAAGACTTTCCCTTCTTCTAAGCGGTATAATTCAATTTTTTCTAAGGCTGTATGAATTTCATTTTGAATGGAAGCCCATTCGTTTTCGTCAATATCATCGCGTTCAGTACTGATCGCATCGGGCATTTTCACCGCCATTTTTAGAAGCTCCATAGCATCTCCATCGGCGAGACCTTCTAATTGTTTCATGTATTTTTTCACAACGGTTGGGTTGACGTTTGTAAACGTTTCTTCTCCAGTGATTTCAAAAAACAACGAAAAATCGACTTTACCTCTATGTAGTTTTGAAGCAATCAGCTTTCTGATTCCTAATTCCTTAGCTCTGTACATAGAAGGCATGCGCATGTTGAGGTCTAAAGACTTACTGTTGAGTGATTTCAATTCAATTGAAATGGTTTTGTTTGGTAATTGTAATACAGACTTACCATAGCCCGTCATGGAATGTATCATTCGTTGGAATTAAAAACTTTTTCCAAAGATACTGAAAACCAATAAGGATACCCAAGTAGAAGTTCATCCTTTAATACATCGAAACATGTGAAACCAATAAAAAACGGTATATTGTTACAACTTAACTTAAAACCCTTATTATATTATGGAAAATTTTTCAATGAATTGGTTGGCCATTATTGTGTCAGCCTTTGTCCCTTTAATTGTTGGCGCTATTTGGTATCACCCAAAAGTATTTGGAACTGCTTGGATGAAAGCAACAGGAATTACCGAAGAAAAAATTAAACAATCATCCCCTTTAAAAGCCTACATTATTGCTTTGATCGTGTCGGTTGTTTTGTCTTTTTATTTGTACATCAATGTTTTGGTTGGTGGTCCGGACGATATGCGTCATGGCACAGACGCTTTTATGACCTTTAGACACGGCTTTGTTCACGGTGCCTTTTTAGCCATTTTTGTGGTACTCCCGACGATGGCAACCACTAGTTTATTTGAAATGAAATCTGCTAAATACATTTTTATCAATGTATTTTATTGGGTCCTATCTTTGGCCCTTATGGGTGGAATTCTAAACGGATGGCCTGTTTGAATTAAAAAATTAGAACAAAAAAGGCTTCGGCCTTTTTTGTTATTTAAAAGGCGAATGTTGCTTGAAGTCCTTAATTTTTATGCGTCTAAAAAACGGCGTTATCAAAGAATTTATGAAGGGGTTTTTGTGTTTTATATAACAACTTAGCTCCAAAGGTTTGGCGCCTATCGTGGTTTTTATTTCGGAAGCTGTGCGGCCCAAATTGATGGAGGTCACTCGCTTTTCGATGCCGAGTCTTACATAATCATTTAAAATACGGGTGTAAATGGCATGGGACTTATTCAATGCATAATCCAATCCAATGAAATGGGCATCAAGATGGTTTTTATTCACAAGTGCCGTTAAAAACCCAACGAGCTTATCGTCTAAAAAATACGCTTTTACTATAAAATCTTCTTTCAAGGTCGACCCTAGATGACTGTAAGTATTTAGGTTTAAAACTTGCGCATTAAAACTCGCATTGGCAATAGTGTTTTGATATAAGGCTTGTAATTCATCTTTATAAGTGACCAAATCCTGTGCATTAAACAAGCGCGTTTCTAAAGAGTTACTTTTAGTATCGGCCTTGTTTGCTTTGACTCGATATTTTGATTTTAAAACGTTTTTATAATCCTCAAAATTTTTCCATTCTGGCTTTAGTTGAATGATCATATTAGGCTCCACTTTGATCTCACTGTAACCAAAATTTAAAAACTGGCGGGTGTTTTTGAGCGATTCGGCCTTAAAATCTTTAATAAAAATGGCATGTAATGGTTTAGAGTTTGCGGCGACAGCATCTAGAGCAGTCCCAATTTCTGTCATAATGACTTCTGTAGAAATACTTTTGGACGTGCAAATACCATGCTCGCCACTCAAAAACACATTGCCACAAAACATGATTTTAATGTGTTCGTTACAAAAGAATAAGCCTAAAAATTTCCGGACCAATGGCGTCACTTTTATGTTTTTCAACATGCCTTCTACGCTCAGGCTAATGACCTGTACAATCGCAAGAGCAACGGTGTTTTTATTGGCATCAGATACCGCAATATATTTGAATTCAATTTGAGGGTTTGAAACTTCAAAAGCATTCAGGAATGGTTTTGAAAAATAGACGTTTTTTTCAGCATTAATATCTTCAAAAACAACAGTGTCGATAAGATCAACTGAGGGGTATAAAGTAGTGATAAAAGAACTCATTTTGATGCGTGTTGGTGGGGGTTCTTGGACACCAAATATACACCTAAAAATATTAAACCAGCGGCAAGCACTTTAATGGTGCTTAAGCGATCGCTGCCCATCATAATCGCAAAAACACCGGCAATAATAGGCTGTACATACACAAATGTACTCACCGTTGTGGCGCTTAGTTTTCGCAATGCGATGGGATTCAATAAATACGTCGCAAATGTAGCACAGACCACAACAAAGAGGGCTGAAAACCAAATGTAGGGTGTGAAACTACTCCAGTTGACTGCTACGAGTTCTTTGTACCCAAACGGAAGCACAAAAATGGTTCCAAATAAAAACAACCATTTAATGAAGGTATATGGGTGGTATTTATTGGTTAGCTTCTTTACCAAAATCAAATAATAGCCGTAAGATATCGCATTCACAAGGACTAATAAATTTCCTAATAACACGTTGTCACCGACACGTGTCGATTGGTTATACACACTTAAAATCAAAGCACCAGAAAGCCCTGCTAATATCCCCAAAACCTTAACCTTGGTTATTTTTTCTCTTAAAAGGATTGCGGATAAAATTAATACAATTATAGGGGTAGTTACCATAATAACAGACCCGTTAATTGGTGTTGTGAATTGAAGTCCTTTAAAAAAAGCAAGCATGTTAAGAGCCACTCCAAAAAATGCAGTAATCATAAATTTTGGATAATCTTCACGATCAATTTTTTCTTTTGGCGTCCAAAGACTAAACACCCAAAAAAGAACCGCTGCTAAAGCCACTCTAAATAAAATAAACCCGTAAGGCTGCATGTATCCACCATCAATCACATCATTAGCAAACGTATAGGTAACACCATAGAATAGCTGCACCAATAAAAGTGCAAAGAGTGCAGATCTATTTTTTTTCATTCAATAGAGCCGTTTTTGCGGAGTTAATCACCTTAGAGCTATTGCCAATAAATAGTTGGTCATTTAAAACAAGAACGGGGCGCTTTAGAAACGTGTAATCCTCTAAAATATAATTTTTAAAATCGTGTTCTTCGAGTGATTTTTCTTTTAAACCTAAGTCTTTGTATAATTTTGCACGCTTACTAAATAGGGTTTCGTAACTACCAGAGAGTTCTTTTAGTTGTTCTAACTGTTTTGAACTAATTGGCGTTTTTTTAATGTCTTGTAATTCAAACTCTGCACTTAACTCTAAGTGACCTGAAATTCGTTGACAGGTAGTGCAAGTACTCAAAAAATAGAATTTTTTCATGCGATTCTTTTCTTATTTTTACAAAGAAAATCATTTCTTTACAAAGAACTAACTTATAATTCAATAATATGGATTTCAATCACGAAGTAACATTACAAAACAGAAAACTTTTACTAAAAATCATTGAAAAATTCTCTTTAGACCAGCTTAATACCATCCCAAAAGGCTACCGAAATTCTATTTTTTGGAATGTGGCCCACATCGTTGTAACGCAGCAATTGTTGGTCTATGGGTTGTCTAATAGATCCTTGTTAGTCGACGATGCCTTGGTGAGAACCTACCGAAAAGGAACTCAAACTGAACACGATGCTACGGAAGAAGAGTTCGCATTGATAAAATCACTTATGATTTCTACAATTGAAAACACTAAACTAGACTATGAAAAAGGCGCTTTCAAAAACTACACCTCCTATACAACCTCTTTAAATGTCACACTTACAAGTGTAGAAGAAGCCCTCAGTTTTAATGCGTTTCACGAAGGCATACACCTGGGGTATATCTTAGCAATGAAAAACAGTCTTTAAGAAGAATACCATGAAATTTAACACGAAAACAATCCACGGCGGACAATCTCCCGACAAGGCCTATGGTGCTGTGATGCCACCGATCTATCAGACCACAACCTATGCCCAAACCACTCCCGGAGGACATCAAGGGTATGAATATTCGCGCTCTCACAACCCCACGAGACATGCGTTAGAAAAGTCGTTTGCCAGTATTGAAAATGGGCAATTCGGACTCGCTTTTGGATCGGGACTAGCCGCTATTGATGCCGTGTTAAAGCTTTTAAAGCCTGGGGATGAAGTTGTTTCTACGAATGATTTATATGGCGGTACCTACCGATTATTTACCCAGATTTTTGAAAAATTTCAAATCAAATTTCATTTTGTTGGTATGGATAATGCCCATAATATCGAATCCGTAATCAACGCAAACACCAAGCTGATTTGGGTAGAAACGCCTACCAATCCGATGCTCAACATCATCGATATAAAAAGAGTGTCACACATTGCAAAGCAACACCATATTTTGTTGGCTGTTGACAATACTTTTGCAACTCCTTACCTGCAACGCCCTTTGGATTTAGGGGCTGATATTGTCATGCATTCCGCAACAAAATATTTGGGAGGTCATAGTGATGTAGTGATGGGCGCTTTGGTCGTTAACGACAAAACCTTAGCGGATCAATTGTATTTTATTCAAAATGCGAGCGGAGCTATTTGTGGCCCTCACGATAGTTTTTTAGTTTTAAGAGGGATTAAAACGCTCCATATTCGCATGCAGCGTCATTGTGAAAATGGGCGTGCAGTCGCCTTGTTTTTGTCCACACATCCAAAAATCGAAACTGTTTATTGGCCAGGACTCGAATCGCACCCAAATTATGCCATTGCGAAAGCTCAAATGGACGACTTTGGCGGCATGCTTTCATTTACAACTAAAGATAATAATTATCAAGAGGCCATTAAAATGGTTGAAAACCTGAAAACCTTCACATTAGCAGAATCTCTTGGTGGCGTAGAATCTTTAGCGGGTCATCCCGCAAGTATGACCCATGCCAGTATTCCGAAAGAAGCACGTGAAAAAATTGGCGTTGTAGATTCATTAATTCGCTTGAGTGTTGGAATTGAGGATGCTGAAGACCTGATTGAGGATTTAAAACAGGCCTTAAGCAAGGGTTTTGTGCAATGAATTTCATTAATCGGTATGCAATTCGTATAAAAGTGTCAAATTCTCAATTTATATCTTAATTTTATCTTCTTTATTATCATATACTAAAAAATAGGGTATTATTTTTAAAGATATTATATATTTGTAGTCTATAACATTTAAATCGTAACACCCCAAATAGTTTAATATGGAAGAAAAAATAAAAGCTTTTTTAGACTTAGTAAAGGAAAGAAACGGCCATGAGTCCGAATTCATTCAAGCGGTAGAAGAAGTCGCAGAAACCGTGATTCCTTATATTGTTAAACATGATATTTATCATGGAAAAAACATCCTGTTAAGGATGGTTGAGCCTGAACGCGCGATTTCATTTCGAGTCAATTGGGTCGATGATGATGGCGAAATACAAGTGAATCGTGGGTATCGTATTCAAATGAATTCAGCGATTGGACCCTACAAAGGTGGCCTTCGATTTCATCCAACGGTCACAATGAGTATTTTGAAATTCTTAGCATTTGAACAAGTTTTCAAAAATAGCTTAACAACCCTTCCAATGGGAGGTGGCAAAGGGGGGAGTGACTTTAACCCAAAAGGAAAAAGTGATAATGAAATTATGCGATTTTGTCATGCATTTATGAGTGAGTTGTTTCGTCATATTGGCCCAAACACCGACATCCCAGCCGGCGATATTGGCGTTGGAGGTCGCGAAATTGGATTTCTCTTTGGGATGTATAAAAAACTAAAAAACGAATTTACCGGTGTCCTAACAGGAAAAGGAATGACTTGGGGTGGGTCGCTGATTCGTCCAGAAGCTACAGGTTATGGAAACGTATATTTTGCTGAAAAAATGTTGCAAACAAAAGGCGATAGTTTTAAAGGTAAAACGGTGGTCATATCAGGCTCTGGAAATGTCGCACAATACGCTGCCGAAAAAACGATTCAACTCGGAGGTAAAGTAATTACTTTATCAGATTCATCTGGTTATATCGTAGATCATGACGGGATTGATACTGATAAGTTGGCTTTTGTAATGGAACTTAAAAACATTAAAAGAGGCCGAATAAGCGAATATACTAAGGTCTATCCAAAGGCGAAGTTTGTGGCTAACAAAACCCCTTGGGAGGTTAAATGTGATGTCGCATTGCCGTGCGCCACTCAAAATGAACTTCATGGAGCAGATGCAGAGTTATTACTAAAGAATGGCTGTATCTGTGTGAGCGAAGGCGCCAATATGCCCTCAACAAAAGAAGCGATTACAAAATTTCACGAAGCTCATATTTTATTTGCTCCAGGAAAAGCATCCAATGCTGGCGGGGTTGCAACCTCAGGATTAGAAATGACGCAAAACTCTTTACGTTACAATTGGTCAAGAGCAGAAGTCGATGAAAAGCTCAAAGATATTATGTCTAACATCCACGATGCATGTATCGAATATGGAAAAGATGAAAAAACAGGTTATATCGATTATGTTAAAGGCGCCAATATTGCAGGCTTTGTAAAAGTAGCCGATGCAATGCTAGCTCAAGGCGTGGTGTAATAACTACCAAACCTACGCTTAAAAAGCTTTCATTCATTTGAAAGCTTTTTTTGTTTATATATAATAATGCGACAATTTCTCGTTTGTTATAAATATATTTGTGGCAAGTGAAAAATCAGTTTCCTTAAAAACTCTTTAATGAGTTTTAAAAATTTTACATGAGCGATTTGAATAAAATTAATATTAATAATTTCGACTTTTTAAGAATTGTTTTTGCTTCAACTGTCGCATTCGCACACTTAATTGAATTAAGTGAGATTCAAGCCCTAGAGCCTTATAAGATTTATTTTAATACACGTTTAGCAATCGATGGCTTTTTTATCATAAGTGGTTTTTTAATTGCTAAAAGCTATGAAAACAGCAAGACTTTAAAAGACTATATTATTAGAAGAGCAAAACGAATTATTCCAGCCTATGTTGTTGTAATTCTACTTTCTGCGATTCTCTTTAGTTTTATTTCAACAAATTCATTTTCCGATTATTTTTCTAACAGTCAATTTTGGAACTATCTATTCGCTAACTTATCATTTCAAAATTACCTAGAACCTTGTTTGCCGGGAGTGCTTGAGGCCAATAAAATATGTGCGATCAATGGTGCATTGTGGACCATTAAAATCGAAGAGGCTTTCTATCTTTCAGTCCCAATATTTTACTGGTTTGTGAGAGTTAAAAAACTAAACTTTTATTTATTAATTCTAATTGTTTATGTTTTGTCGGTGACATATTATAGTTATTTTATGTCTATAGATAACTATAGAATAGCCAAACAACTTCCAGGTGCTTTAGCCTTTTTTGCAACTGGAATTATGTTTTACAAAAACGTTTCCCTCTTATCCAAATGGAAAGATTACATTATTATTCCGTGCTTATTACTATTTATTTTAGAACAGTATGTTTTTCAAACTCAATTATTAAAACCAATCGTATTTGGATTCATGGTCTTTTATATCGCTTATAGTTTTAAATTTTTAAATCATTTCGGGAAATATGGCGATTTCACGTATGGGATTTATATCTATCACTTTCCGATCATACAACTATTCGTATCTCTTGGGTTATTTAAGACACTCCATCCCGTAATTGTTTGCACGAGCGTTTTGATGATCACATTAATATTAGCTGTATTATCATGGCATTTCATTGAAATTCCATACTTATCAAAAAACAGACGACTCAGACAAAAAAAACTATGGTCATAAGACACGATTTTTACAGAAAACACGTTTCTATCTGTAAAAAGCTATAAGGATCAATCCACAGGAAATTATTATTTAATATATTTTAAAAATCAACGAAACCCTTTATATATAAATGTATTTAAAAACACTTAAACGGCTTATGAGTAAGAGGGTTGTTGTTGTTGTTGTAATCTACCTAATTCCAACCCTTAATTTTTCTCAAGATTTTTCTGAATTTTGGAACGAATATTTTTCGTATTTAAATATTACTGAGGTTATTAATGCAAATAATAAAGTCTATGCGGCCGCAGAAAACGCTGTATTTTCCTATGACCCAAGTACCAATCAACTAGCAACCATCACAACAATTAATGGACTCTCAGGCGAATTAATATCTACAATTCATTACAGCGACAACTATCAATTATTATTAATAGGCTATCAAAATGGTTTGATCGAAGTTTTTAAAGAAACGGACAACGAAGTTTTAAAAGTTATTGATATTGTCAACAAAACGACCATCACTCAAAGCAATAAAAAAATCAATCATTTTAATGAGCTTGATTCGGTTGTCTATATCGCAACAGATTACGGAATTTCAGTTTATAACTTAGAGAATTTAGAATTTGGAGACACTTTCTTTATAGGAATTGGAGGCGCTCAAGTTAACGTGAGTCAAACAACGATATTTAATAATTATATATATGCTTCATGTCTTGGGGGAAATGGAATTAAAAAAGCCGACATTACGAGTTCAAATTTAATAGATTTTCAAAATTGGCAATTGATTTTCCCTGGCAATTGGAGTGCAATCGCATCTGAAGATGGCGTATTATATGCCACGGACACAAACCGAAAACTATACCAAATCATTAATGATGTGACAAATGAAGTATTTTTTTATTCTGAAGCACCTGAAGATTTAAGATTTGAAAACGGTAAATTAATTGTCACAACTCAAAACAATGTCTTTGTATATGATTCAAATTTCAATTTGATTTCTAAAATCACTGTAAATTCAGATTTAAGCACAAAACACACTTCAGCAACCCTATTATCTGAGACTATTTATATAGGGACCTCCGATCACGGCGTCTTAAAAACATCCCTTCTAAATCCTATGACTTTTGAAGAATTACACCCTGAGGGGCCATTATCAAATAATACATTTTCTCTTGAATTGACGAATAATGATCTTTGGCTCGTCTTTGGCGGCTATGGTATTTTTTTTGATTGGGGTGGTGGGCAACGTTATTCGGGAATAAGTCGTTACCGTCAAAATGAATGGTTTAGCATTCCATATGACTCTATTAGTTCCAAAGTAGCAGATCCATATTTTTTATCTCACATCGCTATGGATCCATTTAACCCTGAGCGAATCTTTGTAAGTTCTTATTATTCGGGTTTATTAGAGATCGAAAATCAAGAGGTTATCAAGATATATGATGAAAATAACAGTACGATTTCTCCATTTATACCGGATCGCTACTTAACATCGGCTAGTAAATTTGATGATACTGGAGCTCTTTGGCTTGTAAACGGACGTGTCAAAACTCCTTTGAATAAATTTGAAAACAACAAATGGACTTCCTATGATTTCACATCCATAATTCCAGACCCATTAACAGATGAACTTGGATTCAGTGAAATTGTCATCGGATCTGACGGAACGAAATGGATTGGAAGTTACAGATCTGGTTTGATTGGTTTTAATGAAACGGGGATGCTGTTAAAAAGTATTTCCGATAAAGACATTGCGAACCTTCCTTCACCCGCAGTCAAAGCGTTGGCACTAGACAAAAACAACGTCCTCTGGATTGGAACTTACAGAGGTTTAAGAGTCCTGTACAATACCTCTAATTTTTTCTCAGAAGACATCGTGAGAACCGAACCTATTATTATTCTTGACGATGGCATTGCACAAGAGTTATTGGCGCAACAATTTATATCAGATATTATCGTTGACGGGTCTAATAATAAATGGATTTCTACAGCAGATGCCGGCGTTTTTTATGTGTCATCAGATGGTCAAAACACCATTCGCCATTTCACTAAAGACAATTCGCCACTTCCTTCAAATGGAGTGAATGACATGGCTTTAGATTCCGAAAATGGGATTATATATTTTGGGACGGATCGCGGGTTAGTCGCCTTTAAAACAGGCGGATCCAGCACGAGCGAATCACTCGAAGAGGTTTATGTGTATCCCAACCCTGTAAGACCAGGTTTTAATATGGCCGAGGATAAAATAAAAATCAAAAATATTAGTGAAAATGTTAATATCAAAATAACTGATATTGAAGGGAATTTAGTAGCCGAAGCACAATCGAATGTTAATTTAAGGTATAATGGCAATAACCTTGAGCTCGATGGCGGAACTGCCTATTGGAATGGTAAAAATTTAGCAAATAACACGGTGGCTTCTGGAGTTTATGTTGTGCATCTTTCAGATTTTGACACACTTGAAACGAAAGTTTCAAAAATAATGATCATTCGATAATGGTCGTATCAACGAAAGCAATTGTCATCTCCAAAATTAAATATAACGACAACGATCTTATAGTTAAATGCTATACTGCGTCTTCTGGAGTGAAAAGTTATATTATTAAAAATGCGTCTAAATCTAAAAAAGGAAAATTAAAGCCTGCTTATTTTCAATTACTGTCATTGTTACAGATAGAAGCAGAGCATAAGGAAACACGTGGTCTACAATACTTCAAAGAAGTTCGCCTACACAAACCCTATGAGTCATTACACACGAATGTTTTTAAATCGACCGTTTTATTGTTTTTAGCCGAAATTCTATCCATGATTTTAAACGAAGAAGAAGCGAATACGTCTCTTTTTGAATATATTGAAACCACTCTTTTATGGTTTGATGCTAGTGAAAATACAGGGACATTTCATCATCAATTTTTAATGGGATTGACAAAGTTTTTAGGGATTAACCCAGATACATCTTTTAATGACTTCCCTTACTTTAATTTACAAGACGGAAAATTTCAATCCAATCCTGGGGAGTACTGTGTGAATGGAGAAAAATTAAAATTATTAAAACCATTCTTGGGCACAAAATTTGATACCACAAAAACGCACGCGTTAAACGCTTCACAAAAGCACGAATTACTCAGTATGATTTTAACCTATTTTAAATTACATTTGCATGCGTTTAAACACCCCAAATCATTAATAGTTTTAAATCAAGTTTATAGCTAAAATGAATCGTTTCGCATATTATTTTTTTGGACTTTTTGCTCTGACAATTTCTGCGCAACAAATTGTTGTTATTGACGAATCAACCCGCGAACCCCTTCCTGGGACCGCCGTATTTAATCATCTTAAAACCAAAACGTTAGTCACAGATATTGATGGCCAGGTTTATCTTGAAAAGTTTCAAGACTTTGAGAAAATTTATTTTCAACACATGTCTTATCATAAAACATCAATCCTAAAATCATCGATTCAGGACACTATTTTTCTTGCTCCAAAAGCAACAAGTTTAAATGAAGTCGTTATTTCGGCCTCCAAATTCAAACAAAGTAAAAAAGAAGTCCCTCAAAATATTATTAGTATTAGCTCTAAAGAGATTCAGTTTTACAACCCGCAAACAAGCGCAGATTTGTTGAGTAATAGTGGTCGTGTCTTTGTACAAAAAAGTCAATTGGGAGGTGGAAGCCCTATGATTCGTGGGTTTTCTACAAATAGACTCTTAATAACAGTAGACGGCGTACGTCTAAATAATGCGATTTTTAGAAGTGGAAATGTTCAAAATGTATTGTCAATTAACCCGTTTAATGTCCAAAGAACTGAAGTTATTTTAGGAGCAGGATCCGTTATTTATGGAAGTGATGCCATTGGTGGGGTGATGAATTTTTATACTACTACACCTAAATTATCGGAATCTAAAACCGTTAATTTCACCTCACGAAGTACCATTAGATATGCTTCTGCCAATAATGAAAAAACATCTCATGTTGACTTTAATTTAGGGTTTCAAAAATGGGGATTTCACAGTAGTGTAAGCGTGTCTGATTTTGGAGATTTGAAGATGGGAACCCGTGGTCCCGATGATTATTTAAGTCTTCATTATACAGAACACTTGAATGGACAAGATTTGATGGTTCAAAACTCGACCCCTAGAGTTCAGAAATTTACTAATTTTCGCCAATTGCACCTTGCTCAGAAAGTGCTTTATAAAGTGAATAACGATTTAAAATTTGACCTTGGTTTTCACTATTCGACCACTTCCGATTATCCTAGATATGACCGATTGGCGTCCTATGATTCCGAAGGTGTTTTAAGCTATGCAGAATGGAACTATGGCCCTCAAGATTGGCTATTAGCAAATCTACAAATGACCAAATTAAGCAGTCGTTCTAATTTGCACGATAAAGTCAAAGTATCGGTGGCTTATCAGAATTTTAAAGAAAGCCGTATTAACAGAAAGTTTAATGAGGACATCCGAAATATTAGAGAGGAAAATGTAGATGCCCTCTCTTTGAATTTTGATTTTGATAAAACGATTTCAAAAACTTCTAATATTTCTTATGGAACAGAGTATATATATAACCGCGTTGGTTCAATGGGACAAGCCACACAAATTTCATCCAATACCTCACAAGCCATTCACTCTCGTTACCCTGACGGCTCAAAGTGGCAAACCTTAGCGGCTTATTTAAGTCATAAATACAAGCCGAATTCTAAGCTAACGGTACAATCTGGGTTACGATTTAATTATGTAACCATTGATGCTGATTTAACATCCAATAATTCGTTTTTCAACTTTCCTTTTAAAATGGCGAACCTAGAGACCAGTGCACTTACAGGAACTCTTGGATTTAGTTGGAATCCGAATGCCACTTTCCTTTGGAAGCTAAATGCGACTACTGCGTTTCGAGCTCCAAATATTGATGATATCGGAAAAATATTTGACTCAGAACCAGGCTTAATTGTAGTGCCAAACAGTAACCTCAAGCCAGAATACGCCTATGGTGGCGAACTGGGAGTTACGGTAAATTTAAACGAATCTGTAGTTTTTGATTTATCATCCTATTATACGTATTTAGATAATGCTTTGATACGGAAAGGCTTTTCTATTAGTGGAGAAACAGAAATCGAATATGACTTCGAATTAAGTGAAATTCAAGCCATTCAGAATGCTTCTAAATCTTGGATTTATGGGTTTGAAGCAGGATTAAAAGCCCGATTTTCAAAAACCCTAAAGTTCACCTCTCAGTATAGTTATGTGCATGGTGTTCAAGAAGAAATGCCAGGTATTGAATTGCCCGTTAGACATGTAGCCCCTATTTTTGGAAATGCGCATGTTATATGGAAACACAACAAATTACACCTTGATGGATTTGTAAATTATAATGGAACGCTTCGTGATTCAGACATATCAGCGGAATTAAAGGATTCCTTATTTGCCTTAGATTCTCAAGGGAATCCCTATGCGCCATCGTGGTACACACTCAATCTTAGAACACAGTTTGATTTTAATAAATCGCTTTCTTTTGTTGGAGCGATTGAAAACATCACCAATCAACGGTATCGAACGTATTCTTCAGGAATCTCTGCCCCAGGAACCAATCTGATTTTAGCAATTACTTATAAATTATAAGGATGTATCAAACTCATAAAACATACACTTTAGAGGAAGCGCTTTCGAAACTTCAAAGGTACTGCGCCTATCAGGATCGTTGCCATCAAGAAGTAGAGCAAAAACTAAAGCAAATGCGAATGATCCCTGAAGCGATTGAAATTATTATGGTGGCGCTAATTGAAGATAGTCATCTTAATGAAGAACGATTTGCAAAGGCTTTTGTAAGCGGAAAATTTAACATTAAAAAATGGGGGAAAGTACGGTTGACCTTAGAGCTCAAACAAAGACAACTGTCTAAGTATATGATTAAAACAGCGCTTTCAGAAATTGACCCTAACGACTATCTTCAAACCTTTCACGCCTTAGCCGAAAAAAAAGCAGCAACGTTGACCGAAACAGATCCATGGAAAAAAAAGAAAAAACTCGCCGATTACCTTCTCTACAGAGGATGGGAATCTCAGCTCGTATATGATAAGGTGAATGTGCTTATCAACTAGTCTTTAGAACGAATAATTGACACCCACTAAAACATTTCCTTTTGGCATTGGTACAAAACCAGTTTCAATATAATCTGCATTGAAAATATTGTTTCCAAGAATAGACAGTTCTAAATTTGGAAGACTTAAAGTCGCTTTTACATCGACCACGCTATAGCTTGTTCCAGAAGCGCGTTCGGCAAATTTATAGACAATACTTTGTGAGATGTTTTTCAAAAACTGAGAACGAAAGGTGGTTGTGAAATGATGCGTCAATGAGTTGATAACGTACTTAGAGTAAGCTGTCTTCACATCGTTTAGATTTTCATCTAAATACGTATATCCTAAACTAATATTTTGAGTATATAACCCCGATTCAAAACTCGACGATAGGTTTAGTTCTGCTCCTGTTGAGTTTAAACTCTTTAGGTTGGTTGCGAGCCATTTATCGGCTTCATTTTCTTTGGTATAATCAATTAAATTAGTCGAAGATCTGTTAAAAAAAGCGACATAAGCATTGAAGTTTTCTCCAAAATATTTTAATCCAATTTCTTCCGAAAGCGCTTTTTCGGGCTCTAAGTTTTCATTCCCTAAGTCGGTTCTTCCCACATAATATAAGTCGGTATAGGTTGGGACTCTATAGGTATATCCCACATTTGCATACGCTTTGAAGTTGTCATCAATAGCGTAGCCAACATCGACCCCTGGAAGGGCGTGAAATTTAAAATCCGAAAAGTAATTCACCGAAACTCCAGGCGTAATATCTAAGGTGTTATTCGCAAAAGAAAACCGATGTTCAAGGAATAAGTTGGCCATCAGTCGGTCTCGTTTTCCCAAATTGGTACTGGTCATAAACACCTTAGCAACATCAATTCCAAAGCCTGTGATCCCTGCAGTTGAGGTATAGGAGGCATTGACTTGTAGCCCTGTTTTGTTGGAAATATGCAAGTTTCTGAAAAAAGAGGGGTCTTCGCGCTTGAATAGGTACATGTCCTGGGTGCGTTTCCAGTACACACGTGGCGTTATTTTAAATGTTTCAGTTTCAAATTTCGTTGAAGCACCGACAAGGCTACTTTGTGTTTCTTCATATTGATCGCTTCCACTTTCAACCGCATAAAATTGGTTCGCTCCAAATTTTCGCTTGGCCAAATACCCAATCACATCGATCGGGTTTGAAGTCGTATTAAAGCGCCCTTTTACAAAGTAATTTTGATTTTCAAAGTCAGTATTATACCGATAGCCTTCCGAAGTGTTTATCGACGCATGCCCTATAAGTGTCGCGTTTTCTAACTGTTTCCCTAAGGTTACAGCCCCTTGTTGCTGATCATAAGATCCTGCTTTATATCCAACTGAGTTTACAGCGTCGGCACTTGATTTAGTCACAATATTAATAGCACCTGTAAAGGCATTTTGTCCAAAAACGCGTGCCGCAGGCCCTTTTATTATTTCAACACGTTCGATGACCTCTAAAGGTAGTGCCATGTTTAATGTATGGTGTCCTGTTTGAGGATCTTCGACTTTAATCCCATCAATCAAAAGTAAGGTTTGATCAAAACTTCCACCGCGAATGTATAAATCTGCCTGCATTCCATTGATCCCTTGGCGTCGTATATCGATGCCCGCTTCTTGTTGTAGAAGTTCCGCTAAATTAGTTGCAGGACTCTGTTTTATAGATGCTGCTGAAATAACGGTTATCGTACGAGAATTTTTTTTAAAAGGCAATTCTATCCTTGTAGAAGTAATCGTAATGGAATCTAATGCCTGCGCCTCTGTCGGCTGTTGTGCCAACATTGTATGAGGTAAAAAAAAGCTGATGACAAAGAGTGATAAATAAAATCTAGTATTCATAAGTATTCTAATTTAAGCAAGTCAAAATTATTTGGTAAAGATAGAAATACTATTACATCCCAATCAAAAAAAGGGACTAAAAAATGTTAAAGTTTTACTTGTTAAAAAGGATAAAAACACCAAAAATAAACGACTATTTTACTTTAGTCAAACAGCAAATACGCTACCTTTATACCATGTTTGCACTTGTAGATTGTAATAACTTTTATGCCTCTTGTGAGCGGGTTTTTAACCCTAGCTTACGCCAAAAACCGATCGCTATTTTATCGAATAACGATGGCTGTGTGATTGCGCGCAGTGATGAAGCAAAAGAGTTAGGACTTCCTATGGGTGCCCCTGCATTTAAGTTTAAAGAATTTTTCAAGGCCAATAACATCCAATTGTTTTCATCCAATTATGCACTGTATGGCGACATGAGCAGCCGCGTGATGCGTATTTTAGAACAGTTTAGCCCCGATGTTGAAGTGTACAGTATCGACGAGGCTTTTCTAAAACTCAACGGATTTGAGGCCTATGACTTACACACGTATGGAACTGAGATGCGTCAACGTGTCCTTCAATGGACAGGCATTCCAACCTGTGTTGGAGTTGCACCTACCAAAGCACTGAGTAAAGTTGCGAATAAAATTGCCCGAAAATTCCCCAAAGAAACAGGCGGTGTCTATGTGATTGATAGCGAAGAAAAACGCATCAAAGCTTTGAAATGGACACAGCTTAAAGATGTTTGGGGCATTGGACCAGCACTCCACAAACGCCTTTCGGCAAAGCACTGTAAAACCGCCTATGATTTTGTACAGCTCCCCGATATGTGGGTTCGTAAAACATTCTCAATTACAGAATGGAAATTAAAAAAAGACTTGGAAGGTATCTCTAAAATTGAGACGGAAACCATTAAAAACAAACGCGCGATTGCCACCACTCGCAGTTTTGAGTCGACCATCACCGATGTTGAAGACCTCAAAGAACGCATTTCTACGTTTGCTTGTAGCGGTGCCGAAAAACTTCGTAAACAAGGGTCTAGTTGCCATATGATGATGATTTTTTTACGGAGTGATTACCATAAAAAAAATACCGAGCAGCACCGTGCCAGTGTGGTGGTTAACATCTCTTTTCCGACCAACTCTAGTTTAACGTTAAGTGTCAATGCTGTTAAAGCAGTCGCTTCGATTTATAAAAAAGGAATTCACTACAAAAAAGCAGGGGTGATCCTTACGGGAATTGTTCCAACAGATAATCATCAATTACAGTTGTTTAATCAAGAACATCCAAAACATTTGCCGTTAATGCGTACGATCGATTTTATTAATAAAAAGTACGACAGCCTAAAATTAAAATTAGCCAACCAAGATTTACAGCGTACATGGAAAATGCGTCAAGAGCATTTATCGCCACAGTACACGACTAAATTAAAAGATATAATTACAATTCAATGTCCATAAAACCAACCACCACTCTGACGTTTTTCACACCTGAAAACCTTAATACGCTAGGCGCTGTTTATTTTGATACAGGGATCTCAGCAGGATTTCCATCCCCAGCAGAGGACTTTAAACAAGAACGACTTTCGTTAGACAACGAGCTTATTAAAAATAAAGAAGCCACTTTTTTTGCACGTGTTAGTGGGCAATCTATGATTGATGCTGGTCTCAATGACAACGACCTTTTGGTGATTGACCGAAGCCTTTCTCCAGTACATAATAAAATTGCAGTTTGTTTTTTAGATGGAGAATTTACGGTCAAACGTCTCAAGGTTGAAAAGGATGAAGTTTGGTTGCAGCCCGAAAACAAAAACTATCAGCCCATTAAAATCACAGAAGAAAATGACTTTGTGATTTGGGGAATTGTCACCAATGTTATTAAGAAAGTATAAGGTTTATAGTTGCTTGCGAAGTCGAGCGACAGGAAGGTCTAATTGCTCGCGGTATTTAGCAATTGTTCTTCGTGCGATTGGGTAGCCTTTTTCTTTTAAAATGAGTGCCAACTTTTCGTCTGTAAGCGGTTTTTTCTTGTCCTCTTCGACGATCACCGTTTTTAAAATACTTTTAATTTCTCGTGTCGAAACTTCTTCACCTTGATCGTTGGTCATGGACTCACTAAAAAATTCTTTAATTAACTTGGTCCCGTAAGGGGTGTCTACATACTTGCTGTTAGCGACGCGCGATACGGTCGAAACATCCATCTCTATTTCATCGGCAATATCCTTCAAAATCATAGGTCTCAGTTGCTCCTCATCGCCCGACAAGAAGTACTTTTTCTGATACTGCATAATAGCACTCATAGTCACAAATAAGGTTTGTTGGCGCTGCCTTATAGCATCAATAAACCACTTGGCAGCATCTAATTTTTGTTTGATAAATAGAACGGCTTCTTTTTGAGATTTTGTTTTTTCTTTAGAAGCTTTATAGCCTTTTAGCATTTCGTTATAAGGCTTCGATACGTGTAGTTCTGGCGCATTTCGACCATTGAGACTCATCTCTAATTCCCCTTCTACAATTTTCATGGTGAAATCGGGAACGACATGTTCAATAGAGCGGGTATTGTTAGAGTAAGAACTCCCAGGTTTTGGATTTAAACGTTCAATTTCTGAAATGGCATCCTTCAGTTGTAATTCGGTCACACTAAACTTATGCAAGAGTTTTTTATAGTGCTTTTTAGTGAATTGTTCAAACCCCGATTCAATGATGTCCCTTGCAAGTGCTGTATGGGGTGTTTGTGTTTTTCGATGTAATTGAAGGACTAAACATTCTTGAAGATTTCTAGCGCCCACACCTGAAGGGTCTAATAAATGGACCACTTTAAGGACGGATTCAATAGTTTTCTCATCGGTATAGATGTTTTGAGTGAAGGCCAAATCATCCATAATATCGAGTAGTGGACGTCGAATGTACCCGCTATCATCAATACTCCCAATCAAGAATTCAGCAATTTGATAGTGGGTTTCTTCTAAGGGAAATGTGTTGAGTTGGGCTGTAAGGTGTTGTGTGAAAGAGGTGCCAGAAGCATAGGGCATTGTTTTTTGCTCATCATCTGCACTATAATTATTGGCATGAAGTCGGTATTCAGGAACTTCATCATCACTTAGATACTCATCGACATTGATGTCGTCCGCACTGATTTGCTCATTATCTAGGTCATTTTCATTGGAATCAAACTCATCTTCATAGGCCGTTTCTTGATCTTTTCCGCTTTCAAGGGCAGGATTTTCTTCGAGCTCTTGTTTGAGGCGTTGCTCAAAAGCCTGAGTAGGCAATTGTATCAGCTTCATCAGCTGAATTTGCTGAGGTGATAGTTTTTGTGATAATTTATAGTGTAGATATTGCTTTAGCATTAATTATTTGGGTTTTTATAAAAATAAGAAAAAAACACTATAGTATATATTAAGCAGCACTATTTTTAAACAGCATCCCTATATTGAGACTTAAAAATCAGCATTAAAGGGCGTTCGAGGATAAGGAATGACATCTCTAATATTACCCATGCCTGTAGCAAACATGACGAGTCGTTCAAATCCGAGTCCAAACCCAGAATGTACAGCAGTTCCATATTTTCTTAAATCTAAATACCACCAAAGGTCTTCCTCTGGAATATCCAGTTCCGCCATTTTTTCTTTTAAGACCTCCAAGCGCTCTTCACGTTGTGACCCTCCTACAATCTCCCCAATTCCTGGAAATAAGATATCCATGGCTCTGACTGTTTTTCCGTCCTCATTGAGGCGCATATAAAACGCTTTAATTTTGGCGGGATAATCAAATAAAATGACCGGACATTTAAAATGTTGTTCGACCAAATATCGCTCGTGTTCACTTTGTAGGTCGGCACCCCATTCGTCAATAATATATTTGAACTTTTTCTTTTTATTAGGCTTGCAATTTCTCAAGATATCAATGGCCTCGGTGTAGCTAACCCGCTTAAAGTTGTTGTCAACGATAAAGCGAAGTTTTTCTGTTAGCGGCATTGGTGCGCGTTCATTTTGTGGTTTTGATTTGTCTTCTTGTTCCAAACGTTGCTCTAAAAAGGCCAGATCTTCTTTGTTGTGTTCTAGCACGTAACTAATGACAAATTTCATAAAGTCTTCTGCAAGGTCCATATTTCCTGCCAAATCCATAAAGGCGACTTCGGGCTCAATCATCCAAAACTCCGCTAAATGTCGCGAGGTGTTTGAGTTTTCGGCTCTAAATGTCGGTCCAAAAGTATATACTTTTCCTAAGGCCATCGCATAGGTTTCTGCTTCGAGTTGGCCAGAGACGGTTAGGTTGGTTTCTTTTCCAAAAAAGTCCTTTGAATAATCCACATCGCCAGCGTCCGTTAGTGGTGGGTTTTTTGGGTCTAAAGTGGTCACTCTAAACATTTCGCCCGCACCTTCGGCATCACTTCCAGTGACAATTGGAGCATGCATATAGTAAAATCCATTTTTATTAAAATAGGAATGAATCGCAAAAGAGAGTGAAGAACGCAGTCGCATCACGGCACTAAACGTATTTGTTCGTGTACGCAAGTGTGCTTGTTCTCTTAAAAACTCTAAGGAATGACGTTTGGGTTGTAAGATGGTTTTTGAAACTTCTTCGGGATCAGCATCACCTAAAATGACTATAGAGCTCACTTGAACTTCTACAGATTGTCCTTTTCCTTGACTTTCAACCAATCCGCCTTTTATATGAACCGCAGCGCCGGTCGTAATGCGTTTTAACAAGGCTTCATCCATGTTTTCAAAGGCTACCACACATTGGATACTTTGAAGGCATGAGCCGTCATTAAGCGCTATAAATCGATTGGCTCTAAACGTTCTAACCCATCCTTTGACTTCGATGTCCGTATGTTTGAGCTCTTGAGTTAATAAATGTGCAACGGTGCTGGTGGTCATAATTACAATTTTTTAATTCTACAAATATATAGTTTTAAGCGAAACTAATAGGGTCTGTTTTTAGTCTTCTTCAAAGGGTTCCCCTTCTGGGATGATATTCAGTGCGGGTTCTCTTAAAACGTTTTTGTTTGCGATGCTGCGTTCTAACGACAACAATAGGCAGGGTAATAATAATAAATTAGCTAACATCGCCAATAATAAGGTCGCTGAAATTAAGGCGCCCAAGGCTACGGTTCCTCCAAAGTTTGAAGTGATAAAAACCGAAAACCCAAAGAATAATACGATGGATGTATAGAACATGCTTACCCCAGTTTCACGAAGTGCGGCAAATACAGATTTTTTAATTTTCCAGTGGTTGGCCAGTAGCTCTTGTCGGTATTTGGCCAAAAAGTGAATGGTATCATCCACAGAAATTCCAAATGCAATACTAAAGACTAATATCGTTGACGGTTTTATGGGAACCCCTAAGTAGCCCATCATTCCTGCCGTGACTAATAATGGCAGCAAATTAGGAATCAAGGAAATAACGATCATTCGAGACGATCGAAACATATAGGCCATAAAAAGAGAAATCAAAAAGATCGCTAAGGCCAATGATAAGACTAAGTTTCTTACTAAATATTTAGTTCCTTTTTGAAATAAATACGCTTTTCCAGTGATCGAAACATCGTACTGCTTTTCAGGGAATAATTTATCGATTTTTGCGAGGAGATCCTCTTCAATGCGCTCCATTTTATCGATCCCAGCATCTTTCATAAACGTGGTGATTCGCGCATAGCGCCCCGTACTGTCGACAAAGTTTTTTAGCAGGTCAACATCTGTAGAAGCGTTTTTAGCATACGATAAAATGAAACTATTTTCTTGTGCTGAAGGCAACTGATAATACTTTGGATTTCCGTTGTAATACGCTTGTTTGGAATATTTTACTAAACTGACAACCGAGATGGGTTTTGAGAGTTCTGGAATTTCAACAATCAAGTCTTCAAGTGCGCTCATTCGCTTTAAAGTTGAGAGTTTTATCACTCCTTTTTTTCGTTTGGTATCGATTAAAATCTCGAGAGGCATCACCCCATTAAACTCCCGTTCATAGAATTCTATATCTTTATAAAACTCCGCTTTTTTGGGCATGTCCTCAATTAAACTCCCAGTGGTTTCAATTTGAAAAATACCAATGATACTGATCGCTAGTAATATAATAGCCGTAACATATATGGTGATGTTTTTATGTTTTACGGTATGCTCAATCCAATCACCCAATTGATTGATCCAACGCTTGTTTAAATGCTCTAAATGCTTCTCTTTTGGGATTGGCATAAAGCTATAAATCACAGGGATGATAAATAAACACAACAAGAAAATTGCAATAATACTAAGCGAAGCAACGATCCCAAATTCGGTCAGTAATTTACTTTGTGTAATGATAAACGTTGCAAATCCAGACGCAGTTGTAACGTTGGTCATTAAAGTCGCATTTCCTACTTTCGAAATAACCCGTTGTAGCGACTTTGCTTTGTTTCCGTGTTTGTTGACTTCGTGCTGGTATTTATTTATCAGAAAGATACAATTTGGAATTCCGATCACAATAATGAGGGGTGGAATCAAGGCTGTAAGGACGGTGATTTCATACTCTAACAACCCTAAAATCCCAAAGGTCCACATCACTCCAATAACCACCACAGTCATGGATATAAAAGTAGCTCTATAGGACCTAAAAAAGAAAAAGAAAATAAACGAAGTGACCAAAATAGCCGCTAAAATAAACGTGCTAATTTCGTCAACAATATTTTGAGAATTCAGCGTCCGTACATACGGCATTCCAGAAACGCGGACATCTAAATCATACGCTTCCTCAAACGCTTTTACTTTAGGGATCAACTGTGTTTCAATAAACGTTTTTCGTTCGGAGGTGTTGACAATCGATTTATCTAGGTAAATGGCCGTTCGAATGGCTTCTGTTTCTTTGTTAAAAAGAATGTTATCATAAAATGGATAGTCTTCAAAAAGCGCTTTTTTGAGCCCCTCTAGTTCAGATTGTGTTTGTACCGAATCTTTAATAAAGGGAACGAGGTCAAATTGTTTTTTTTGTTCATTTTTGACCAGCTTCTGTAAATCTTTGATCGTAATAACAGCCTCAACGTTCGGGTGGCCATCAAAACTTTTGGAAAAAGCGTTCCAAGCATTCAGTTTTTCGACCGTGAGGAGCGTACTATCTTTAACGCCCATTACAATCAAATTACCTTCTTCTCCAAAAATGTCTAAAAAATGATTGTATTCTAAGTTGATGGGGTGATCATCGGGCAATAAATTTGCTTCGGTATAGGTAAAGCGCATTTTGTTCCATTGCATGGAAAAAAGCACGGTAGTAAGCACTACAGCGATAAGAATGACAATCCTGTTCCTAAGAATCAGTCGTGCAACGATTTCCCAAAAACCGTTTGAAAAGAGTTTAAACATAGCCTTTTTTGATGGATTCAAAGGTAAATAAAATGAATCTAAAAGAAGGGCATGGAGTGTTTAATTTCCACACCAAAAAATTAAATAAAAACGGGAATTAAACCTTGAGGATTTCGATTTCTTTTGATACAAACAATTCGTCAGCTTTTTTAACATGAGCATCGGTCAAATTTTGCACATCCATTTCAGCATTTTTCTGAAGATCTTCAGATGCATCTTCGACATTTTTGATTTCCGAATTCGCATCTTTTCGAGCCGATCGAATCGATATTTTTGCTTCTTCAACTTCAGCTTTGGCTTGTTTGGCTAATTCACGACGGCGTTCTTCGGTTAAAGGCGGCACATTGATAATGATGGTTTCGCCATTATTCATCGGGTTGAACCCTAAATTGGCAATCATTATCGAGCGTTCTATTTCCTGCAGCATTGCTTTTTCCCACGGTTGAACGGTAATGGTTCGTCCATCCGGGGTATTGACATTTGCAACTTGAGTTAAGGGTGTTTGTGATCCATAATAATCGACCATCACACTGCCCAACATGGATGGACTTGCTTTTCCGGCACGGATATTCACAAATTGTTTTTCTAAATGCTTGAGTGCATTTACCATAGCTTCCTTTGTGCTATCCAGTATAAAATCTATTTCTTCGTTCATTTTAAACGTTTTAAATCTCTAATTTTTTCTAACTTACCGTGGTTCCTATCGCGGCACCAGATACAATTTTAAGAAGGTTTCCTTTGGTATTCATATCAAAAACAATAATTGGCAAATCGTTTTCTTGACTTAAAGTAAAAGCAGTGGTATCCATCACTTTCAATCCTTTTTTGAGAACATCCTCAAAACTGATGGTGTCAAATTTAATCGCTGTTTTATCTTTCTCTGGATCGGTATTATAAATTCCATCCACACGAGTTCCTTTCAAAATAACGTCTGCTTCAATTTCGATCGCTCTAAGCACCGCAGCAGAATCGGTTGTAAAGTAAGGATTTCCAGTCCCGCCACCAAAAATGACGACCCGCCCTTTTTCTAAGTGACGCATGGCACGCCGGCGAATAAAAGGCTCGGCAACTTCATTAATTTTTATAGCAGACTGTAATCGGGTTGGAATTCCAGCATCTTCTAGGGCACTTTGTAAGGCTAAGCCGTTAATAACAGTGGCCAACATACCCATATGATCCCCTTGAACACGGTCCATTCCATTACTCGCTCCAGCAACTCCACGAAAAATATTACCACCCCCAATGACAATGGCCACTTGGATGCCTTGATCGGTAATTTGTTTGATTTCCTTAGCGTAGTCCGACAACCGATCTGGATCGATTCCGTAGTTGCGATTCCCCATAAGGGCTTCTCCAGAGAGCTTCAGTAATATTCGTTTGTATGTCATAATGGTGTCGATCGTTAGGCAAATATACGTAATATCTTAAATCCAAAAAGCGGTTTTTTGGAATTCTAATCAATTTTGAGTCGAATCTATTTTTGGAGTTCCGTTTTTTTTACTACTTTGTAACAATGAATCGATCCCAAATCTATTCTACACCATGAAAACCGGATGGTTTACATCAAATTATTGGATAATTATTTTATTGCTAAAAAGGGTGGGGCGATGTTGGTTTTGGGAGAATAAAAAGGCACTAGTGCTTACAGATATTAGTTTTCACAAATTTAAAAAATGAATTACTGAAATTATGATTTTATCAATTTTACTAAGCTTAATTCTAATTGGACTTGGAGTCCTCCATTTCAATTGGGTATTTGGCGGAAAATTTGGGTTTTCGGAATCGTTACCAACCAAAGAGAACGGAGAAAGAGTATTGAATCCGAAGAAAATTGACAGTGCTATTGTTGGTCTTGGATTGGTGGTTTTTGGAATTTTTTATATCTTTAAATCTGGACTCATCGATTACAACCTTCCTCAATGGATTCTGAAATATGGAAGTTGGATAATTTCAATACTATTTCTTTTAAGGGCGGCTGGAGAATTTAAATATGTTGGATTTTTTAAAAGCGTGAAAAAAACGGATTTCGGAAAACGGGATACAACGTTTTTTTCGCCGCTTTGTTTGGCTATTGGAATCTTTGGAATAATAATTCAACTTATGAAATAAAAACGGAAATAAATACCAGCCTTCGGTAATCTCCCGATTTAGTGAAATATAAAAACACCAACATGAACTTGAGCGTTAGAGAATTAGAGATCCATGAGATTGGACGGATGGTTGATTATTTTATCACTGCCAAGGATTCATTTCTAAAAGGAATGGGAGCGGACAAAAGTAAATTACCTACTAGAGATGATTGGATCCAAAAACTTGAACAGGATTTTAATAAACCCTCTACTGAAAAGGAGTTTTATTATATTCTCTGGCTTTTTGACAACCAACCAATCGGGCATTCAAATATCAATCAAATTAAATTTGGGAATACCGCCACGATGCATTTACATCGGTGGGATTCAGCGACAAGAAAAAAAGGCCTCGGAATCCAGTTTTTAAGAATGACGGTTCCTTATTATTTTAAAAAATTCAATTTAAAAAAATTGATTTGCGAGCCCTATTCCAAAAATGTGGCGCCAAACAAAGTGTTGAAAAAACTGGGGTTTGAATGGGTCAGAACCTATGACACGACACCAGGTCAGATAAATTTTCATCAGACTGTAAATCGGTATGAATTAAAAGAAGGCCCATTTTAAATAGCGCTAAACATCTCAAAATGGGTCTTAAATTTCTCAGAAATCCCTTTTAAATCCTTGCATAAATTTCATAAATAACATTAATTTTACAGCAACAAAAGCCTAACAATTGAAACGCGCCCTACCGTTATTTTTTCTTTCCTTGTTTTGTTTCTCAACACTACAGTCTGTAATTCCCTATTTCGAATACGTCTTTAATTATGAGTACATCGCTAAAGTTCTGTGTATTAACAAAGAGACTGTAGAACTCAACTGTAACGGAAAATGTCACCTAAAGAAACAGCTATCGAAGACCGTTAGTGATTCCAAAACCAAGAACCAGAAAAGGGTTCATGACATCAAATTTGACCAACGACTTTTGATTTTAGTAAAATTACAGCATCCATTCTTACGGATAGAAAGAAGAGGTCTTAAACCCAAGGGCTTATATTTTGAAAATCTGAATCAAAACAGGGCTTCTAAACCTCCAACACCGCCTCCCAAATTTTATTTATTGTCCATGTAAAAAGTCAATAAATATAAATATTAAATAAAAATTATAATGAATAAATTATTTTTCCCACTTCTGGGAACACTCTTGCTATGCACCACTTCAAGCATCGCGCAAGATTCACTATGGACTTCTTCAAGACCTGATGGTCACGCACCAATGAGCGTTATGGGAGATCATACGCACCATAAAGGTGAGCTTATGTTTTCGTACCGAAGTATGCTAATGTCAATGAAAGGCACAATTTCTAACAGCAGCCGTGTCAACAATGAAACTATCTACGAAACCTATATGGTGAGTCCTCAAGATATGCAAATGCAAATGCATATGATTGGCGCTATGTTTGCGCCATCAGAGAAATTAACATTGGCAGTCATGGCCAACTATCGTTTAAACACCATGGATTTAAAAACTAAAATGGGGGTCGATTTCACAACGGAATCCGGCGGTTTTGGGGATGTTTCATTAACGGGTTTATTCCAAGTTTTCAATAGAAACCGTCAATCACTTCATGCCAATATCGGTCTTTCTATTCCTGTAGGCGACATCAACCAACGCGATGCAACTCCAGTGGCGTCAGACACACCATTGGCCTATTCTATGCAATTGGGCAGTGGTACTTTTGATCCTTTTCTGGGTGCAACGTATCTCAGCCAATGGGATCAGTTTTCTTTGGGGGTTCAATCGACCTATCGATTTAGGCTCGGAACCAATTCTCAAAACTATTCTTTAGGCAATCGATTTGATTTTGTAGGATGGGGAGCCCTCAAAGCGACGGATTATTTGAGTGTGTCAACAAGTGTTAGTTATTTTAATCTAGGTGAAATAAACGGAAAAGATTCTGATTTGAACCCACTGATGATGCCTTTATTTAATACGGTCAATTCTGGAAGAAGTCAATGGGATTTAGGGATTGGAGCGAATGTTTTATTTTTAAATGAAGCCTTGAAAAACCTCCGAATCGCTGCAGAAGTCAAAGTGCCAATTGCTCAAGATGTTTCTGGTATCCAGATGCGCAACAAATGGTTGGTTACTTTAGGAATTCAATATGCTTTAGGACACAATTAGTAGTTCCGGTGAGTCGTCCTAAAATAGGTTGACAGGTTTTAAATAAAATTAATTAAACCAGAGAAGCTAGCTTCTCTGGTTTTTTGTTGTGTACAAAGTTAGGTGTTTTCATGTTAAGGTTCAAATGT
>CATEFX010000013.1 GCA_949499105.1 Formosa sp. Hel1_33_131 | reverse complement strand
GATGTCACACTGAGCGCAGTCGAAGTGCTAAATCAACTAATTCTTATATTAAGTTCATTTGGATGTCACACTGAGCGCAGTCGAAGTGCTAAATCAACTAATTCTTATATTAAGTTCATTTAGATGTCACACTGAGCGCAGTCGAAGTGCTAAATCAACTAATTTTTATATTTATAATGCGTTGCATTCCTACATTCTGAAAGGATTTGCAACCTATCAAAATCTCCATTTATTAAGGCTTGTTTTTTTAATCGTGTCCATCCTTTAATTTTCTTTTCAAAATAAATCGCTTGCAAAACATCGTTGAATTCTTGGTGAAATGCTAAAAGCAAGGGTCTTCTAGTATAAGTATATGCCTCCTTGTTAAATCCAAATTGGTGCTCGTTAAACCTTTTTTCTAAATTGTTTGTTATACCTGTATAATAAGATTCGTCAGAGCATTTAAGAATATATACGGAATACAAATACATGATAAAAACTTTTAAGGGCTTCGACTGCGCTCAGCCTGACACTATTTTAAAAATTAAACTAAAACAAACCTCCTTGGATATCGCCTTTGATACGCCCTAGGTGTTTATAGGCAAGTTCGGTGACTTCACGACCTCTAGGGGTTCGCATGATGAAGCCTTGTTGAATTAGAAAAGGTTCGTATACTTCTTCGATCGTTTCTGGACTTTCACTCACGGCAGTGGCTATGGTGGTAACTCCTACAGGGCCTCCCTTAAACTTATCTATAATTGTGGTTAGAATTTTATTATCCATTTCATCGAGTCCGTGCGCATCTACATTCAATGCTTTTAATGCAAATTTTGAGATTTCGATATCAATATTACCAGTGCCTTTGATTTGCGCAAAATCTCTCACACGCCGTAACAATGCGTTGGCAATACGAGGTGTACCACGACTTCGGCCCGCAATTTCGATGGCTGCTTCAAGAGTGATTGGCACCTTTAAAATCTCGGAACTCCTTTGAATGATTGTAGAAAGCAGTTCGGTTGAGTAATATTGTAGTCGACTGCTAATTCCAAATCGGGCGCGCATGGGTGCGGTTAACAATCCTGATCGGGTGGTTGCGCCTACTAATGTAAATGGGTTTAGGTTGATTTGAACTGTGCGTGCATTGGGCCCAGATTCAATCATAATGTCAATTTTATAGTCTTCCATTGCGGAGTATAAATACTCTTCAACAATGGGGCTAAGGCGGTGAATTTCGTCAATAAATAACACATCTCGTTCGTCGAGATTAGTTAGTAGGCCCGCTAAATCCCCCGGTTTATCCAAAACAGGGCCAGACGTCACTTTAATTCCGACGCCTAGTTCGTTGGCAAGAATATGGGCAAGGGTTGTTTTTCCTAAACCTGGAGGTCCATGAAACAACGTATGATCTAAAGCTTCATCCCGTTCAACAGCAGCTTCCACAAATATTTGTAAATTTTCAAGCACTTGGTCTTGACCCGCAAAATCATCAAATGAAAGGGGTCTTAGTACCTTTTCTATATCTTGTTCCTCTGGTGAGAAATGGTCGTCTGTCGGGTTAAGGTTTTCATTCATAAAAACAAATATAAAGAAAAAGCCTTTCTTGTTTTAAGAAAGGCTTTTAAATATACTATTAAGTTCTAATGATTTAGTGATGCGACTCTTCTTCACCTTCTTTTAAAGGGATGTTTTGTGGTACAAAGTCTTCGTCATGACCTGGTTTGCTATAGTCATATGACCAACGGTGAACATGAGGGATTTGACCCGGCCAGTTGCCATGCATGTGTTCTACAGGTGTTGTCCATTCCAAAGTATTAGATTTCCAAGGGTTTTGCTCCGCTTTTTTGCCATAAAATATACTGTAGAAGAAATTCCATAAAAATACAAGTTGAAAAGCCCCTCCTACAAGCGCAAAGATTGTAATTAGTATTTGAACATTGGTGGTGTCATCAAATAGTGGAAAGTTACTGTTGGTGTAATATCGCCTTGGTAAGCCTGCCATCCCAATAAAGTGCATTGGGAAAAACACGCCATAAGCACAAACCGCAGTGACCCAGAAATGAATGTACCCTAGATTTTTATTAAGCATTCGTCCAAACATCTTTGGGAACCAATGGTAAACCCCTGCGAAAAGACCGTAAAGAGCCGATATTCCCATAACTAAATGGAAGTGAGCCACAACGAAATAGGTGTCATGTACATTGATGTCTAAAGCACTATCTCCAAGAATAATTCCTGTAAGTCCACCTGTTATGAATGTTGAAACAAAGCCAATAGAAAAAAGCATTGCCGCGTTAAGTTGTAAATTTCCTTTCCAAAGGGTCGTAATCCAATTAAATGCTTTTACAGCAGATGGAATGGCTATTAATAGGGTGGTGAATGTGAATACAGATCCTAAAAATGGATTCATTCCTGAGATGAACATATGGTGTCCCCATACAATAGTTGACAAAAATGCAATCGCCAAAATAGATGCTATCATCGCACGATACCCAAAAATTGGTTTCCGTGAATTGGTTGCGAGTACTTCTGAGACTAAGCCCATGGCAGGAAGAATGACAATATACACTTCGGGATGTCCTAAGAACCAAAATAAATGTTCGAATAATACTGGAGACCCTCCTTGGTAATGCAATACTTCTCCTTGAATAAAAATATCTGATAAGAAAAAAGAAGTTCCTAAACTACGATCCATGATTAACATCAATGCCGCAGATAATAAGACTGGAAACGATACGACTCCAATGACGGCCGTGATAAAAAACGTCCATATTGTTAATGGTAATCGTGTCATTGACATTCCTTTTGTTCTAAGGTTTAGTACGGTTACAATATAATTCAGAGATCCCAATAGTGAGGAAGCAATAAAGATTGCCATCGAAACCAACCATAAAGTCATTCCCAAACCAGATCCACCTTGCGCCATAGGCAATGCACTTAATGGAGGATAAATTGTCCATCCAGCTGCTGCTGGGCCTGCTTCCACAAAAAAGGAAGAGACCATAATAACACTTGATAAAAAGAATAACCAGTAGGAAACCATATTAAGAAATCCAGAGGCCATATCTCTTGCTCCAATTTGCAACGGAATCAATAGGTTACTAAAGGTTCCACTTAAGCCGGCAGTTAATACAAAGAACACCATAATGGTTCCGTGAATGGTGACTAAGGCTAGATAAATATCAGCGTCCATCACTCCGCCTGGCGCCCATTTTCCTAGTAAGAATTCAAAAATCACATTTGGTTCTGTTGGCCATGCGATTTGCATACGCATTAAAAGAGACATTAATACCCCTATAACACCCATAATAAGCCCCGTAATCAAATACTGCTTGGCGATCATCTTATGATCCTGACAAAAGATGTACTTCGTTATGAATGTTTCTTTGGGATGATGTCCGTGATCGTCTTCGTGTGCGTGAGTATCTACCTGTGCTGACATAATCTTATGTTGTTATTTCTTTAATTTTTTAATTTTGAACTAGGGAGTTCTTGAATAATTTTTGCTCTTGTAACCATGCCATGTAGTCTTCTTCCGATTCTACAATAATTTTCATTTGCATGTTATAGTGTGACTTTCCACATATTTTATTACAAAGTAATAAATAATCAAACTCATAACTATCTAAAGGCTCTTCGCCTTTCGCTTGAAGTTTTTTACTTTTATTAACTCTGATTTTATTAATATTTTTTACTTTTTCGTAAATGTCTGGATTCAATCGCATTTCTTCTGTGGTCACTGTTGGCGTAAATGCAAATTGGGTTATCATCCCTGGCACACAATTCATTTGCGCTCTAAAGTGAGGCATATAAGCAGAGTGTAAAACATCTTGTGAACGCATTTTGAATAACACCGGTTGACCTACAGGTAAGTGTAACTCTGTGGTGATGATATCATCTTGTGCGTTTGGATCTGCTTCATCTAACCCTAAAATATTAGCGTTATCAAGATTAATTAAGCGCACATTTGCTTTTCCTAAAACGTTGTCTTCACCAGCATAGCGAGCTTTCCAGTTAAATTGTTGTGCATAAAGCTCAATGACCAAAGGATCGTCATCTTCATCCACATTCATGATGTCAGTCCAAGTGAATAAACCGTACATAATCAATCCTGCTAATACAATTACAGGGATGACAGTCCAGATAAATTCTAGTTTATCATTATCCGCATAAAACAATGCTTTACGTCCTTTTTCACCTTTGTATTTGAACGCGAAATAGTGTAATAAAAACTGTGTAATAGTTTGCACAATAAATATTACAGTCATTGAAATGACCATTAATCGGTCAATTTCAGGGCCGTGTTCAGAGGCCGAATTAGAGGTTAATGGTAAATCGCCCCACAATGCAAATGAAACAATTGTGATTCCGTATATAAAGCCTAAAAAGGCCAACATAAGGTATCCTTGAACTTTGTTGTCACCATCGTTCGCTACTTGAGATGTATCTTTATTTACTTGTGCTAAATCAAAGATTTTGACCATTTGCCAAATCGCAATAGTGATCCCTAATAAAATTAAGATTGTTAATAAGCCAGTCATCGTTATATGTTGTCTTTTTAAATTTTAATTAATAATGAAAATGTTCGCTTTCCTTGATAAATGGATTTCCTTTTGCTAATAATGGTGCTTTTGAAAGCGCATAAAAAACAATGAATATGAACAATCCAAGGAATAATAAAATGGCACTAATTTCAGGAACGCCAATAAACCATCGATCCCCGACTGTTGCCGGCATAATCATATTGAATACATCGATATAATGTCCAAATAAAATTACAATACCAGCCATTACTATAAACCATGGTACTCGCTTATAATCGCTATTCATAAGCACCAAGAATGGAAAAATAAAGTTTAAAATGATCATTCCAAAAAATGGGAGGTTATAGTCTTCAATTCGTGTTACAAAGTAAGTCACCTCTTCTGGAATGTTTGCATACCATATTAGCATGAATTGTGAGAACCATAAATATGTCCAGAACACACTAATTGCGAACATGAATTTAGCTAAATCATGAAGGTGACTATCGTTTACAAATTCCATGAGTCCTTTAGACTTTAGATAAATTGTAATTAATGCAATCACAGTGATTCCACTTACAAACATACTTGCGAACACATACCATCCAAATAAGGTACTGAACCAGTGTGGATCTACACTCATAATCCAATCCCAAGACATGATGGATTCTGTATAGATATAAAATACTAGGAATGCAGCAGAAATTCTAAAGTTCTTTTTGAAATTACGGTTGTCATTCACATCCGCTAAATCTTGTGCTAAGGAGAATTTACGTGAGAAGTATCGGTATAAACTCCATCCTGTAATAAATATCAAGCCTCGTATGGCAAACCATGTTTTGTTTAACCATCCTGCTTTTGCTTGAATCAGCTCATCATGTGCGACTACTTCTGGATCCATCCATATGAAGATATGATCTCCAGCCCATAATGCAATTCCCAAAACAATTAATCCTCCAGGTAATACGTAATAGGTAATCGCTTCCATCACTCTAAAAAGTACTGGTGACCATCCGGCTTGTGCAGCATATTGTATCCCGTAAAAAGCTAACACCCCTAAAGAAATCATAAAAAAGAAAAACGCTGCTACGTATAAAGCGGCATAGGGTCTGTTATGCATTTGGTGTAATACATGTTCGGCATGCGAATCATCGTGGTGTGCTTCAGTTCCATGAGCAACTTCTCCGTGTGCTTCTTCGGCGTGTGCTTCTTCGGCGTGACTGTCTGAATCATGTGTGGAATGAATCATTGCAGCATGAGCCTCCGCATTTGTTTGGACGTCATGAGGGGTTGCATCTGTCATTTCATCGCCATGAGAAGCCTCTGCACCGTGGTGCGAATTTTCTTCTGCTAGTAGTGTTTTTACATCTTCAAGAGTTAATCCATGAGATGCTACATAACTTGTTCCCCACCCTATAGCGCCAACAACGAATAGAAGGATTGAAACAATTTTTAATCTTTTTGAAAACGTGTACATGTATATAAATGTTTTACTTTTCTTATTTAGTTAATTCTGCTCTCAGAGTTTCAACATAAGCAGTGACTTGCCAACGTTCTTCCTCGTTTAATAAATTCGCGTAGGATCCCATGGTGTTTTTACCATAATAGATCACATGATAAATACTTCCTTCCGTGATCGCTCGGTCCGCATAACTTGGAACTCCAAGAATTTTTTCTCTTTTAACTAATTTTCCTTGACCAGCGCCTTTGTTACCATGGCAAATTCCACAATAAATTTCGTAGAGTTCTTTTCCTCTTTTGGCATCCAATTCTGCAGAAGCTAAAGGCGAGTTGAGATCTGAAAGTGCGGAAGCATAGCCTTCATTTGTGTTTTCAAACTCATACAAAGAATGCCCTCTAGAAATGGTCCCTTCTACAGGCAATAATGCTTGTTGTGAGTTTGGAAAAAATTCATATTCGCCATAAGCTTCATAACCTATTGACGTATACATGTTTGGGAAGTATTGGTAGTTTGGACTGTTATCATTTTGACATGATAAAACGGTCACAAGAACCAAGACTAAGACGATTATTTTTGATACACTTTTCATATGACTAATGTGCTTCTTTATCAACGATATGAACCTCTACTGCCCCTGTTTGGGTTAGAAGGGTTGTTAATTCTTTTTCATTATCATGAACCGGGATTTCCATTAAAAAATGGTCATCGGTGGTTCTTGGATCCGGATTTTCTGCATTTTTAAATGGCCACATTCTACTTCTTAAGTAAAAAGTAATCACCATTAAGTGGGCCGCAAAAAACACGGTTAATTCAAACATGATTGGCACAAATGCTGGCATGTTCTCGATATAACTGAAACTTGGTTTTCCCCCAATATTTTGAGGCCAGTCTTCAATCATAATATAATTCATCATGACGGTAGAAACGATCAAACCAACACAGCCATACATAAAGGCGGCAATGGCAATTCGAGTGGGTTCTAATCCCATCGCTTTGTCCAGTCCGTGGACAGGAAAAGGCGTAAATATCTCTTCGATATGATGCTTTTCGTTCTTAACGGCTTTGACTGCTGCTAGCAACACATCATCATCCGTATATAGTGCGTGAATAACTTTAGAAGATCCCATAGGCTACTCTTTTTTCTTTTTAGGTGTTTTGGCTGGTTTTAACTTAGGAGCCGTTCGTTCATCTGAACCGGTTCCGACTAAGCTATCTCCTGCTTCTCTAATGTTTTTATAACGTTGTCCTGAAGACTTTAATATTGTTTTGACTTCAGCTTGCGCAATGACTGGGAATGTTCTAGCATATAACAAGAATAATACAAAGAAGAATCCAATCGTACCAATAAAAATACCGATATCTACAAATGTTGGTGAGAACATGGTCCATGAAGATGGTAAGTAATCTCTGTGAAGAGACGTTACAATAATCACAAAACGTTCAAACCACATTCCGATGTTTACAACAATTGAGATAAAAAATGAGAACATGATGCTCGTTCTTAGTCTTTTGAACCACATAAATTGTGGTGAAAACACATTACATGACATCATCGCCCAGTAGGCCCAAGCATAAGGTCCCGTTGCCCTGTTTAAAAATGCATATTGTTCATATTCAACGCCCGAATACCAAGCAATAAACAGCTCTGTAATATAAGCGACTCCAACAATAGATCCCGTAATCATTATGACGATGTTCATCAATTCGATGTGTTGAACCGTGATATAATCTTCAAGACTACATACTTTACGCATGATAATTAATAAGGTATTCACCATCGCGAAGCCAGAGAAAATTGCGCCTGCTACAAAGTATGGTGGGAAAATCGTTGTATGCCATCCTGGAATCACCGAAGTAGCAAAATCAAAGGATACAATGGTATGTACTGATAATACTAAAGGCGTTGCAAGACCTGCAAGCACTAAAGATACTTCTTCAAATCGTTGCCAATCTTTTGCACGTCCACTCCATCCAAAACTCAATAAAGAGTATATTTTCTTTTGGAACGGTCTTACGGCACGATCTCGGATCATTGCAAAATCGGGTAATAAACCAGTCCACCAGAATACAAGTGAAACGGATAAATACGTAGAAATCGCAAATACATCCCACAATAATGGGGAGTTAAAGTTGACCCATAACGATCCAAATTGATTTGGAATTGGTAATACCCAGTATGCTAACCAAGGTCGACCCATGTGAATAATTGGAAACAATCCTGCTTGAATTACAGAGAAAATAGTCATGGCTTCCGCAGAACGGTTAATGGCCATACGCCATTTTTGTCTGAACAACAGTAATACTGCCGAAATTAGGGTTCCTGCATGTCCAATACCAACCCACCAAACGAAGTTCGTAATATCCCAAGCCCAACCAACGGTTTTGTTAAGACCCCAAGTACCAATCCCTGTAGAGACGGTATAAATCATACACCCTATTCCCCAGCTAAAAGCTGCAAGTGCAATAGAAAATACTACCCACCAAAGTTTGTTTGCTTTTCCTTCAACAGGTGCAACAACGTCCAAGGTTACATCATGATATGATTTTTCCCCGGTAACTAATGGTCTTCTGATAGGTGCTTCGTAATGAGACGCCATATTCCTTTATATTATTTCTTATTATTTATGCTTCGTTTGTGTTTCTTACTTTCACTTGATACACCACATTTGGTTTTGTTCCAACATGATCTAATAAATGATAAGCACGCTCATCATCTTTAAGTTCGGTAATCGCACTTTTCTTATTATTTATATCTCCAAATGCAATGGCACCAGAGTCACATGCAGACGAACAAGCAGTCTTGAACTCATCTGGATTCACTTCTCTTCCATCGCGCTTCGCATCAAGGATTGTTTTCTGTGTCATTTGAATACACATCGAACATTTTTCCATAACCCCTCTAGATCGAACCGTCACATCTGGATTGATTACCATACGTCCTAAATCGTTATTCATGTGGTAATCGAATTCGTCATTCTCATTATATAAGAACCAGTTGAATCGACGGACTTTATAAGGACAGTTATTCGCACAGTAACGTGTTCCTACACATCGGTTATAAGCCATATGATTCTGACCCTGACGACCGTGAGACGATGCTGCCACTGGACACACGGTTTCACATGGTGCATGATTACAATGCTGACACATGATTGGTTGAAAAGCAACTTGCGGATTTTCAGATGGAATTTCCATCTCACCAAATGTACTTAATGAACTTCCAAGTCCTTGAATATTATCTTTGGTAGTGTTATCTCCTTCAAATGTTTCATCGGAAGAATAATATCTATCGATCCGTAGCCAGTGCATATCGCGACTTCTACGAATTTCTTGTTTTCCTACAACGGGAACGTTATTTTCGGCATGACATGCAATCACACAAGCGCCACATCCAGTACATGAGTTCAAATCGATTGACAAGTTGAAATGATGTCCGATTGAACGATCAAATTCATCCCATAAATCAACATCTGGTGAATCTACAGGGGTTTCTACATGGTTCAATGACACCATGGTCATTGGATTCCATTGTGCAGCCGATTCTGTATTGAAAATCTCCAAAGTTGTTTCTTTGATGATATCGCCTCTACCCATTAATGTATTGTGTAATTGAACACAAGCAAATTCATGCTTGCCATCGGTTAACTCAATAGTAGCTGTTTGCACCGTATTAAAGTCGGTATATAAAGGATAGGCATTCACTCCGGTTTGCATTTCTGCTTTAAGACCTTCACTTCGGCCATAGCCGAAAGACATTCCAACAGTTCCTCTTGCTTGTCCTGGTTGAATAATCACAGGCACTTTTAGAGTCTTACCATTAACCGTCACGTTTGCATATTTCCCGTTCAATCCACCGTTGGCGTCATGACTGTTTTCGCTAAAAAACGTACTCGTTTCTAAAAAGAACCCTAATTCTTTACCATCAAATTCTGAAATCGTTAGGTAGTTATCCCAAGTGGTTCTAGTCAATGGATCTGGAAATTCTTGTAACCAAGGGTTGTTGGCTTGTTGACCATCGCCCATTCCTGTTTTAGGATAGAGTGTAAGCTCCATTCCAGAAGTTGCTGTTGCAGCAAGTGCAGTGACAGCGGCTTCTAATTCTGAAATTGCGCTTCCATCAAAAGCATCTGCAGTATCAATCGTCGCAGAGTTTGAAGAAACATAAACCCCATCATGCAGGGTATCATTCCATGACGTTCCTGTTAGTACATTGTTTTTCCAATACGACTTTACAAAATCATGATACGACCCTGAATCTCCCAGAAGTTCAAGTAATACCTCTTGAAATTGTTTGGTATCAAATAAAGGACGAATCGTGGGCTGCATCAGTCCAAAGTGACCTTTTTTAGTTTCTAAATCGCCCCAGGACTCTAAATAATGAGGTGCGGCAGCAATATATTGTGATACAGAAGCGGTTTCATCATTTTTCATGGTGAAGGCAACTGATAATTCTGTTTGTTTTAATCCTTCAACAAATGCAGAAGCATTTGGAAGTGTATACGCTGGATTGACCCCGGCCATAATGACAGCACCAACCGTTCCAGCATTCATGTCTGAAACTAACTGTGCAACCGCCTTATCATTCCCTTGACGGGTTTGAATTGGGTTGTTTGTATCAAACGCTTTACTGTTTAGTTTTTCGTTGATGGCTAACACAATGTTTTGTGCATTCACCTCTTGAATCCCCGTAAGGACCACAGCATTAGAACCTGCTTTAATCAATTCAGAAGCCGCATTATTTACAGCGGTTTCTAAATGTGCTGGAAGATCACCACCAACAGCCGTTCCAACTAATTTTCCATATAGTTTAGCAAGTGCAATTTTTTGTTGAGACGGTTTAATCGCGACACGTTTATCGGCGTTTGCACCAGATAAAGTCATGTTTGCTTCAAACTGAATATGACGAGACATTTTTCCGTTTTTTGGAATCCGTCCTTTTGCATAAGCAGCGTCAAAACCACCTCCTTGCCAATCGCCTAAGAAATCAGCGCCAATAGAAACAATTGTTTGGGCTTTTGAGAAATCGTAATTTACTAAGCCTCTTTGGCCATATTTATTTTGGTACGCATCCGCAGCTGCAGATTCTGATATCGCATCATAAACCACGTGGCTTACATTCGCGTATTTTTGTTTAAAGTCAGCAATTAATTTTGAAGTCGATGGACTTGCAAACGTCTGTGTTAATAACACAATCGATTTGTCAGTTCCTTTTAAAGACTCTAATTTTTGAGCAACTTCTGCGGTAAGTTCACCCCAGCTAATGGCTTGTCCGTCTTTTTGTGGGCCTACAACTCTTTGGTTGTCATATAAATCTAAGACTGAGGCTTGAACTCGGGCGTTGATTCCTCCATTTGCTTTTGCCAAACTATTAGATTCAACTTTAATAGGACGGCCTTCTCTTGTTTTAATTAAAACACTTGCAAAGTCGTATCCGTTAGCAATCGCAGTTGCATAATAATTTGCAACCCCAGGAATAATTTGCTCTGGCTGTACAACGTAAGGAATCGACTTGATCACTGGCCCTTCACAAGCTGCTAAAGAAGCTGCAGCAGTACTGAACCCAACGTATTTTAAGAAATCACGACGCGTTGTACTGGATGCTTCTAGGGTTTCTTTGTCGCCTAAAAATTCATCTACAGGAATTTCTTCCGTAAATTCCTTTTGTTTGAGCGTCTCAACAGCAGAGCTATGGTTCGGATTTAACTCCTCAACACTTTTCCAGTATTTCTTGTTTGATGACATATATATAATGTTACTTGTTGATCGTTTTAATTAAGTTCTAGTAATGACATTTTCCACATTCTAACCCACCCATTTGTGCTGCGGTTAGTTGTTCGACTCCATATTTCTGAGAAAGCGCTTCGTGAATTTTTTCATAATAGCCGTTATCTTGAACTTTTACATTTGTTTCTCTATGACAGTTTATACACCAACCCATTGTGAGTGGAGAAAACTGATACATCACTTCCATTTCTTCGACGGGCCCATGACATGTTTGACATTCCAAGCCAGCAACCGTGACGTGTTGCGAGTGGTTAAAATAAGCGAAATCAGGAAGATTATGAATCCGCACCCATTTGACTGGTTTTGTTTTTCCAGTATATTTTTGTTCGGCATCATCCCAACCAACAGCGTTGTATAGTTTTTTAATTTCTCCATCATAAAACTCTTTGCTGTATTCTTCGGTAGCAGTTGAAGGTGCAACTTCATAAATAGATTTATGACAATTCATACACACATTAAGCGCTGGAATTCCAGAATGCTTACTCACACGTGCAGAGGAATGACAATATTTACAATCGATTCCATTGTCACCGGCGTGAATTTTATGGGAATAATGAATGGGTTGAATGGGTTGATATCCTTGATTAACACCAACTTGCATAAGGTATCCATATACAAAGTAAGCACTCGACAATAAGAAAAAGATCGCCACTACCAACATTAAAAATTGATTGTTTACAAACGCTTTCCAAAGTGATTTTCTTTGAACTGCTTCCGCAATTTCAACATTGTTGGCTGTTGCAAAACGACGTAATGTTTTGTTCACTAAAAATAAGCCTAAGGCTAACAATGCGAAAAGAATTGCAAGTGCACCTAAGACAATTTCTTGAGAAACGCCTCCTTGTGATTGTGTGTTTTGTGTTGTGGCCGTTGCTGCAGCTACAGGCGCTGCTTTTTCTTGAGCGGTATAGGCTAAAATATTTGAGATGTCTTCATCTGAAAATTGTGGAAAAGCAGTCATTGCAGAGCCGTTGTATTCAGCATAAATTTTATTCGCATACGCATCTCCAGACTTAATCATAGCAGAACTGTTACGAATCCAAGCATTGAGCCAAACGCGGTCTAAACCTTCGGTTTCGCTTAGTCGTGTTTCCACATTTCGAAGCGCAGGTCCCGTCATTTTCTTATCTAATTGGTGACAAGCAGCACAGTTAGCATTGAATAACGATTTTCCCTTAGCAGGATCGCCGTCTTGTGCGTAAAGTGACGTGAATATAATTGAGAAAAATAAAAGCCCCGAAAATAGTGTTTTCGAGAGCGTGTAAAAGTTAAATCCCTGTTTCATAGTGTTGATAGAAGTCATTTCTAAACTTTGGTACGATTTTATCATGCAAATAGGTAATATCCGTTTATAAAAATCTTAGGCAAAAGTAACATATAATGTCCATTTTTGAAATGTTAGATATGTGTAAGTTTCTAATTTATATACGTTCTAAATAAGTGTTTTTTTTATCTTTTAATTATATTCGTTTACATTTGTAAAAGCAATCCAATATTATGAAATTAATTTGTTATAAATATTTTATTATAAGTGTCTTATTTTCAACGCCTATATTGGCGCAAGAGGGAGTGGTACACATAAATAAAAGTGCAGAAATTGATCGTGTCTTAGCGCTTAAAAAAGAGTTGAATAAAGAGCAAGACTACATTAAAATTCAAATATTTAATGGGAATCGACTTGATGCAGAAGCCGCTCTTGTTGAGTTCAAAACAGAGTTTCCAGATCACTTTGTAGAAATGAAATATGAAACGCCGAACTATAAAATTTGGGTCGGTAAATTTAGAACACGTTTAGAAGCCGACCGGGAGTTATTGGCCGTAAAAAAGTTGTTTCCAAATGCATTCCCTTTTAAACCTTAAAAGCAACAAACTTCTATTTAACTAGAATTTTTTCAAAATAACGTCGGTTGTTTATTTCAAATTTAGTGATGTAAAGTCCTGTTTGAAGTTGATGGACATCAATCGTATTTTGATGAATCTTAGAACTACTTATAACTGATTTTCCTGTAAGGTCAACTACTTGAATATTTGAAATCTCAAAAGCCGACTCTATTGTAATTAAGCCTGAACTCGGATTGGGAAATAGTTTAAATAGACCTGCAAACTCTTGATTATAAGTCGCTAATGTTTCACTTTGAACATCACCTGTGAGCGTTACAATCGTGGAATCTTCATCCCCTCCACAAAACGGAGTGTTTGTGTCTGTCGTCGAATTCTCAACCCAAACGCCCAAAGTGGCATCTGGAGGATTTGGTGTCGATTGCGCAGTATTATAATAAATTAAATACGTTCCAGAAAAATCACCATTACCATCATCTGCTCGGAGCTCCCATCGACTATCGGTGTCATTATAAGCGATTTGAAATTCACAGACTCCAATGCCGCTACAAGGCTGGTCGCCTGTGATTGGTGTGGTTTCAAAAACAGCCCTCCCAGTAGCGTCTGTATCCGTTTGAGTGAATATAAATTCTTGATCGTCAAATAACGCTTGGCAAGCGTTGAGCGTAATTTGAGCAAAGCCATTGAAGCTTATACTTGTAAAAATAAAGAGTTGAATAATTAATTTCATCTGTCTTTAATTTCTTGATGGATAAAGGCCTTGTAAAGCAATAATATAAGTCACTGTAAGATAGGGTTGCATATTATTAACAGCCTGTCCTCCACCTGTGCTACTCACCATTGTAGCATTCATAGTGGTGGTAGCTGTGGCATCTGAGTATTCCTTGTCCAGTAATTTTGTGCCTGCTGGCAAATTGCCGCCAGGAATCGATGCATTACCGTCTGCCGTAACCGCATTGATGGAATGATTATGAGCAGGTAGATTAGCGACCGCTAGCAAATTTGTTTCAGAACCTGTTTTTTGACCTAGTGGACGTGATGTTAGACCAGGTCCATCTCCAGGGCCGATAGCTACCCGACCTCTTAAATCAGGCAACCCAAAAGTAGTTGTGCCATCCCCTCCATAAATGGTGCCTAGTATTGAAAACAATGCAGAGTTTTGACTAATATCCAGTAATTGACCTTCGCATTTCGCCCAACCTCGTGGTGCAAAATTTCCTGCAAACATTCTGATTTCTCCAATAAACGGTTCTTGTGCATTAACGGATTCACTAAAAATAAAACAGAAAAATACTACTAAAGTTATAATTGGTTTTTTCATACTATAAATTAAATTGGTGATTTAAATGTACGTAAATTCTTTGACACCAAGAGCACAGCTATACCACAAATCACTTGTTTATAATTTATTACAAGTTTTATTTATTATACACAAACAGGTAGTAAACAAAAAACCGTATATCCAAAAGGCATACGGTCTTTAAAAATTTATGTATCTATAAACTAAATACTACTACTTAAGTGTTTTTTTAACCTCTACTTCACGGAAGGCTTCCAAAATATCACCTTCACGAATATCGTTGTAGTTTTTCACTTGCATACCACAGTCATACCCTTTAGCCACTTCTTTCGCATCGTCTTTGAAACGTTTTAAAGAGCTTAATTCGCCTGTATACACAACTACACCTTCTCTGATTAATCGAACGCCGGCGCTTCTGTAAATCTTACCATTGGTAACCATACACCCTGCAATGGTTCCAATTTTAGAGATTTTAAAGGTTTCTCTAATTTCAGCAGTTCCCGTGATTTCCTCTTTAAAGACTGGAGACAACATGCCTTCCATCGCATCTTTAAGATCATTAATTGCATCGTAAATAATAGAGTACATTCGGATATCGATTTCTTCCTTATCGGCAATTTGTCTGGCATTCCCCATTGGGCGCACATTAAATCCAATGATGATCGCATCCGATGCCGTTGCAAGCAATACATCACTTTCGGTAATGGCTCCAACACCTTTGTGAATAATATTAACCTGAATTTCTTCGGTCGATAATTTCTGGAACGAATCTGTTAAGGCTTCTACGGAACCATCAACATCTCCTTTTAAGATAATGTTGAGTTCTTTAAAGTCTCCTAATGCAATACGTCTTCCAATTTCATCAAGCGTAATATGACGTTGCGTTCTTACAGATTGCTCACGTTGTAGTTGTGTACGTTTAGAAGCAATTTGCTTCGCCTCACGCTCATCTTTAAAGACTGAGAATTTATCACCTGCTTGTGGCGCGCCGTCCAATCCTAAAATAGAGATTGGGGTTGATGGTCCTGCGACAAGTACGTCGTTTCCGCGCTCATCATGCATCGCTCTCACTTTTCCACTGTTTTTTCCTGCTAAGACATAATCGCCAATTTTCAGCGTTCCTGCCTGTACTAAGATTGTAGAAACATACCCTCGACCTTTATCTAAAAAGGCTTCAACTACGGTTCCTAAAGCGGGTTTATTTGGATTTGCTTTCAGCTCTAATAATTCAGCTTCTAGCAATACTTTTTCTAATAATTCTTTGACACCATCTCCTTTTAATGCAGAGACATCATGCGATTGAATTTTTCCACCCCAGTCTTCTACTAATAAATTCATATTAGCCAAGGCTTCTTTAATTTTTTCAGGATTTGCTGCGGGTCTGTCTATTTTGTTAATTGCAAATATGATAGGAACGCCAGCTGCTTGTGCATGTGCAATGGCTTCTTTTGTTTGCGGCATGATATCATCATCTGCAGCAATGACAATAATAGCGATATCTGTGACTTGAGCACCACGGGCTCGCATTGCCGTAAAGGCCTCGTGACCAGGCGTATCTAAAAAGGCAATTTTTTGACCTGTTCCAAGCGTTACTCCATAAGCACCAATATGTTGGGTGATGCCTCCTGATTCTCCTGCAATTACATTTTCTTCTCGTATATAATCTAGTAAGGATGTTTTTCCGTGATCTACATGTCCCATGACCGTTACAATCGGAGCACGTGTTTCTAAATCTTCGGCAGTATCCACTACTATTTCAATTGCTTCATCAATATCTGCGGTTACAAACTCAACAGTGTATCCAAATTCTTCTGCAACAATCGTTAAAGTTTCAGCATCTAAACGCTGATTCATGGTCACCATCATTCCAAGCGACATACAAGCCGAAATAATCTGTGTCACCGAAACATCCATCATAGTAGCGACTTCACTGGCGGTTACAAATTCAGTAACTTTCAGTACTTTATTTTCTAATTCTTGTTGTTCTTGATCTTTTTCAGTCTGTTGACGGTGTTGATCTCTTTTGTCTTTTCTATATTTCGCACCCTTTTTACCTTTGTTCGATTTCCCTTGTAATTTTTCAAGGGTTTCTCTTACTTGTTTTTGAACTTCTTCAGCCGTTGGCTCTACTTTTGGAACTTGCGTTCTTGCTTGCGGTGGGCGATTTCTGAAATTTCCTCTGGGTTGTGAAGGTGCATTTCCAACTTTACTAATTCTACGACGTTTTTTTCTGGCGTCTGCAGAATTTGCGCCGGCAGCTGGAGTCACTGGCTTCGCTTTTTTGGGTTTATTAAATTGGGTTAAATCTATTTTTTGACCTGTAGATTTAGGACCCGAAAGTTTTTGGTAATTTGTAGTTTCAACTTTTTGTTCCCCAGGAACTATCGCTTCCGCATTTGCGGGAGCTGATACAGCAGGCGTTGCTGGAGGTGCAGTTTCTGTTTTTGAAACTGGCACTTCTTTTTTAGCAGTGGCTTCTACCTTGGGTGCAGTCGCTACTTTAGGAGTTTCTGCTACTTTAGGAGTTTCCGCTACTTTGGGAGTTTCCGCTACATCAGGAGCGACCTCGGCTTTTGGCGTTGGCGCTGCTTTTGGCGTGGACTCAACGATAGGCGCTGGTTCTGCTTTTGGCGCTGGCACTGCTTTCGGAGCTGCTGCTGCTTTTGGCTCAACCGTAGGCTTTACTTCTTCAGCTTGTTTTTGAGGGGCTTTTTTAGGACCGTCTAAATCAATCTTGCCAACTTTTTTAGGTCCTTGAAGCACCTGTTTGGCTTTGAAAACTGTTTTGGCAGCTTCAGCTTTTTGAAGTTTGAGCTCAATTTCTTCTTCACGCTGAACACGTAAGGCTTCTTTTTCTTTTAGCTTAGCTTCACCAACTTCTTTGGAAGCGACTTTCTTATTTGCATCGGTTTGAAACTCTCCCGCAAGAAGATCGTACACATCTGAAGTGATTTTGGTTGTAGGGCGTTTTTCTATTTCAACGTTTTTTGTTTCCAAAAAATCGACCGCTCGATCGAGAGAAATATTCAATTCCCTTAACACTTTATTTAATCTAATAATTTCAGCCATAAATTGCCTTTGATATTTTTTAACAGTAGTTCTTACGCGTAATCGTTTGGTAACCCGTACTAATTAGGCCACCAATATAATAAAATTTTATTCTTCAAACTCTTCTTTAAGAATACGAACAACATCTTCAATCGTTTCTAATTCTAAATCAGTACGTTTTACAAGATCTCCAATCTCTTGTTCTAGGATACTTTTGGCGGTATCTAAACCTGCTTTTGCAAATTCAGCGATGACCCAAGCTTCTATTTCATCTGAGAATTCAGAAAGCTCAACATCTTCTTCTACACCTTCTCTAAATACATCAATTTCATAACCAGTTAAACGGCCTGCTAAACGAATGTTATGGCCACCTCTACCAATGGCTTTACTAACTTCTTCAGGTTTTAAAATAACCTCAGCTCTTTTGGTTTCTTCATTTATTTTGATCGATGTAACTCTGGCCGGACTCAATGCTCTTGTAATATAAAGCTGTAAGTTGGTTGTATAATTGATCACATCAATGTTTTCATTTCCTAATTCACGAACAATCCCATGAATTCTAGAGCCTTTCATTCCAACACATGCCCCTACAGGGTCAATTCGGTCGTCATAAGAATCTACCGCAACTTTGGCTTTTTCGCCTGGAATTCTTACGACATTTTTAACAGATATTAAACCATCAAAAACTTCTGGAATTTCTTGTTCAAATAATTTTTCAAGAAAAACAGGCGCTGTTCTTGACAATACTATAGAAGGTTTATTTCCTTTTAAATCAACACTCTCAATAATTCCTCTGACATTTTCTCCTTTTCTGAAAAAATCAGATGGAATTTGTTTGTCTTTTGGAAGAATCAATTCATTCCCATCATCATCTAATAAGATAACAGCACGGTGACGAATGTGATGGACCTCAGCAGTATATATTTCTCCGACTAAGTCTTTAAAGTGTTTGTATATATTGGTATTATCGTGCTCATGAATTTTAGAAATCAAGTTTTGACGAAGTGCTAAAATAGAACGTCGTCCTAAATCGATCAGCTTCACTTCTTCAGACACATCTTCACCAACTTCAAAATCTGGTTCGATTTTTTGAGCATCTGTCAAAGAGATTTCTTGATTTTCTTCTTCAACCTCACCGTCTGCAACTACAACTCTATTTCTCCATATTTCTAAATCCCCTTTATCTGGATTGATTATGATATCAAAGTTGTCGTCATCCCCAAATTTCTTTTTTAATGTATTTCTAAATACATCTTCTAAGATTGACATTAAGGTCACACGATCAATTAACTTTTCGTCTTTAAACTCTGAAAACGAATCAATTAACGCTAAATTTTCCATAATTTTAGTCTTGTATTAAAATAATATTTTCACTTTTGCTTCACTAATATCGCTGTACAACAGGGTTGCTGATTTCTGAACCGTCACCTTTCCTTTTCCGATGGGCTTGGGCTCTCTTGCTTTCCAGTCTAGTACAATCTCTTGCTCATTGGCGGTGGTTAGAGTTGCTTCAAATTTTTGATTTTCTGATGCTTTCACTTCTAAAGTCCTGCCGATATGTTTTTGGTATTGTCTAGGATGTGTCAATGGAGTGGTGGCCCCAGACGAGGATACTTCAAGTGCAAAATCATGCTCTTCTCGATCCAAGTTGTGTTCGATACCGCGACTGACAAACATACAGTCTTCGACAAGGACACCCTTGTCACCGTCAATTACGATTCTAATTTTATTGCCTTCTAAGATATCAAAATCTATCAAAAACAAATCTTGTCTTTGTTCAAGACAATCCTCTAATAACTCTTTTACTATATCTCTAAACATTTGGTATAAAAAGAGGGGACTTTATGTCCCCTCGCTTTTTCATTTATCATTCTATGGCGCAAATATACGACATAAAAATTGAATTTAACAAGTGTTCATCCTTGTTTTAGTTGGCCCACTAGGGCTCGAACCTAGACTCTTCGGTACCAAAAACCAACGTGTTGCCAGTTACACCATGGGCCAATCTCTTATTGAGGCTGCAAATTTATAATAAAGTTTTGTTTAGGCAAACATTTTTAAATTTATTTATTGTTGATTTTTTGGTTTATAATATAAACTAGTTTATATTTGCTATTCTAAATCTTATAAACATGAAAACACAAGAACAAATTCAACTTATTAATGACACTATTAATAAAACAAAAGAAAATTTAAAATCAAGCTCCTTCAGTTTTATATTATGGGGTGCGTTAATTGCGGCCTTAAGTTTTTTTCATTTCAGTTTTCCTGAAATTGTTCAAAAAAGCCGTTTCTCATCAACAATTTACTGGATTCTAATTCCAATAATTGGCATGGTTGTTACCGTTGTATATCAAATTAAAAAACGCAAAAAGACCGGCTATGAGACCCATATTGGACGTACATTAAAAATAATTTGGGGGGTCTTTAATTTGGCTTGGATCCTTTTAGTATATATTTCGATTTTAAAAGAACAAAACCCTGTCGATTCTATTTTGTTTTTACTCGGTGTCATGATCCTTATCACGGGGCTCTTAATTCGATTCAAACCCTTTTCAATTGGCGGGATAGCCGTCATTATTTGCAGTATTGTATGCGTATATAGTCCAAACGGATATTGGCTGTTAATAAATGGTATCGCCTCCGTTTTAGGATTACTTGTCCCTGGAATTATCCTTTATTATAGCAAATCAAATGTTTAGTCCCTTGGATAAATTGTTAATTAACCCAACGCGGTTGATTATTATGTCGGTATTGACTAAGGTGGATAATTGCGATTTTAATTACTTAAAAAAAGTCACTGAAACCACACAGGGCAACCTGAGTATTCAGTTAAAAAAACTAAAAGAAAGTCATTATATTTCTATTGAAAAAAGTTTTGAAAATAACTATCCCAAAACCAGTTGTTCGATTACTAAAATAGGCGTTAAGGCTTTTGAAGATCATTTTACAAATTTGAAAAACTATCAAGACTTAAAACTATAGGTATGTATGAATTTATAAGAGATCTTCATTTATACACCATCGCGCCCTGCCTTCCGTTGGGGTTTTACCTTATCGTGGTTTCAGGAAAAGGAGGCGTTTTGCATAAAAAAATTGGTTACTTTTATATGGTTCTCATTTTTTTCTCGGCGATCGTATCCTTGTTTTTAAAAGCTTATGTAGGCCCCACATTTCTGAACCATTTTGGATGGATTCATTTATTGAGTTTTCTCACAATCTGGACGGTTCCTCGCAGTTTAATTGCTGCTAAAAAAGGTAACATACCACGGCACAAACGTTCCATGAAATTACTGTATTGGACTGGCTTACTTCTCGCTGGTTTATTTACGCTCATGCCAGGTCGATACCTACATGGCGTGTTGTTTAAGTGATGTCATTTAACTATTTTGATCAAAAAATATTAAGGTTTACTTAAAAGTTTTTAAACCTTAAGTAATTATTATTAAATTCGCCTTAAACTTCAATTTCAAACAATGGCGGATTTTAATTTCAAAAAATGGAACCTTATCTTAGGATGGCTTGCATTTTTAATAGCATTTATCACATATAGCCTCACAGTCGAACCAACGGTTAGTTTTTGGGATGCGGGTGAATATATTTTAACGTCTTCTAAACTACAAGTAGGACATCCTCCTGGAGCACCGTTTTTTCAGATGATGGGGGCGTTCTTTTCTATTTTCGCCACCGACCCTACCCAAATAGGACTCATGATCAATATGATGAGTGCTACGGCAAGTGCCTTCGCTATTTTGTTTATGTTTTGGACAATTGTGTTGCTTATCCAACAAGTCGCTAAAACCGACACAAAAACATCTAAAAATCAACAAATTGCCATTCTAGGTGCCGCATTTGTTGGGAGTCTATCCTTTGCCTTTACAGATTCGTTTTGGTTCAATGCCGTTGAAACTGAAGTGTATGCGATGGCAACTTTAATTTTAGCAGTCATGTTTTACTTAGGACTCCGCTGGCAAAATGATATGTTTACGCCTAGGGGCAACAAGTGGTTAGTGCTCATTTCATTTATTGTAGGCCTATCGTTTGGAGTCCACTTTTTGGGATTGTTAACGATTCCTTCTATTGGTCTTATCTATTTTTTCAAAAACTATAAAACCGTGACGGTAAAGAATTTTATTCTTGCCAATGTTGCCGGCGTTGCTATTTTATTATTTGTATTTAAACTCCTCGCTCCTAACATTCTGCGGTACTTTAGTGCTTTAGAAATATTTTTTGTGAATTCTGTAGGGCTACCGTTTAATTCGGGCTCTGTCATTGCATTTATAGCCTTAGTAGCGTTTGTTTACTTGGGGCTAAACTACACCCGAAAAAAAGGCTATATCTATCTTAATACGGGACTCTTATGCATCACGTTTGTCGTCGTTGGATTTTCGTCCTGGTTGTTATTGCCAATTCGAGCCAATGCCAACGTCACAGTTAATGAAAATAATCCTTCAAGTGCCCGAGAACTCCTCGCCTATTATAATCTAGAACAATATCCAAAAACACATTTGTTTTATGGTCCACAATTCACCGATCAATATGCAGGTTTAGACGAAAACCAACCATATATTGATGACAAACCAAAATATGAAAAAGACAAGGCTGCTGGGAAATATGTGATTGTAAACGACTACAAAGACGGTTTACAAAACTACAACTCCGAACACGCTTCTTTATTACCAAGAATGTGGAGTTCTGAACACGCTGAAAACTATATGATGTTCTCTGGATTTTTGGAATTCTCAATTAAGAGTGAGTATCAAATGCAAAACGATTTACGAACCATCATCAATGACTTCAAAGGGGCTGTTGCAAATGGAGACGTCGATTACGAAGATTACAATGGCTTTCTAAAAAAATATGGGCGTTATATCGACATTCAAAAACCATCCCTCCTTCAAAATATTTATTACCTTTTTGATTATCAAATCGGATATATGTATTGGCGTTATTTTATGTGGAATTTTACCGGACGACAAGATGATGTTCAGGGTAAATTTGACTTGCACGGCAATTGGATTAGCGGAATTTCGTTTATTGACACTTATTTTTTAGGCATTTCTCAAGACAACCTCCCTAGTGATGTTTTAAATAACAGGGCCAGAAACACCTATTACTTCTTACCTCTATTGCTAGGATTAATTGGATTATTCTTTCTTTTTAACCGAGATAAAAAACTCTTTTGGACGATGCTGGTGTTTTTCTTATTTACAGGAATCGCCATACAAGTCTATACAAACGTAAGGCCTTTTGAACCGCGTGAACGCGATTATTCGTTGGTAGGATCTTTTTACGTCTTTGCCCTTTGGATCGGATTTGGAGTCTTTGCCATCTATGAAAAATTGAGCAGCTACACAAAAACCAGCTTGTTAGCGCCCATTGTTAGCGTGGTCTGTTTGATCACGGTTCCTGGAGTTTTAATCAGCCAAAATTGGAACGACCATGATCGGTCTAAAAGAGAAACGGCCCACGCGATGGCCATTCAGTATTTAGAATCTTGTGATCCCAATGCCATTATTTTTACAATAGGTGACAACGATACGTTTCCACTTTGGTATGCACAGGAAATTGAAGGCATTCGACGCGATGTGCGCGTCGTGTGTACGAGTTTATTAAATGTCGATTGGTACATTGATCAAATGAAACGCAAAGCGTATGAAAGCGATCCAATTCCCTCTCTATTGACACACGATCAGTATAAACTAGGAACCCGCGATTATATTATTAAGGAAGCCGTCACTAACGACACACTTAGTATTGATCAATTTTTAGGTTTTATTACAAGTGATGACGCGCGTACGAAGTACAAACACGTGCTTGAACAACAAGGGTATGATCCAAGCGGACAACGCCGCCAAGATTTAAATGCCAATTACTTGCCAACAGAACACGTAAGAATCCCTGTTGACAAAAAATCTGTCTTAAAAAATGGAATTGTTAAAGCAAAAGATTCGACCTTAATTGTACCCTATATCGATATTAAAATCAAAGGGGCAGCACTCTACAAAAATCGTTTATTGATGTTGGATATTATCGCCAATAACAATTGGGAACGTCCCATCTATTTTACAGGCGGAGCGTTTGGAGATGAAGATTATATTTGGATGAAAGACTACTTACAACTCGATGGTTTGGTGTACAAGTTAGTCCCTATAAAAACGCCGGTCGCTAAAGACAATCCGTTTGATATGGGTCGTATTGACTCCGATAAAATGTACGAAATGGTCACCAAATGGGACTGGGGTAATAATGGAGACTCGACCATGTACCATGATATCGAAACTCGTAGAAACAGCTTGACCTATCGTGGCAACTTAGCACGACTCATTGAAGTGTTAATCCAAGAAGGTAAATTAGAAAAAGCAGAAGAAATTGCAGATTTAGCAATGGCAAAAATGCCCGTTGATCTGTTTGGGTTTTACACCTTATTAGAACCTTACATTGGCTCGTATTATGAGCTGGAAGCTACTGAAAAAGCACGTAAATTATTTATGGATGTAAGCTCTAAATACCAAGAAAGTCTAAGCTATTACAGCACCCTTTCTGAGTACAATCAATCCAAGTATATACAAACCATCTACAATGACATTGAGCGCTACAGAAGTTTAGTGGACGTGACTACTTTTTATGAAACTGAAGGCTTTATTAAAACCGAAATGGGGAAATTCAATAGTTACCTTAGACTCTTTACTGGCGAACCTGAAGCGGAAGAGTTGGAGGATAAAGAAGTGTTAGATTCTACCTTTTTGAACTCTGAGGGGTCTTAACGAAGGCTATACATATTCTTGAATGCGACCAATAATCGTATTGGCGTCGAGCTCGCCGCTTTGGCGCCATTTCATGTCGCCTGATTTATAAATAATTAAAGTTGGCAGTCCTTTAATGCGAAGTGCTTCTGCGAGGTCTTTGTTTTTGTCGACGTCAATTTTTATAACGCGCGCCTTGTCACCCATTGCAGCTGCAACATGCCTAAGTACATCGTGCATCGCTTCAGATTCATCACTCCATTCAGTGAAAAATTCAAACAATACTGGAATTTCAACATCTATTAACTCTCCAAATTTTGACATATCATGGTGCTTTATGTATCAACCTTCAATGATAACTATACTTAATTACGATCGTATTCTACCATAAAAATAAGTAATTTATTGGGGTAAATATAACATTTTCTGATATTTAAGCGTTATTAATCCCCTTTTTTAGCGTTATAACGGAGATTTCAGGCCATATTCCTACCCGCCCAGGGAATGCTAAAAAGCCAAATCCACGGTTCACATTGATGTACTGTCCTGCTTTTTCGTAGATGCCGGCCCAGTATTTATAGCGCCATTTAATAGGACTCCACTTGATCACTCCTGGGATTTCAATTCCAAATTGCATCCCATGCGTATGACCACTAAGCGTCAAATGATACTGTTGCGAATCTTTGACAACTTCGTACTGCCAATGCGAAGGATCATGGCTTAAGAGTATTTTAAAATCTGATGGACTCACTGCTGAAGTCGCTCGTTTCAAATCGCCTTTTTGCTTAAATCCTTTTCCCCAGTTTTCGACGCCTATGATTGCCAAACGATCGCCAGATTTTTCAATAAACCGACTTTCGTTTCTCAATAAATCAAACCCCATGTCTTTTTGGATGTCTAATAATTCTTGAAAATTTTCTGCTTTCGCTGCATCTGAAGGCCATCGGGTATAATCGCCATAATCATGATTTCCCAAAACAGAGAACACACCATCAGCGGCTGTTAATTTTGAGAAAGTGGATTTCCAAGGACGCATTTCTTTTGACTTACTATTGACTAAATCGCCTGTAAACATAATCACGTTTGATGCTTGCTGGTTGACTAAATCAACCGCATATTCAATTTTTTCTTTATTATCAAAACTTCCACTGTGAATGTCACTAATTTGTGAAATCTGATAGCCATCAAAAGCTGCAGGTAGATCCTCAAAATACAAGGTGTATTTTAAAACTTTAAAATTATATTTCCCTTTTGTAATTCCATAAAGTATGGATATAAAGGGGATGGCGGCTAATCCTATCGCAAGTTGTCCAATAAATTTTCGTCTGGAACTAAAAAATGCGGAAGGTTCTTCTGGTTTTGAAATAAAGTAATTAACACCTGCTTCAAACAGTCGATAAACATCTTCTCCAAACATAAAAACAAGTAGCACCAACTTAGGAACATAGACCAATACAAATACTGCTAACGCTAAATAAAATCCTGAGTTTATGCCTGAACTCCTGTCAAGCGTCGTCACTTGATAGACAAAATTCCCTAGTACAGCTAAAGAAATTACAGCATATCCATAAGTCACCAACGGATTTCTAACCACGCTTCTAAAACTTTGAAGCGCATAAAAATCGAGCGTTAAAACAAGGAGTGAAAAAATTATTAATCGAATCATATTAGGAAAAATCAATCACAAAAGTATAACAAAAGCGACTGATAATTGAGTTAATAATTTTATTTAACGATACTTTTAGATTTGAGAATTTTCACTATATTTCTAATCTTTAAACAAAAAATACAATTTACGGCACTTGTGTCGTTTCTGAGCTAATTCTGTAACCATTAACTTTAGATATTAAACACCCTTTTTTATGAGCACTAAAAACAACAATTCCGCCTTAACAACCCTTGTCACAGTTTTCTTTTTTTGGGGGTTTATTGCCGCTTCAAACGGCGTGTTTATTCCTTTTTGCAAAACCTACTTTAGTATTGACCAGTTTCAATCTCAACTCGTTGATTTTGCCTTTTATGGCGCCTATTATTTAGGAGCCCTCTTGCTTTTCATCCTATCAAGTGCGGTTAAAAAAGATATTCTTAATAATTGGGGCTACAAAAATGGGATTGTATATGGATTATTAATTTCTGCTCTTGGGGCTTTATTAATGTATCCTTTTGTTGATGGCGCACAACAAGGCGATACGTCTGTGTTTTATTTGGTGTTATTGGCTTTGTTTATTGTAGGGCTCGGATTTTCACTACAACAAACAGCTGCAAATCCTTTTGCTATTGCGCTCGGGGACCCAGAAACTGGTTCGCATCGATTGAATCTCGCCGGAGGCGTTAATTCATTTGGAACAACTATAGGACCTATTGTAATTGCATTAATTATTTTTGGATCGACTCCTTTATCAGGGGATGAACTCAACCAAATGATTCTAAATAATGAAATAAAACTAACCACAGTTCAATTGCTTTACTTGGGCGTTGGAGCTTTATTTTTAGTCGCCGCAGCATTATTTCATTTTTCTAAAAAATTACCCAATACAAAAACGGATGAAGTATTTGAGCCCGCTAATAAAGCTAAAAATACACTCATTGTGCTAACGGTCGTTATTGGGGTTTGTTTTACAATGATTTTTAGCACGTATTCAAGTGGAGAAGTCACCACTGAAGCGCTTGAAAACAAACGACTCTTATTATTGTTAATTGCGCTATTGGCTGTTGTTGTAAGTATCTTTTTCGCAAATACACGAGCTACAAAAAACCCAGATGGCTGGGGTGCAATGAAATACCCACAATTGGTTTTGGGAATGTTAGCCATCTTTACCTATGTTGGCGTGGAAGTGACCATCCAAAGTAACCTAGGCGAGCTTTTAAAATCGGTTGCAGATAAAGTCAGTAACCTCAATGCTTTAGGTTTAAAAGTGATGAATGATGCAGAAATCGCACCGTTCATTTCACTCTATTGGGGCGGTATGATGATTGGTCGATGGGTTGGTGCTATTAGTGTTTTTAACCCGAGTAAAGGGCTTAAGAAATGGTTGCTTATTTTAGTGCCTTATGTCGCTTTTGGCGTGATTCTATTGGTTAATTTTGGGAAATATTCTTCAACAGAAATTTTATTATTTAGTGTCTGTGTTGCCATTCAAGTGGGTGGATTTTTTATTGCAAAAGACAACCCTATTAAAACTTTAAAAATATTTAGCACCTTGGGTGTTATTGGCGTCATTATTGGCATATTTGCATCGGGGCAATTGGCACTATACGCATTACTTTCTGGTGGCTTATTTTGTTCGATCATGTGGCCTTGTATTTTTACATTAAGTATTTCTGGATTAGGAAAATACACGTCACAGGGGTCTGCTTTTTTAATTATGATGATCTTAGGCGGTGCTATTATCCCCCCTCTACAAGGGAAATTGGCAGATATTTTTAGCATTCAATCCTCGTATTGGATTGCGGTTGCTTGTTTTGCTTACCTTCTTTTTTACGCTTACAAAACCAAAAGTGTCCTCGAAAAACAAGGAATCACTCAAAATGATTAATTAACTAAAATACCGTAAACTCACCATAATGGCTGACCAAAAACGCTTATTTCTTCTCGATGCTTATGCTTTAATTTTTAGAGGCTATTATGCGTTTATTAAAAACCCTCGGATTAATTCCAAAGGGCTTGACACCTCGGCAATTCTTGGGTTCACAAACTCCTTATTAGATGTCATCAAAAGAGAACGGCCAGATCATTTGGCGGTTTGTTTTGACAAAGGGGGCAGTAAGGACCGGGTCGAACTGTTTAAGGAGTATAAAGCCAATAGAGATGCCACGCCTGAAGGCATCAAGACTGCAGTGCCTTATATCTATCAAATATTAGAGGCGATGAACATTCCTGCGGTTGTCAAAGAAGGTTTTGAAGCGGATGACATCATTGGAACCCTTGCTAAAAAGGCGGAAAAAGAAGGTTTTAAAACCTTTATGGTCACACCCGATAAAGATTTTGCACAATTGGTGAGTGAGAATATTTTCATGTACCGTCCCATGTTTGGAGGTGGGTATGAAACTTGGGGAGTGGAAGAAATTAAAGCAAAATTTGAGATCGAAGACCCACTTCAAGTGATTGATTTTTTAGGGATGAAAGGCGATGCGTCTGACAACATCCCTGGCCTTCCTGGTGTGGGCGATAAAACCGCTAAAAAATTACTCGCCCAATACGGAAGTATGGAAAACCTTTTGGCAAATACCCATGAGCTCAAAGGGAAGATGAAGGAAAAAATTGAAGCCAATGCAGAACTTGGACTCCTATCTAAAAAACTAGCCACCATTCTATTGGATGTTCCGGTAGAGTTCGATGCAAAAAGTTTTGAATTAACGGCACCAGATTCTGAAAAAGTAGGGGCTATTTTTCAAGACTTAGAGTTCAAACGCTTAATCGATAATTTTAATAAAACATTTGCTGTAAAACCCCCTGAAAGTACGACTTCAGAACCGGCAGCTACGACCCCCACTCCAGCCACAAACCCAACACCTCAAGCGGGGGCTGGACAATTTTCATTGTTTGGTGGAGACGAACCAGAAGTACCTGTAGCAGCACTAACTTACGGAAGAGAAACAGCGACATCAACCCCTCACTTTTATCAAAATGTGACGGGAAATTTAGGATTAAAACTATTTATCAAACAGCTCATGTCTCAAACATCGGTGTGTTTTGATACTGAAACAACAGGACTCAATCCTCTTAAAGCAGAACTTGTCGGTATAGCTTTTTCTTGGGAAGCGCATAAAGGGTTTTATATTTCGTTTCCAGAGTCTTTCGAAGAATCTCAAAAATTAATCGAATTATTTAGACCCTTTTTTGAAGCGACTCATATCGAAAAAATTGGTCAAAATTTAAAATATGATTTAAAGGTCTTACACAAATATAAAATAGAAGTCAAAGGCCCCTTGTTTGACACGATGATTGCCCATTATTTGATCAATGCAGACATGCGTCATAACATGGAAGTCCTTGCTGAAACCTATTTGAATTATGCCCCTATTTCCATTACAGACCTCATTGGTAAAAAAGGAAAGAATCAACTGTCGATGCGCGATGTGTCGATTGAAAAACTGACAGAATACGCTGTTGAAGATGCCGATATTACCTTTCAGTTAGCGCGTCATTTCAAAAAAGAACTGACCGATGCCGATTCTTTAAAGTTATTTAATGAGATCGAAATTCCATTAGTAAAAGTATTAGCATCTATGGAACTCGAAGGCATCAAGCTAGACACAGATTTTCTAAAATCGCTTTCAGGCGATTTAAATGAGGACATTGCTGCCTTAGAAACAAAAATATATGAAGCGGCAGGTGAAACTTTCAATATCGCATCGCCCAAACAATTGGGCGTCATTCTCTTTGAAAAATTAAAGCTGGTCGAGAAACCAAAGAAAACCAAAACGGGTCAGTATAGTACTGCTGAAGATGTATTGTCTTATTTGGCAAAGGAACACGAAATTATTCAAAATGTATTAGATTACAGAGGACTCGCTAAACTCAAAAGCACCTATGTAGATGCGCTTCCAGAGCAAGTTTTAGACGTCACTGGTCATATTCATACGGAGTACATGCAAACGGTGGCTGCCACTGGACGACTGAGTAGTACCAATCCAAACCTTCAAAATATTCCGATCCGAACCGAACGCGGGCGTCAAGTGCGAAAAGCGTTCATTCCAAGAAATGAGGAGTACGTCCTATTAGCGGCCGATTATTCTCAAATTGAGTTACGCGTCATCGCGGCGATGAGCGAAGAAGAAACCATGATGGAAGCCTTTAAAAACGGTGAAGACATTCATGCGTCCACGGCGGCGAAAGTCTTTAATGTGCCGTTAGCAGAAGTGACTAGAGAACAGCGTGGAAATGCCAAAACAGTCAACTTTGGAATTATTTATGGCGTGTCGGCTTTTGGGTTGAGCAATCAAACTGATTTGAGCCGTTCTGAAGCCAAAGAGTTGATTGAAACCTATTATGAGACCTATCCTAAGCTTCGGAAATACATAAGTTCACAGGTCGATTTCGCAAGAGATCATGGCTATGTAACTACTTTGTCCAACCGACGCCGTTATCTCAAAGATATCAACTCTCGAAATGCAATTGTACGCGGTGCTGCCGAACGAAATGCCGTCAATGCCCCCATCCAAGGAAGTGCCGCAGATGTCATCAAAATTGCGATGATTAACATCTATAATAAGCTAGAAGAAGGCGGCTTTAAAACCAAAATGTTGTTGCAAGTTCATGATGAATTGGTCTTTGATGTTTATAAGCCCGAATTGGAAACCATGAAAGTATTAATTAAACAAGAAATGGAGAACGCCTATACCTTAAGCGTTCCCTTAGATGTTGAAATGGATATGGGTGATAATTGGCTAGAAGCCCATTAAATTTTAAAGCTCTAAAGCGTTTTTCTGTTAACTTATTTCAGCACGGAACAGTCCTATTTTAAAAGTCACTCCCTTTGGTTGTGGCTTTTTTTTGTTTGATTCTAAATTGTTAAAATTTAAGTTTTTTTGGAAGCATTCAATTTATTTTAGTAAGTTTAACCTTGATTTAAACCCCCAAGTCTAAATCTTCAATACCCAACTTAACCAGTTGTAAGCAATTGTTTTATTTGAATTTTAGATATGGGGAGCAAACAAGATGTTTGCACTAAAATCAGTTACGTGTAATGACAAATAAAAAATTGTGATATCCCGGAATATATAACCGTTATTTCAAGCTTTTGTTGGCATATAACTAGTTATGTGCAAGCTTTCAAAACAAAAACATTGAATCATGAAAAGAATCATTTTAATTTTTATCGGACTGACTTTCCTAATAATTTCATGTAGTGAAAAAGTAACAGAAATTATTGAAGATCCATTCAATGCAACAGTTTTATACCAGGGAATGGATTGCGGAAAAGCATTTTTGATTCAATTCAATAATAATGTATCTGGATTACCGATGAACACTCGTGACAATATATTTTACGTAATAAATTTACCTGAAGAATATAAAATTAATGGGAAGAAAATCAAAGTTGAATATAGAGACCCTTTTAATAATGAAATTATGGTCTGTACCGCAATGGGGCCTGGATATCCTCAAATATATATCACGAAAGTAGAATAAAATCAAGAACATCTATAAACAAATGAAAATATCAGGAGAACAAATACATGAAATTTCACAAGACCTGCAATGTGGACTAAAAATATTTATTAATAGAAAAACAGGAGAAATAAAACCAGTACATCACCCAAATGAAGTTTATTCCGACTCTGAAATATGGGAAGAAGAACTTGAAAAAATAGAAAATGAATTGACTGATTATTCAGTAATTGAAAAAATGGAATCTTGGGAAGCATTTCAAATAATGGAAGATTTTATTGAAAAAATTGAAGATGAAAAATCGAAAGAAGATTTAATAAAAATATTGAATAGAAAAAGTCCATTTGCAAATTTTAAAGATGAAATTGAATCATCTACTTATCGACAAAATTGGTTTGACTTTCGGGACAAAAAATATGAAGAATACGTAAAAGACCAGTTGAGAATAGAAAAAATAGAAATAGAATAGAAAAGCCAGCACATAACAGCGGCTCATAGTGCATACCGAAAATCGTGCTTATTAAGACAAATATTAGTAAATTTTAAAATAGTGCAAATCAAGAAAATTAATAGGAGTAATGCGGCACGCACCATAGCCGCAAAACGTTGGCAGTAATTTGGCGCAACCATTTCGGAATTTCTGCATCTATAAAGTATAACTTAAAAAGAAAAATTATGAAGTTAGGAAAATTGAGCTTATTATTATTTTTAGGATTAGTATTATTTACAAGTTGTAGTAATGACGATGATAATTCAACAGAATTAGAATCTCTAAACGGAATTTGGAACGTTAAAAATATTAGCGGAGGAATTGCTGGGATAGATAATAGATATGAAACTGGAATAATAACATGGACATTTGATAATCAAACTCTGACTGTTGAAAATAATTCAGCACAAGGAAATATTTATAACGGATTTGAAAGCGGAACATATTCATATTTATTGTTAGAAGATGAAAATGAACAATTTATTAATTTAAATGAATCTGGAGATTATTTAAAAATTATTTTTGCAAATAATGAAATGATACTTGATCCTGATGATTCTAGGTGGCTGGAAAACGGTGAGATTATTCAAGTATCAATAAGTGACTCTTATACATTTAAGTTTGAGAGATAAACTACTGCCAACAAAGAACTGAGCTAAAAAACCCCCGCTAGCGCGAGCACTTTTGCTCGTGCCCATTACGATAAGGAAGCTTAAAAATAATGAGCAGTAAATAGAATACGCCCCTGCTGCGCAAAGTTCTTGACTTTGCGCAGCAGGGGGTGATAGTGATTTTCGAATTTGGGTTAGTGGTGTCGGTGTTTTTGAAATCAAATTCCATAAAAAATTAGACATCAAAAAACAGGACGTTTCCTTAGTAATAAAATTTTATAGTCAAAACATAATACGAGACAAAAAGCATCAAATATTTTTCATTTGGTGCTTTTTTTGTATTTTTGGTACATATAAACATAATGCGGGATAAAATGACTCTTATTAAAAAACTTGAAAAACTACCTCCAAAACGAGAAGAAATAGAAACGCTTCATATTTTACGCCAATTAAGTAAGTCATCAACTGCATTGGGCGAGCTAAAAGGAATTGCAAAGACAATTCCTAATCAAACAATGCTAATAAATGCAGTCGTCTTACAAGAAGCTAAAGACAGTTCTGAAATTGAAAATATCATAACAACACAAGATGAATTATATAAAGCTCTTTCCACTTCTACAAATCAACCATTACAAATTAAAGAGGTAATTAACTATAGAAAAGCAATATTTCTAGGTGCAGACATAATTAACAATCAAGGGTATTTAAGACAAAAAGACATTGCTGAATTACAAAAGACCATTATTGAAAATAATGCTGGCGTTCGGAATATGGCAGGAACTGTTTTAAAAAATGATAAAACAGGAGAAGTCGTTTATACACCTCCACAAGAAAAAGACGAAATACTAGATTTACTTTCAAACTTTCTTGACCATTTTAACATTGTAGACACAGACATATCTCCTTTAATTAATCTAGCCATCTTGCATTATCAATTTGAAAGCATTCATCCATTTTATGATGGAAACGGAAGGACTGGAAGAATATTAAATATTCTTTACTTAATCATAAACGGACTATTAGATATTCCTATCCTTTACCTAAGTTCTTACATTAATGATAATAAATCTGAATATTATAAACTATTAAACAAAGTCAATAAAAATAATGAATGGGAAAACTGGATTGTATATATGCTAAAAGCAGTAGAGGTAACTTCTAATAAAACAGTTGAAAAAATTAATTCAATTAAAAATTTACTTGAAAAAACTATTCTTGTCGCTCAAGAAAAAGCAACTAAAGTTTATCGGAAAGAATTAATTGAACTACTATTTGAGCATCCTTATTCCAAAATAGAATATGTAGTCGAAAGACTTGGAGTTGAAAGAAAAGCAGCATCAAGATACTTAAAACAATTAGAAGAGGTTGGAATATTAGAATCTCAAAAAATTGGACGAGAAACTATATACATAAACACAGAATTGATAGAAATATTAAAAAGAAACTAAGCCCAACAATGGCTAAAAAACACAGGGGTTTTGGTGGGGAATTGAAAGTTTTGAGCTTAAATTGAAAACCGCTCTGCAAAGTCTCCTGACTTAGCAGGAAATAAAAAAGATAAGAGTGAGTTTCAAACAAAAGATGTGGAGAATGATATTAATGAGCTCATTTAAAAAAGAAATTTCATCATCATTACCACGATTTTAATTTAAGATTATTTCTATTTTGCTAATCTAAAGGCTGGTGCGCGAATCCATTCGCGTTCCAAATAAATTTTGTGGGCCACCAACGCCAACTAGCGCGAGCATCTTTTGCGCGTGCCCATTAACTTTACAGCTCTAGCGCGTTTTTAACATCGGCATCCATCAAAAATTCTTGTGGATTTTCGAGCGCTTCTTTCACAGCTACAAGAAATCCAACCGATTCTTTTCCGTCAATAATTCGATGGTCATAGGATAAGGCAACGTACATAATCGGACGAATGACGACTTCGCCATTAAGAGCGACTGGACGTTCCACGATATTATGCATTCCAAGAATCGCACTTTGAGGTGGATTGATGATCGGCGTTGAAAGCATGCTTCCAAAAACACCACCATTAGTAATTGTAAAGGTGCCTCCCGTCATTTCATCCACGGTAATTTGTCCATCACGCGCAAGAATTGCCAAGCGCTTCACTTCCGATTCTACGCCTCTAAACGTTAAATCTTCCGCGTTTCTAATCACGGGAACCATTAAACCTTTTGGTCCTGAAACGGCGATACTAATATCACAGAAATCATAGGAAATCATTTCTTTTCCATCGATCATAGAATTGACTGAAGGAAATAATTTTAATGCACGCACTACGGCGAGCGTAAAGAAGCTCATAAATCCGAGTCCAACGCCGTGCTTTTCTTTAAAAATTTCTTTGTATTGTTTTCTCAATTCGAAAATTGGCGACATGTCAACTTCGTTGAAGGTCGTTAACATCGCAGTTTCATTTTTGACAGCCACCAAACGTTCTGCTACTTTTCGACGTAACATAGATAATTTAGAACGCGACACACCACGACCTTCTACGTTAGTTGGTTGTCCCATCGCTGGAACCGCCTTTACGGCGTCTTCTTTAGTAATACGTCCATCTTTTCCAGTACCGACAATGGTCGTGGAATCCATCCCTTTTTCAGATAATATTTTTTTAGCCGCAGGACTCGCAGCGCCTGTAGCATACGTTGTGTTAACTGGTGTTTCAACTTTTGGTGTTGCTGCCACTTCTGGAGTGAAAGCCGTCGCTTTAGGGGCGTCTCCTCCTTCTGGTTTTGCAGCACTCGTATCAATGAGACACACCACAGCGCCAACTTCTACAGCATCGCCGACCTCCGCTTTAAACGTTACGGTTCCACTGGCTTCTGCTGGCAATTCTAACGTTGCTTTATCGCTATCAACCTCAGCAATAGCTTGATCTTTTTCTACATAATCGCCTTCTTGAACTAACCATTCTGCAATTTCAACTTCTGTGATGGATTCGCCTGGAGAAGGCACTTTCATTTCTAAAATCATTGTGTGTTTATTTTAGTTTTTTACGTTGATTATCTTTTGTTTTATCAAAAACAAAATCTATTATTTCTTGATGTCTTTTTTTAGATCGTGTGGAGCTTCCTGCGGCGGGCGCACTATAACTTCGTCTAGAAGCAGCTCGCCAATTTCTAGCAGCGTCGATATGCATTAATATGTGCGCATACGCCCCCATATTTCTTGGTTCTTCTTGTGCCCAGACAATATCATCTGCATTTGTGTATTTTGAAATGACAGCTTCGATTTCTTTTTCTGGAAGTGGGAATAATTGTTCGACGCGTACTAAAGCAATATCGGTTCTTCCCAACGTTTCTTGTGCTTCCAATAAATCGTAATAAAATTTACCCGTCACAAAAACTAAAGTTTTAACTTCAGTGGCTTTTGCTGTGGCATCATCGATTAACGTTTGGAAACTTCCGTTTGCAAATTCTTCTACTGAAGACACGACTTTTGGATGACGTAATAAACTCTTTGGCGTGAATACAATCAATGGTTTTCTGAAATCTGCTTTTAGTTGACGTCTTAATAAATGAAACATGTTGGCAGGCGTTGTACAATCGGCAATAAACATATTGTCTTTTCCACAAAGTTGAAGGTAACGTTCCATTCGACCCGACGAATGTTCAGCCCCTTGGCCTTCATACCCATGTGGCAATAACAGGACGATTCCATTCGGAGTTTTCCATTTATCTTCACCACATGAAATGTATTGGTCAATCATGATTTGAGCGCCATTACTAAAATCTCCAAATTGAGCTTCCCAGATTGTAAGCGTGTTTGGACTTGCCATTGCATAGCCGTAATCAAAACCAACTACCCCATATTCTGACAATAAGGAGTTGTAAATATTAAATTGCCCTTGATTTGGACTTATATTTTTAAGAAGGACCACTTCTTCTTCACTGTCTTCTACTTTAACTACCGCATGACGGTGAGAGAACGTTCCTCGTTCGACATCCTGACCAGAAATACGGACATTGAAACCTTCTTCTAAAAGGGAGCCATAGGCAAGGTGTTCGGCCATAGACCAATCGAGCTTATTATTGTCAAACATTTGTTGACGCGCTTCTATCAATCGTGAAATTTTACGAATGAATTTTTTATCTTTAGGAAGCGAGGCTATAATCTCAGTGATTGAGGTTAGTTTTTCTTTTGAGTAGGTGGTGTCTATCGTAGCTAACATTTTCTTGGCTTTGGCTCTTGGAAAATTTTCCCAGGCCTCTTGCATAAATGGCGTGATGACGGTTTTGTCTTCTTGTCTCGACGATTTTAACTCAGTCTCTAAAGAAGCCTTATAATCTTGCTCAAGTTTAGAAACATAGCTTGAATCAATCACCCCTTCATCCATTAGTTTTTGCGCATAAATATCGCGTGGATTGTTATGACTTGCAATCGCTTTATACAATTTTGGTTGTGTAAAACGCGGTTCATCACCTTCGTTATGACCATATTTTCGATAACCTAATAAATCGATAAACACATCGCGCTTAAACTGCATTCTAAAATCGAGTGCAAAAATCATAGAGTGAACTACGGCCTCGGCATCATCGGCATTGACATGCAATACTGGTGAAAGCGTCACTTTCGCAACATCTGTACAATAGGTTGATGAGCGTGCGTCGAGATAATTGGTCGTAAATCCAATTTGGTTATTGACTACAATATGAATCGTTCCATTGGTTTTATAGCCGTCTAGTTGTGCCATTTGAACGACTTCGTACACGAGGCCTTGGCCTGCAATTGCCGCATCGCCGTGTACCACAATTGGCAACACTTTACTGGCGTCTTCGGGCTTTAGTTTATCTTGTTTTGCTCTTGTAATTCCTTCCACAACCGCACCTACAGTTTCAAGGTGTGATGGGTTTGGTGCAATGCTCAAGTTAATTCGATTGCCGTTATCGGTCAATCGGTCACTGGTCCAACCAAGATGGTATTTAACATCGCCATCAAAGACCTCTTCTTCATAATCTTTTCCATCAAATTCACTGAAAATATCACTAGCCGATTTTCCAAAAATATTGGTCAACGTACTCAAACGACCACGATGGGCCATTCCCATGACAAATTCTTTGACTCCATAAGCGGCGGCTTTTTCAATGATCACATCAATCGCTGGGATTAAAGATTCATTTCCTTCTAATGAAAATCGTTTTTGACCAACATACTTTGTGTGCAAAAAGGTTTCAAACGAAACCGCCTCATTTAGTTTTTTGAGGATATGTTTTTTCTCATCAGCCGTAAAATTACGCTGATTATCATTATTGTTGAGTTTATTCTGAATCCATTGACGTTCATTCGGTCGACGGATGTACATGTATTCTACGCCAATGGCATCACAATAAATAGCTTCGAGGTGTTGTCGAATTACACGTAAACTTTGAGGTCCAATCCCTATAATATCGCCGGCATTAAAAACGGTATCTAAATCCTTAGAGGATAAGCCAAAGTTTTCTAAATCGAGAGATGGTGAATATTTTCTTCGATCTCTAACTGGGTTAGTTTTAGTAAACAAATGACCTCGAGTACGGTAATCATCAATTAGTTTTACAACCTGAAATTCTTTCTGTACATGCTCTGGAATTTGAGTCTTAACGCCTTCCACAATATCATCAGAAACCTCAAAACTTTCGCTGCCAAAATCATAGCCTTGAAAGAAAGCTTTCCAGCTCGGCTCTACACTATCTGGGTCTTGTTGGTATTGTTCGTACAGATCCGCAAAATAGGCGGTGTGTGCGGCGTTTAAAAAAGAATACTTGTCCATGAATTAATAATTCTATTTTTTCTCTTAGAAAAATATAGACAAAAATACGATTTTTCATAAATATGAAATGTGAAAACAAGATAAATCTAAAGATATTTTAATTGAATTACGATTTATTAATAAATACAAGGGTTTTCAGTAAGCTTAAATATTTGAAATGAAAACTCCATTCATTTAAAATTTTCAATAAAAAGGCACCATAAATAAATACAAACGCAAGCTAATTAATAGGGGAGAATTAAGTTCATTAAAAGATGATATATATCATCTTTTAATGAACTTAATGACGTTAATTTTGTAAGAACATGTGTCATAAAACACACTTATGAAAACTTTTATTATTCTTGACTCCGTTGAGTATATTTATGTGAGTAAATTTAAAAAAAATCTCACCAAAACAATAATTTGAGCCAAAAAACTAAACATGCAGCGTTAGAAAAAAATACTTATAGAATTTAATGGAGCTCCAATGGCAAATCAAAATTTATCTAAAAACAAAGTTAGAGCTGTATTATAATATTTTAGAACCCTAAACTAATATCATAATGAAAACACTTAAACAAATTTCAATCCTTTTGCTATGTATGGCACTATTTTTAGCTTGTAAAAATAAAAGTGAGAAAACTGAAGAAGAGAATACCGCTGACATCCCTGTAAGCAGAGAAATGAAAGCAGAGCTAACGTCGCCCCCAAATGTTCCTAGGCCTGTAGGAAGAAGAAAAGCCAAAAAACTTATTGTTAACATGGAAATTCTTGAAAAAGAAGGCACTATGACTGATGGAACAACTTATAATTATTGGACTTTTGGCGGCTCTGTCCCTGGGAGTTTTATTCGAACGAGAGTTGGGGATGAAGTGGAATTCACACTGTCAAATCACCAAGACAATAAATTACCGCATAACATAGACTTACATGCTGCAACTGGTCCTGGAGGTGGTGCATCGTCATCATTTGTGGCTCCCGGCCATCAAAAAACATTTAGCTTTAAAACTCTAAACCCTGGGCTTTTTGTTTACCACTGTGCAACAGCTCCCGTTGGAATGCACATTGCAAACGGAATGTATGGTCTAATTCTCGTAGAGCCAGTAGGCGGTTTACCTTTAGTGGATAAAGAATACTACCTAATGCAAGGTGATTTTTATACTGCGGGAGAAAACGGAGCCCCAGGTTTACAATCCTTTGATATGCAAAAAGCCATTAATGAAAACGCCGACTATGTGGTGTTTAATGGTCGCGTTGGTTCTTTGACAGGGGATAATGCGATTACTGCTAATGTTGGAGAAACCGTTCGTTTATATGTTGGAAATGGAGGCCCTAACTTAGTATCCTCATTTCACGTTATAGGGGAAATCTTTGACAAAGTAAGGGTTGAAGGTGGTAGCTTAGTTAATGACAATGTGCAAACTACATTAGTCCCTTCTGGAGGTGCTGCTATCGTAGAATTCAAGGTCGATGTTCCAGGCACTTTTATAATAGTTGACCACTCCATTTTTAGAGCATTCAACAAAGGAGCCTTAGGAATGCTGAAAGTTGAGGGGGAAGAAAATAAAACTATTTATTCTGGCGTAGTCCAGGAAGGTGTTTATAATTCAGTTGATGACAATGTGCAAAAAATGCCAAAAGCGGATAAGAACGTTAAAGTTGCAAGTTCAAATAAAAGCTTAGCACAGAAAATGGAATCTGGAAAGCAAATTTACACACAAACATGTGTCGCATGTCACCAAGCCGAAGGTCAAGGAATACCAAATGCATTTCCTCCTTTGGCAAAGTCAGATTACTTAAATGCAAATACAAAACGCGCTATTGAAATTGTTCTCAAAGGAAAAACTGGAGAAATTACCGTTAACGGCAAAAAATACAATGGTGTGATGACTAGACAAACGATTAGTAATGATGAAATTGCCGATGTTCTGACGTATGTCTATAACTCATGGGGTAACAACAAAACAAATGTTACAAAGGCTCAGGTTGCCGCCGCAAAAAGCGGACACTAACTAATACACTATGAAACTTATTAATGGATTGATAATTTGCAACATACTAGTCTTAAGCTTGGCTTTAAATTGTCAATCTAAAATGGTACTGATAAAAGGAGGGACTTATACGCCACTCTATGGAAGTGATTCGTTAAAAGTGAGCGTTCAAGATTTTAAGATGGATGTGTATCCCGTATCTAACAAATTGTTTTTAGAATTTATAAAAAAAAAACCTAAATGGAAACGGTCAAACATTAAAAAGCTCTTTGCTGATAAAAATTACCTCATTAATTGGAAATCAGATATGGAACTAGGAGATAATCAATCCATAAATGCACCAATAACCAATGTTTCATGGTTTGTAGCAAAAGACTATTGCGACTATCTAGGTAAAAGACTCCCTACCATAGACGAATGGGAATATGTCGCAATGGCAAATGAAGACCTTCCAGACGCACGGCAACTAAAAACTTATAATGAACAAATTTTAGGGTGGTATGAAAAACCAAAAACATTTAATAACGACATTGGATCAACCTTTAAAAATTATTGGGATATTTATGATATGCATGGACTGGTCTGGGAATGGTCTTTAGATTTTAATTCCGTACTAATTTCAGGTGAATCTAGAAAAGATGTTGACGATGACTCCAAGCTGTTTTGCGGAAGTGCCGCTATTGGTGTCACTGACTTAATGAACTACGCTGCTTTTATGCGCTATGCGCTAAGGGGAAGTTTAAATGCCAAATATGCCCTGAAAACACTTGGGTTTAGGTGTGTTAAAGATCTTAATCAATAATAACATGAAAAACTTAAAATTAATATTAATGCTCAGCGTATTGATATCAGTGTCATGTAAAAACGAAAAGTCAACTAGGGCATTTACCGAAGTTATTTATTACTGTCCTATGAACTGTGAGGTTGATAAAACCTACAAAGAACCTGGGAGTTGTCTTATGTGCAAAATGGATTTAATCGCTAACCAACAAGAGAAATCAAGACACTTAAATGAGGGTGAGATTTCGGATGAATCTATTTTCCATTTAACATCCCTTTGGAATACTCACCAAGGAGAAATCATCCAACTTGAAGAGTTAAAAGGTAAAACCTTGGTAATGGTCATGATCTATACAACTTGCAAGGCGGCTTGCCCGCGCTTAGTTACAGATATGCGAAATATTGAAGCTCAAATTCCAAAATCTAATATAGAGAATCTTCGTTTTGTGTTGGTCAGTATCGACCCAACAAATGACACCCCAAAACGACTTAAAGAATTTGCACTAGAAAACAAAATGGAGGAAGAACAATGGGTCTTTTTACAAGGTACCGAAAGTGGTGTCAGAGAGTTTGCGAATGTGTTAGCCGTAAAATACAAGCAAATTTCTCCTCTAGATTTCTCACATTCAAATATTATAAGTGTGTTTAATATAAGTGGTGAGTTAATCCACCAGCAAGAAGGACTAGGCGTTGATAACAAAGAAACCATTCATGCCATTCTTGAGTTAACATCTGAAAATTAAAACTAATCCAAGAATTAAAGAGGAAACCCGCTTTGAGTTTTAATATGTATTTCTAAACCAGACTTTTTGCCACACACGTTTTAGAATAAGAAAAGACACAGCCTCGGAGAGTTTAAAAGGATCGCTGCTATCTAAGGCTTTAACTTGCTTTTCTGAAACATCAACGATATAAAGTAAATTTAAGTATTCCGAAAAATTTTCCTGAATAAGCTTATAAACTGTTTCATGAAGTAACAATTTTAGGTTTGAAGGTGAAATTTCAGCCTCTAAATCGAAGAAAACATTCGCTAATAAAAAATCTTTATTAAGTTGAAGAAGTAATTTTTTATATAAATTTAAATGATTTGCTTCTGTAATTAGGGCTTCAAAAGTAGCGGGTAAATCCATTACACGGTTCTATCCATAAGACTCGTGCCAAATGTTTTGAGGAGTTCCTTTTTAGCTTCTGAAATAGTTAATAACTCCAAAACAGAAAAAGCTTTCAGCGTATAATGTTCAATGGCTTTTTTGGTAGCCTCTGAAGACCCCGATGCTATAAAAATTTGCTTTACAGTCTCTATTTTATCCTTTGAGTTAGTGCCCCCTGTGCTAAATAATTGTTTCAATTGTAGTTGATCCTCTTCAGACGAAAACTCTAAAGCCTTTAGATATAAATAGGTTTTTTTATTCTCGATAATATCACCTCCAACTTGTTTTCCAAATGTTTCAGGGTTCCCAAAGGCATCCAAATAATCATCTTGTAATTGAAATGCAATCCCTAAGTTTTTCCCAAATTCATAACATCGATTTTGATCTTCAGTTGAGGCATCGGCTATAATGGCACCCATTTTCATGGCTGCTCCCACTAATACGGCCGTTTTGTATTCAATCATTTTTAGATATTCTGGAATTGAAACTTCAGATCGCGTTTCAAAATCGATATCGTATTGTTGGCCTTCGCAGACTTCCAATGCTGTTTGACTAAACAATTTAGCGAGTTTTTGAAAGACCTCAGGCTGGTAGTTCTCAAACAGTTGATAGGCCATAATAAGCATCGCATCTCCTGAAAGAATCCCGGTATTTAAATCCCATTTTTCATGCACCGTTTGATGGCCACGACGCAGCGGTGCGGCGTCCATAATATCATCGTGAATTAGAGAGAAATTGTGAAAAACTTCCACAGCCAATGCGGCGTCGAGTGCTTGGTGTGTATCGCCATCAAAACAATCGGCGGTCATTAGGGTTAAAACAGGTCGCAAGCGCTTCCCGCCTAAATTTAATATGTAGGCAATGGGTTGGTACAGGTTTTTAGGCTCTCGCTCTTCTTTATAAGTTCCTAAAAAGGCTAAAAATTGTTTTTGATACGTTTCAATGGCTTTCATAGCCACAAAAATAAGTGAATTCCTAAAACTATTTTAATTTGAGAAACTAATAAATGTTAAAAAATCATAAAACTTTGGAAACTTTAATTGTTTTTAAAGTTTCCTGTTGTAAATTTGTACTCAGTTATGAGAAATAAAATTATATCAAAATCAGAAGAGTTGTTCTTGTCTTTAGGATTCAAGAGTGTCACTATGGACGACATCGCGAATGCCATTGGGATTTCTAAGAAAACCATTTATGCTCATTTTTCGAATAAAACTGCCCTTGTAGAGGTCGTCATATTTGAAACGCTCGACCATATTTACGAAGGAATTGACAAGATAAACGCCTCCTCAATAAACCCTATTGAAGAGCTTTATGACATCAAACTATTTGTGATGAATTACTTCAGAAATGAACGTGTGTCCCCACAGTACCAACTCAAAAAATATTATCCTGAAATTTATGAGCGTTTACAAATTAAACAATTTGAAAAAATGCACTCTTCAGTTGAGAACAGTTTGAAAATGGGGGTTGATACTGGTTTATTTAGAGCTGATATTGACATAGATTTCATATCAAGAATGTATTTTAATGGGATGACTGGGATTCGTGATATTAGCATATTTCCAGAAACGCTCTTCGATAAAAACTATCTTTTTGAAAGTTATCTCGAATACCACCTCCGCGCGATAGTCACCAAACAAGGATTAAATCTGCTTAATAATTATATAAAATCTAACCTAACATCTAATGCTTCATAAATTAACTCTTTTCTTATTCATATCGACTTCGGTGTTTTCTCAGCAAGAGACCACCCGGTTTTCGCTTAAAGAAGCTGCTGAGTTTGCAATTCAAAACAATTATTTGGGTAAAAATGCTGCCCGTAATGTGGAAATTGCGAAACTCCAAAAGTGGCAAACAACGTCCACAGGACTCCCTCAAATCAAAGCGACTCTAAATTATAACAATTGGTTGAAGCAACAGATTTCGTTGATCCCAGCCGAATTCTTTGGCGGACCTCCAGGCCAGTTCTCAGAAATTGTTTTTGGTACCAAACAAACGATGAATGGTACCTTGAAAGTTTCACAAAAAATATTTGATGGCTCCTATTTAGTAGGACTTCAGGCAGCAAAAGTATATCTTGATATCTCAGAAAATGCCAAAGAGAAAACAGAAGTTGAACTTCGAAAAATGGTCGCTTATGCCTATGGAAATGTGCTGTTAGCCGAAGAAAATTTTAAAATCGTAAACTCAAATATCGCCCTTATAGAAAAAAACGTAAATGATCTTACAAAGGTGTATGAAAACGGTTTGATTGAGCAAGAAAGCGTTCAGCAGCTACAATTGACTTTGGCGAGTTTGAAAAGCAATCAGGGGTATATCAAACGATTAAAAACGCTAGCCTATCAAATGTTTAACAATGCGCTTGGCCTTGAATTAAACACTCCCGTCGTTTTGACTGACAGTCTCGATAAATTAATTTTAATCTATACAACGCTTCTGCCCTTACAGTCAATTATTGAGGTTGAGAATGTTGTGGATTATAAAATTGCATTCAACGATGTCAAAGCTCGAGAACTCTTATTGAAGTTAGAAAAAAGTAAAGCACTGCCCTCTATTGATGCCTTTTTAAACGGCAGCTATTCTGGAAATAATGATCAATTTAACTTTTTGCAGGAGTCGCAAAAATGGTTTGGCGCCTCTCTTTTTGGCGTCACGATGAAAATCCCTCTTTTTAGCTCGCTCGGAAGAAGTGCTTCCACAAAAATGGCGCGTCTCAACTTTGAGAAATCCAAAGCGCTTTTAGAAGACACGACTGAAAAAATTCGGTTAGAAATTGCACGTGCGACAAGCGATTATGAATTTGCCGTTGAAGATCTTGAAATTAAAAAAGAAGCACTGCAACTTTCAGAAAATATCGCTCAAAAAAATGAAATTAAATTCTTTGAAGGATTGACCACTAGTTTTGACTTATCGCAAGCACAAAGACAATTGTATGCGGCGCAACAAGATTATTTACAGTCCATGCTAAACATCCTAATCAAACGAATTGATATAGAAGCACTCATTAACACATCCTACAACAACTAAATGAAGAAACATTCCCTACCGATGACTCAAATGAAAACAATTATTTCGCTATTTATTTTAACCCTTGTTCTGTCTTGTGGCAGTTCAGAGAAAGAATCACAATCGTTAACCGATTTAAAAACTAAAAAGGCGACTCTGATTGAGAAAATGGATCGTATCAGCACAGAACTTAAAAGTGTTGAAGTCGCTATTTCTGAATTAGATACGTTACAAAAACTTATGACCGTCACGTCATTTAAAGCAGAAATCAAAGACTTTAATCATTATATCGAAGTCCAAGGAATGGTGAAAGCCGATCAGTCCATTGAATTACACGCGGAAATGGGAGGCACTGTAACGGCAATTTTAACCAAGGAAGGACAATACGTTTCAAAAGGGCAAATACTTGCAACACTCGATAGCGCTGTGATCGACAATTCGGTTTTACAATTAGAAACTCAACTTGCTTTGGCCACCACCACTTTTGAACGTCAGGCCAGACTTTGGGATCAAAACATTGGGAGTGAAATTCAATTCCTCCAAGCAAAAGCACAAAAAGAAGGGCTTGAAAATAACATGAAAAGCTTGAGAGCACAAGCGCGAAAAATGAAAGTAATCGCGCCATTTTCTGGAACAATTGATCAAATTTTTGCAAAAACAGGGGAACTTACATCCCCGCAAGCACCCTTCCTAAGGCTGGTAAACCTTAAAAATGTTTATGTCGAAAGTGACGTCACGGAAACGTATTTAAAATCTATCAAAAAAGGGACAAAAGTCCTCCTTAATTTTACATCTATTGGTAAATCTACAGAGGCATCAATTTCACAAGTTGGAAATTTCATCAATCCAAATAACCGAAGCTTTAAAACTCGTATTGATCTAAAAAACCCCAATAATGAGTTAAAAGCTAACTTGCTTGCTGACATTAAGATCAATGATTTTAGAGCCAATGGCATTGTTATTCCATCGAGAATCGTTCAAAAAGATCGCGACAACAAAACGTTTGTTTATACGATTGAACCAAAAGGGGACAACCATAAAGTTGTGAAAACATTTGTGACCGAGGCGAAGAATTACAATAACTTCTCTTATATTTCTGAAGGGCTTTCAGAAACCTCTATGCTGGTTGATAAAGGTGCACGACTTGTAAATAAAAATGAAGACGTAAAACTTGTAAACTAGTAGATTATGAGCACAAAAAAAATAAAAGAATTTAAACTTTCTTCTTGGGCGATTTCAAATCGCATGACCGTTTCTGTCATTACATTCATTATTGTGTTAAGTGGGTTTCTTTCTTACTCAAGGATGGCACGTGAGAATTTTCCAGAAATTATTATCCCACAAATTTATGTGGCCACTCCTTACCCAGGGAATTCTGCGTTGGATGTCGAAAAACTAATCACCAAACGGCTAGAAAAGGAAATAAATTCAATCACAGGGGTCGATAAAATTACTTCCAATTCAATTCAGGGTTACTCGAGTATTGTGGTGGAATTTAGTTTTGATTACACCCCTTCGGAAGCGCTTCAAAAAGTTAAAGACAAAGTTGATGTCGCAATGGCAGATCCTGATTTCCCAAAAGATTTACCATCGGAGCCGAGTATTACGGAAATGAATTTTAGTGAGCGAATCCCCATCATGAACATTAATTTGTCGGGCGAATTTTCAATGGATCAACTCAAGGAATATGCCGAATATTTAGAAGATGAAATTGAGGAACTTTCAGAAATTTCAGGGGTAGATATTAGAGGGGTTCAAGAAAAAGAACTTGAAATAGCCGTCGATTTATATAAAATGGAGGCGTCTAAAATCAGCTTCACAGATATAGAAAATGCCGTTGCTTTTGAAAACATGAGTGTTTCTGGAGGAGATATCCTCGAAAATGGCATTCGACGCACGGTCCGTGTTTTAGGCGAATTTAAAGATCCTTTAAGCGTCAGAGATATTATCGTCAAGCATGAAAAAGGAAACATTGTTTACCTAAGAGATATTGCAGATGTGAATTTCAAAGAGCAAGAAAAAGAAAGTTTTGCTAGAGAATATATGCAACCTGTAGTCATGTTGGATGTTAAGAAACGAGGCGGTCAAAACCTTTTAGAGGCTTCGACTAAAATTGATGCCATTCTGGAACAAGCGGCCGCAAATGTATTTCCACACAATTTAATAATATCAAAGACCAACGATCAATCAAACGACACCCGAACCATGGTGTCCGATCTAGAAAACAGCATCATTTTAGGCGTCATTTTGGTGGTCACAGTCCTTTACTTCTTTTTAGGGTTTAGAAATGCATTGTTTGTTGGAATTGCGATTCCTTTATCGATGTTTTTATCGTTTACTATTTTGAGTTTTATGGGGGTAACTCTGAATACCATGGTCTTGTTTTCTTTAGTCATTGCGCTAGGGATGTTGGTTGATAACGGGATTGTGGTGGTCGAAAACGTCTATCGTTTGATGGATGAAGGTTACCCAAGAATTGAAGCAGCGAAACTTGGTGTAGGCGAAGTGGCGATGCCAATTATTGCATCTACAGCAACCACTTTAGCTGCGTTTTTTCCCTTAATTTTATGGGAAGGTATTATGGGTGAGTTTATGAAATGGCTTCCAATTACCTTAATTATCGTCTTAAGCTCATCCCTATTTGTAGCACTAATTATTAACCCAATGTTGATTTCGGTGTATATGAAGGTGGTTCCTAAAAAGGAATCAAAAATCACTTTTATAACAAAGTTAGAAAACCTCTACGAACGTTTTTTGAACTACGCACTGAAAGGAAAAAAACCGGGCAGTATCCTCGTTGGAACGTTTGGGTTATTAATTCTTGCGGTATTTTTAATGGCGACTTTTCCCCCTAAAATATTGTTTTTCCCGAACACCGATGCCAAACAAGTCTTTGTATACATCGAATATCCTATTGGGACTGACATCGAGGAAACAAATCTTATTTCAAAGGAAATTGAACAAGACATAGAAAACTACTTAAAAAAGTATGACGTCGATGGCAAAAGCTTTTTGATTACTTCTATTATTGGACAAGTAGGAGAAGGTACTGCCGATCCATCTCGAGGGCAAGAGGGTGGGAAAACACCGAACAAAGCTCGAATCACGGTAGATTTTGTAAAGTATCAGGACCGTCAAGGGGTGAGTACTGAAGCCGTGCTAAAAGACATTCGAAATGTTATACAAGGCTATCCCGGCGTGAGTATTGTGGTGGATAAACCCGCCGATGGCCCTCCAACAGGCGCCCCCATCAATATTGAAATTAAAGGGGATGATTATGTCTTAATCTTGGAAACTGCCAATCAATTAAAATCCTTTATCAATTCCTCAAATATTGCGGGAATTGAAGAATTGAAATTAGATATTGATCAAGGAAAACCCGAAATGTTAATTTCTGTTGACCGTCAAAAAGCACGACGACTGGGGGTTTCAACAGGTCAAATTGGAGCCAACTTACGAACCGCATTGTATGGAAAAGAAATCTCAACTTATAAAAACGCGGATGATGATTATCCTATAAATCTAAGGCTAAAAAACGAAATGCGTTATAATAAATCGACCTTGCTGGATCAAAAAATAACCTTTAGAAATCAAAGTGATGGCCAAATAAAACAAGTGCCTATTTCGGCGGTTGCAACGACTGAAAATCAATCTTCGTTTAGCGCTATTAAACGTATTAATTTGGATCGAGTGGTCACCATTTATTCCAATGTTTTAAGTGATTATAACCCCACAGAAGTCAACGATAAAATTAGAGCCATTGCTGAAAAATTCGAATCGCCAAAAAGCATCGCCATTAGTTTTACAGGTGAACAAGAGAAACAAGCCAAAGAAATGGCGTTTTTAAGTAATGCCCTTTTAATTGCGGTCCTTTTAATTTTCTTGATTTTGGTTGCACAATTTAACTCGGCTACAACCCCATTTATCATTTCAATTTCGGTATTTCTTAGTTTGATTGGGGTGTTATTTGGACTCCTCATTTTTAGAATGGACTTTGTGGTGCTTATGACCATGATTGGTATTATTTCTCTGGCAGGAATTGTCGTTAATAATGCCATCGTTTTGATTGATTACATCAATCTTACGATCCTTAGAAAACGACGGGAATTGGGATTGGAAGAAACCGATAAATTAACGCCTGTACTCCTTGTTGAGTGTGTGGTTGAAGGCGGGAGAACACGTTTAAGACCGGTGTTGTTAACGGCAATCACGACCATTTTAGGGCTACTTCCTTTAGCGCTCGGTATCAATATTAATTTTAGAACTTTGATCACCCAACTGAATCCCAACTTTTATATTGGTGGTGAAAACGTTGCTTTCTGGGGGCCAATGGGCTGGGCAATTATCTTCGGATTAACATTTGCTACCTTTTTGACACTGGTCGTCGTGCCTATCTTATTTTATTTAATTAATAAATTGAAAACAAAAAAGATTAAAGTCACTTCCTAAGCCTGTCGATTTTAATTTTTAAATGTTAAATTTGCGCAACTAATTTAGTCTTATGTACAGAAGTCATCATTGTGGTCAATTAAGAACCTCGAATATCAACGAAGAAGTGACCCTTTCGGGTTGGGTGCAAAAATCCCGTGATAAAGGATTTGTGATTTGGATCGATCTAAGAGATCGCTACGGCATCACTCAACTTATTTTTGATGCAGAGCGCACGCCAGAAGCGATGGTCACCTTGGCTAAAAGTTTGGGACGTGAATTTGTTATTCAAGTGACGGGAACCGTCATTGAACGTACGTCTAAAAATCCAAATTTAGAAACTGGGGCTATTGAAATATTAGTTTCAAAACTAACCGTTTTAAATGCCGCAAAAGTGCCGCCGTTCACCATTGAAGATCAAACCGATGGTGGCGAGGAGCTTCGTATGAAATATCGCTATTTAGATATTCGAAGAAATCCAGTAAAAAATAATTTAATCTTTAGACATAAAGTGACACAGGAAGTTCGTTCGTATTTGTCTTCTCAAGAATTTATAGAAGTTGAAACACCTTACTTAATCAAATCAACGCCAGAGGGTGCGCGCGATTTTGTGGTGCCAAGCAGAATGAATGAAGGTCAGTTTTATGCCCTTCCACAATCTCCTCAAACCTTCAAACAACTGTTGATGGTTGGCGGTATGGATAAATATTTTCAAATTGTAAAGTGTTTTAGAGATGAAGATTTAAGAGCCGACAGACAGCCCGAATTCACGCAGATTGATTGTGAAATGGCGTTTGTAGATCAAGAAGACATTCTAACTATTTTTGAAGGGTTAACACGCCATTTGATAAAATCAATTCATGGAAAAGACATTACTTCTTTCCCAAGAATGACGTATGATGATGCGCTTCAAACCTACGGAAATGACAAACCAGACATTCGATTTGGAATGAAATTTGGGGAATTAAATGCCGTGGCTCAACACAAAGATTTTGGCGTTTTTAACTCGGCAGAATTAGTGGTTGGGATAGCCGTTCCTGGTGGAAATAGCTTCACTCGAAAAGAAATTGACGGGATTATTACTTGGCTAAAACGCCCTCAAGTTGGTGCTTTAGGAATGATCTATTCGCGATGTAATGAGGATGGAACGTATAAGTCTTCGGTTGATAAATTTTATGATCAAGACGATTTAGGGAAATGGGCAGAAGTGACAGGAGCCCAATCTGGTGACCTGGTTTGTGTCCTCTCTGGACCGACTGACAAAGTAAGAACTCAATTAAGCGCACTCCGAATGGAGCTTGCAGAACGTTTAGGACTTCGAAACCCTAAGGAATTTGCACCGCTATGGGTGACCGACTTTCCGTTACTTGAATGGGATGAAGACAGCAAACGCTACCATGCAATGCACCACCCGTTCACCGCTCCAAAACCAGATCAAATTAAGTTATTAGATACCGATCCGGGTGCCGTGAAGGCCAATGCGTATGATTTGGTTTTAAATGGCAATGAAATTGGAGGAGGCTCGATTCGGATCCACGACAAAGCAACACAAGCATTGATGTTTGATCATCTTGGCTTTACGCCAGAAGAAGCAAAAGAACAATTTGGATTCTTAATGAATGCCTTCGAATATGGAGCGCCCCCACACGGAGGCCTCGCCTTTGGATTGGATCGTTTAGTTGCAATACTTGGAGGTCAGGAAACGATTCGTGATTTTATCGCCTTTCCAAAAAACAACTCTGGACGCGATGTGATGATCGATGCGCCATCGGCCATAGATGAAACACAATTAAATGAGCTACATCTAAAAGTCGACCTAAAATAAAACGATACTCATAAAATGAAATATATAATTTGGTTTTTATTTATTGCGACAATGACGAGTATGTTTACAGGCTTGATTGTTGATTTGCCGTATTCAAAAAAATTGGTGGGATTTGGGGTGATTGGATTGTGTGTGATCGTATTTCCGTTGTTTTCCTATTACCGTTGGAAAGATAAAAAGGTCGCCGATTATATGCTTACCCAAGAGAATCTGGATAAAATGCGGAAATTTAATGATTCTAAGGATTCCTAAATTTTAATTCAAATTTCGTTTTTCTACAAAAAAACGAGTCATCAATTCCGAGGCTTCGGTTGCTAAAATGCCGCCCCTTAGTATGGTTTTTGGGTGTAGTTTAGTGCCCATCACACCACAACCGCGTTTTTCGTCTTTCGCCCCATATACAATGTTAGAAATCTGACTCCAATACAACGCCCCTGCACACATCTGACAAGGTTCAAGAGTCACATATAATGTGCATTTGTTCAGATACTTCCCCCCTAAAAAATGAGCCGCAGCCGTAATGGCCTGCATTTCTGCATGGGCGGTGACATCATTCAAAAGTTCGGTGAGATTGTGTGTTCTTGCAATGATTCTGTTATCAACCACAATCACCGCGCCCACTGGGACTTCCCCTTTCTCAAAAGCAGCTTCTGCTTCCTGAAGGGCTTTTTTCATAAAATATTCATCATCAAAAATTGCGTCCATAAGTCAAAAATACGATTTCAATCTTGTATTTTTGCTATGTGTTAAAAAATTTACTAGAACATATAAACGCGACCACAGATTTACGGCAACTATCAGCGCGTGAATTACCGCAGCTTGCCAAAGAGTTAAGGCAGTTTATTATTGAAATTGTGGCGACTAAAGAAGGGCATTTAGGCGCAAGCCTTGGCGTGGTAGAATTGACCATCGCATTGCATTATGTGTTTAATACCCCCGATGATTTGTTGATATGGGATGTTGGGCATCAAGCCTATGGGCATAAAATTTTGACCGGTCGTAAAGCAGAATTTCACACCAACCGACAATACAATGGTCTTAGTGGTTTTCCAAAACGAGACGAAAGTGTGTATGATGCGTTTGGTACTGGACATTCATCGACCTCTATTTCGGCGGCTTTAGGAATGGCAATTGCCTCCCAATTAAAAGGAGAAAACAGACAGCATATTGCCGTGATTGGCGATGCCTCCATTGCAAGTGGAATGGCCTTTGAAGGCTTGAATCACGCGGGGGTAACAACGGCTAATTTATTGGTGGTTTTAAATGATAATGCGATTGGAATCGACCCAAGTGTCGGCGCTCTGAAACAGTATCTCACCAATGTGAAAAAAGGCACACAAAAACAAGATAACATTTTTGAAGCCCTCAATTTTGAATATTCGGGTCCTATTGATGGACACGATATGGCGGCACTTCTTACAGAGTTAGAGCGTCTCAAAACTATTGAAGGCCCAAAATTCTTACATATCATTACGACCAAAGGGAAGGGTTTAAAACAAGCAGAAACCGATCAGGTAAAATACCATGCGCCAGGAAAATTTGACGCAACTACAGGGGATGTAATTGCAAAGAGTAACGAAAACCTTCCGCCTAAATACCAAGATGTGTTTGGACTGACTCTGGTTGAGCTCGCCAAAGCGAACAAGAAGATTGTTGGCATCACACCGGCCATGCCTACGGGGAGTTCGCTCAAATACATGATGGATGAAATTCCAGAACGTGCTTTTGATGTGGGGATTGCAGAGCAGCATGCTGTGACGATGGCTGCGGGCATGGCCACGCAAGGCTTAATCCCATTTTGTAACATCTATTCTACGTTTTTACAACGGGCGTATGATCAGATCATTCATGATGTAGCCCTGCAAAATTTGCCGGTTATCTTTTGTATTGATCGTGCTGGACTGGTGGGCGAAGATGGTGCCTCCCATCATGGGGTGTTTGATTTGGCATCCCTACGCTGTATCCCCAACCTCATCATTGTGGCACCTCGAAATGAGATGGAATTACGAAACATTATGTACACCGCTCAAAAAGGTTTACAGCATCCCATTGCGATTCGATACCCAAGAGGTAGAGGCGTGACACCTGATTGGAAATCAGCGTTTGACGCTATTAAAATTGGAACTGGCATTCAATTAGAACACGGAGACGACCTCGCTATTTTAAGTGTAGGTACGATTTCTAGTACGGTTTCAAAAGCCATCGACGGGCTCAATTGTGCGCACTATGATATGCGCTTTGTAAAACCGTTAGATGAACCTTTATTGCATACTGTTTTTAAAACATATTCAACACTCATCACTATTGAAGAGGGGGTGATCAGTGGCGGATTTGGAAGCGCTATTTTAGAATTTGCAGCCACTCACAACTACAAAAATGATGTGATAGTAAAAGGGATCCCTGATGCATTTATTGAGCATGGATCGGTCAATACACTCTATGAAGCACTGGAGCTTGACCAGTTTCATCTGAAGCAATTCATCTCCGATTTAATCCAAAAAAAAGGGACGCCTTAAAGACCTCCCTTTATTATTACACGCAGCACGTTTTACATCGGAGTCTCTAAAGATTCCTTTTTATGAAGTTTTATTTTAACGTATTTCAAAGCATTTTTCGCCTTGTAAACGATTACCGCTTCTTGCCCTACCAATTTGAAAGGAATGTCCTCGGCTACGGCTTCTTTTGCGGTTTGGTTTCTAAAATCCCCCTCCATTTCAAGAGTGTTGTTGCTGGCTGTGTTTTTAATAAACCCCTGGAATAAACCCGGTTTCTGATATTTTAGAGCACTGTATTTCTCTTTAAAATAAATCCCTTGGATTTCAATTTGTTTGGAGTTTAAATCGAGTTTTGGGTCTAAAACTACATAGATTGAATACCCAGAACCTCCGCCTCTAATAGGAGAACTCCATACAGTATAATACGATTCTTCGGAGTTAATGAAGGTGTTTGATACCGGGTTGAACTTACTCGCACAACCCAGTATTATGATAAAAAAAACAGCTCTCAGAGCAAACATCTTCATAAAGAACGATTTAGTTTTTAACGAATTTTAGCGTTTGATTCGTGTTTCCAGTACTCAGATTCACAAAATAGATGCCAGAATTTAATGTGCGAACATCAACTTTTTGGTTGTTTAGAGTGCCGTTTAAAATTCGTTTTCCTGTCAGGTTATAAATTTCATAGGTAACCGTTGCGCTAAAATCTAGCGTTGTACTTCTAAAGTTTAACACATCCTGTGTCGGGTTTGGATATAAAAACACGTCCGTTGTTTTACGAAAGTCATTTGTTGCTAAGGTTCCTTGAATAGTGGTGTCAAACATTCCATTTCCATGGGTTCCAATCAATAATTTATTGTCTGAAGGTCTATAGGCGAGGCTACTTACGACTGCCAATCCGATGGTGTTTGGGCCTTCTAATACCCAGTTATCATTTACAGGATCTGAATTGCTATAAAGGCCTCTTGCGGTTCCTACGAAATATATAATTTCATCGTCTACGGTGGTTACTGCTGCAGACCGAATGGAGTGTGCCGATAAGTTTTGTTCTACCAGAGTCCAATCTGGATTGGCCGAAGTCGCATTGGTGGTTAGAAAAATACTATTAATTCCATAGTTTGCATACACCGCCAATACAATGTCTTTATTGGTAGGGTGAATCGCTAAACCGCTCACAACAGTCCCTCCACCTGTGCTAGCAGCATCCGGAGTAATGTTTACAGCCGCACTTAAGTTTGCCGTATTAACTGGGTCATCAAATCTAAAAATTCCTCCGCTTTCGCCACCGATTAACATATAGCTGCTTGCGGTATCATAAGTACCTCTTGTGGTTGCAAAGGTTCTTAAGTTTTCATTGGTGCTTAAAGTCCCTGCATTGTCCCAAGTATCTGCAACAACCGTCGTTGCAGTCGCTGTTTTATAGAGGGTTGGTTTTCCTGCATAGTATAAAAGATTATTATTATCCGGGTCTAAATAAAAATAAGTAATAAACAGCGCTTCAGGGTCACTTGGCGAGCCATCCGGTTTAATATCATACCTATACCAACCATCATTATATGCTTGCATCTTTCCATACTGAGATCCAAAATACAGTTGTATAGCTGAATTTAATCTCCCTATGCCTACAGCAACTCCGTCACCACCCCATAAATAATTCATTGTTGTATTATCTTGTAAACCAATATCAGTCCCCCCGTATTTGGTTCCGTTATCTTGCGTGCCTCCTATTACAATATTACTTCCTATTAATGGGTCTATGTCTACATGGTAAAATTGATAGGTTACGTAATCATTATTTAAACTTGCCCATTCAATACTTGTGGCCGTAATATCTAGCGTTTTATGAACGCCACCATCTGTACCGCTAAAAAGTATAGCATCATTAAAAGGGTCAAATTCTAACGCGTGAATATCTGAATGATGGTCAACGCCTCCAACACTATAAGGGGCATATGTTGTGTTGCTGGCATAGCCTCCAATTCTTACAAAGGTTGCGTCGTTAACTATATTTTCTATTTTATAAACATTTGTCCCGCCAATGACTACGAAACTTTCGTCGTCTGGTTTTACCGACACGACCAGATCATAGCCGCCTTGGATTGCAAAAGGGTCATTTCCTACTAAATCTCCTCCGGCTTCATCAGGTAGTTTGGATGAATAATCAGTCCAAGTAGTGGTGCTTTGGTCATATTTCCATAAATCGGCTTCAATGCCTGATTGTCCGTTGACATAAAGCGCATAAATAACATTGGGGTTTGAGGGGGCTTCTCCTAATACTATTCTACCTGTTGGTGCCCAGTCAGAGTCATTACTTGGTGAAATCGGTGTCCAAGCTGAATTCCCTGTTGGTGATGTCCATACTCCAGATCCTTCTAGACTTGCATAAACTCTTCCGTTAGTGGCAATAACGACATCAGTCCAACCTGCTCCTGCTGCATTAAATATGGGGATCAAACTGGTACCATCATATCTATAAATATTCCTGTCTTGTGCGTTATTGGCAATAAACAAATATCCATTTGTTGGATTTACTTCTAAGGCACTGACATAGTCAAAATCACTATCATAACTTTCAAAAACAGATTCGGTCCCTAGTATTTGTGTCCATGTAAGCCCACTATCATTCGATTGCCAAATTCCATTACCATTGTAGTTTGATCCCAAATAAGCAGAGTTTCCAGCCCACTCTCCAGTAGCATAATACCACTTATTTTGATGCCCATCTCTAGGGTCTTGCGCCAAGGCAGTGACATTATGAATTTCATCATTCGCAGAGACTTTCGTCCAGCTGTCTCCGCCATTGGTCGTTCTAAACAACCCACTACTGACGCCTCCAGATAGCATGGTTTGACTCGTGTTATCCGACAAATCAACAGCAAATGCTCTTGTTCTACCCCCTAAATTAGAAGGCCCTCTAGAAGTATATGTGTTAGACGTCATCCCTTTACTCGATCGTGCCTCTTCCTTTATTAAAAGTGTGTTTTCCAGCTCTTGCTGTTTTTCCTCCATTGGAATGACCCCTGTAAGTGGGTTTTTCTGCATGTTAAGTTCATGCAACAAACGCTGTTCTGAAAAAAGTTGTCTTGTACTTTCCGTTTTCTTTTTAGACTTTAAAGGTTTTAAATTTTTGATCTCTAATAACGTTGATTCATTAGAGATTTCAATAGTCACATTTTGGTTGTAATACCAAAAAATGGAAATCAATAAAACTAAGACTAGTGATAATGTGTATTTCTTTTTCATAAACAGTATATTTTACATCAAATATACCGTTTAATCTTTATTTAAAATAGTTAAACAATTGTGTTTTTATTTTCACTCTATGACTCCTCAATTATTATTGAATAATAATTCGTTTAGTAGTCTCAAAATCAGAGCCTTTCAATTTAATCAAATACAGTCCTGAGTTTAAATTTAAATCGAATTTTTTTCGGAAGCCTTGTTGTATATCAAGGGTCGTCTCATAGACGCTCTTTCCTGTGATGGAATAAATATCTACTTTGTTAACGTCCAGGGTTTTGCTAGCCGTTAATGTAAATTTTCCATCGGAAATTGTCGGAAATACTTTGAGTGTATTTGCGATGGCCTCATGTTCATTAAATCCTAGTGTTGTAAATTTAGAGGTAAAAAAACCTCTTCCGTGGGTTGATGCCAAAATAGTGTTATCGGAGGCTTTTAAATCCAAATCAAAAACAGCGGTTTCTCGCATGCCATTAAACGACTGCACCCATGTTGGATTTGTACTCGTGTAATCCTCTGTACGCCAAATTCCTAACATCGTTCCTACTATAAGTTCGTTTGGAAGTAGTGGGTTTTGTAGGATACATTTGACAGGTATATCTGGTAAATCGCCTTCTATATTTGCCCAACTAGTTCCAGCATCGTCACTAAACCAAACACTCACAACCCCGTAATTGAACATCGTTACAAATAGCTCGTCTTCTGTTTCTCCAAACTCTATGTCAGAAATACTTCCGACAAAGTCTGCTCCCATTATATCATTCCACGATGGAGTTTCGGTATCGGCATTATCTACTCGAAGAAGTTTTCCGCTTTGTAAACCTACATATAGCTTTGTAGAAGTGGTTGTAAAAGGTGATATTTTTAGTGCGGAAATATCCGCATCAAAAAGAGTATTTGATAGTTGTGTTCTTACAACTGCGATTGACCCTTCTAAAATATTTGCATTTCTTTCTATTTGGGGGGTAGGATTGGGGATATCATCTGTTGGAGCGGGTATGGAATTACTGTACAAAATATCTATATTCTTATCTAGTGCAGCTTCGTTTATAAAATTTCCTCTTGTGTTTGTGCCATTGGATGCAATTGGATAGGAAGTGGTGGTAATGTCAAAAGGTAAAGTCCTTAAGTTATGTGAATTATAAACATATGAATCAATCATATATTCACCACTATCATCAAACTCGGTAAACGCACCGTCACCTCCACGCGTATATGTAAACGTATTGACTCCTGGCACTCCATTCAATTTAGTCCAAGTCCCATTATCTTGTGTGCCTCCAGCAATATCGTCGTAGGTATCTTGTGCAGATGCATCAATAGATCCATAATAAAACTGTGACGTATTATACCCTTTGTTTCTGCTAGTAATTGCATCCGGAGTAGAGGTTTGAGTTATATCGTCGCAATAGTAAATGCCGCCATCGGTTGTAAAAATAACTTTATTGCTATTCCCCTCCCCTGGACGAAAAAAGGTTCCATGGTGATCTGCATGAACAAGAGATACGTTTAAATTAAGTAAATCATTATTATTAGACCATTTAGAAATTTGATTCCAAGTAGCTCCATTATCTGTAGATCTAAAGAGGTCAATTCCTCCAACAATCAAGTTGTCGTTGGCGTCTGCTTCAATTTCTAAATCATAGCCTGCTTGCCCTCTGGTATAATCGGTTTCGGGTATGCCATTATCAACATCGCTAGGCTCTGTAGCAATTTGGGTAACTGTAGCAAAACCATCGGTGGTTGTGTAGATGTCGGCGCCATCAGCCCCATCCACTACTAACCAAAATGTATTCACATCCGTTTGAGAGGGTTCTAATTCTGTTCGGCGTACTCCAGAAATTGTATGCACTAAACTAAAGGGTAGCCCATCCGTAGATTTAAGAATTTTTCCACCATCAAATCCAAAACCACTCCTTGTTGTGGTTACCCAAATATTATTATTAAGGTCCAATTCAATATCATTTGGGTTAGAAGGGGAATTGTTAGCTTCATTAATCTCAAACCGTGTCCAATTACTGCCGCCATCCGAAGATTTATAAACGCCTTGATCAAACAAAGAATGAAATTGACCTGGGGATGAGTACTGGTGGTAGGCTCCTGCAACAGCAATATAGAGTTCTGTCGTCGCTCCAACATCTCGCGCTACAATGTCATTGATATAAAAAATGCCATTAATAACTTGGGTGTCAGTGTAAGTGTAAGTGGCTGTATTATCCCCAAAAATTTGATTCCAGGTAGCACCGCCATCAATAGATTTCCAAACGCCTTGCCCAAATGTATCTCCAGAAGTATAAGACTCTCCAGAACCAATGTACATGATCATGGAGTTATTAGGGTCTGCAATTATAGTCGTTACAGAAATATTAGCTGCCAGTGCTGTAACCAATGACCAAGACGAGTTTGGATCTGTAATATCTTCATTTACCCATAATCCCCCCGATACCCCTCCAGCAAAAACTCGGGTGTAATCATCAGAAACATCCGTATTACCTACATCATTTGGATCAAACAATATAGCGCGCGTTCTACCTCCTAAATTTGCGGGACCACGCTCTTCCCAAGTACTATTTAATCTTTGGGATACACCTCTTGAAAGGTATGCTTCTCTTAATTCTTTTTGGGTCTCTAGAAGTCTTTCATTAGCAGGACGTCCCAATACAGGATCTAAGGTCAGCTCCCAAAGACGTTCATTAAAAGAATTGGGGGGAAGCCCTAAAGATTTTCTTTCATCTCTTGAAAGTCTTTGAGTCTCTTTAAAAGGACTATGATCTAAAAAATAGTGGTGTTGGTCCCTTAATGCTTGAACTTGAAGTGTCTCTTTATCGTTCTCAAAACTAAAATATAGTGCAATCGAGAGTGAAATTGTACAAAAGAAAACTAATGTATAATGCTTTTTCATAAGAATGGGGGTTTCTTAAAAGCAAACTGGTCAGATCAAATGTACAAAAAAAAATTAATTATGGTCAAAATAAGAACCCTTTAATTTTTTTATAGGTTTGTACTGCTTTTGTGTCAGAGAACAACGATACAAAATAGCAGACATTCATCAATCGTGTGTAGAGGGTTTTGTCTAGAAAATCTACCTCTTTTGGAAGAAGTTTTACTAGCAATTTGTCATAACTTGTGGGCACGTTTTCATAATTATTATTCACTGCCAAAATAAATCGATCTAAAAGTTGATTTAAAATTTCAAAACCTGAGATCTCTTTATCAATGACCTCGTCTGAATTGTATATTTTTTCAACACTCAGTTTTATAATATCGTCTATTTGAGCTTGGTATTTGCTTTTATCGAGGATAGATACATGGAATTCACCTTCAAGAATTTCTTTTTCATGCGCCATAAATATGTTAACCGCATCCTCAATCAACGTACTAATTGCCAAAGCTCTTAAATAACTCACACGTTCTTTTGTGGATGGAAGTGCATGGTATTTTTCGGAATTGATGGTGTGTCTGACTAAGTTTATTAAATACTCAAGTGCATAATCCTCTTCAATGAGTCCGAGATTAATGCCATCTTCAAAATCAATAATCGTATAACAAATATCATCGGCTGCTTCGACCAAAAACGCTAATGGATGTCTTGAATATTGCGCATTATCAGTACTAAGTTTGTTTAATCCTAATTCATCAGCGACGTCTAAAAAGTTTGTTTTTTCTGTTTGAAAAAAGCCGTATTTCTTAGATGCAATGTGTGTTGTTGGTTTTACTGGAAGGGATTCTTTTGGGTATTTTGTAAAAGCGCCCAAAGTGGCATAACTCAATCGTAATCCACCTAGTGTTCCTTGTTTGTCTTGTGTAAGGACTTTAAATCCATTGGCATTGCCTTCAAAATCACATAAATCTTGAAATTCTTTTGGACTTAATTGGTCTTTAAATTTTTGACCTGGACCATTTTTAAAATAGTGGCCAATGGCTTTTTCTCCAGAATGTCCAAACGGAGGATTCCCAATATCATGTGCCAGCGCTGCGGCCGCTACGATGGCTCCAAAATCATTGGGTTTATAGCCGTGAATTTCTTTGAGGTAGGGATGTTTTTCTAGAATTTTTACGCCTGCTTTTCTTCCTAAGGAACGGGCCACCACACTCACTTCAAGGCTGTGCGTTAATCGGGTGTGTACAAAGTCTGTAGATGACAATGGGATGACCTGAGTTTTGTCTTGAAGACTTCTAAATTCAGGGGAAAAAATAATGCGGTCGTAATCGACATCAAAACCTAAACGGGTTTCGTCTTGTTCATTTCTAAGGCGTTTGTTCGTGTCTCCTTGTCGCTTCAAAGACAGTAATTGTTCCCAATTCATAGTATCTGGTATTAACCTGCAAGATACTCATTTCAATGTTAATTAAATGTTTCTAAAAAAGAGACAAATCTAATTTAAGCTAACGTTTTGTTAATGGTTTTGTAAAAGTGATGTAACCTCATAGGCGGGTGTAAATAAGATATTTGCCCTATCAATTAAAAACAATACATAAATTAAAATGAAAAAAAAAATCTATTCTTTATCGGCAATTTTAGTATTCACGTTTACGGGGTGTATGAGTAGCGATGACGCTCCTATTATTGTGGCGCCAGTAGAAGACAATGTCCTTTCTGTTTCTGGAGAAATTTCTGAAAGTACCACTTGGACCAATAATAACATTTACGTCCTTAACCAAAAAGTAGTAGTATCTAGCGGGGTTGTATTAACCATTCAAGCGGGTACTATTATTAAAGGAACGGAAGGAACCGGTTCTTTGGCTTCTGCACTTATCGTTGCTAAAGGCGGAAAATTAAATGCTGTAGGTACAGCAACAGAACCTATAATTTTCACGTCAATAAATGATAACATTGAAATTGGACAAACTGCTGGAACAAATTTAGACGAAACAAATTCTGGACTTTGGGGCGGCTTAATTGTGTTAGGAGATGCGCCTTGTTCATTTTCAGGGGATGTAGAAACCTTACAAATTGAAGGGATTCCAGCCGACGACACTTTTGGTCTTTATGGCGGAAATAATGCAACTGATAATTCTGGGGTGTACCAATATATTTCAATTCGTCATGGCGGTGCATTGATTGGAGAAGGAAATGAGATCAATGGATTAACGCTTGGTGGGGTTGGTTCTGGTACCGTCATCGAGAATATCGAAGTGGTAGCAAATGTTGATGATGGTATTGAGTTTTTTGGAGGTACAGTCAATGCTTCTAACCTATTGGTTTGGGCGCAAGGAGATGATGCCTTAGATATTGACCAAGCTTATTCGGGGACAATTGATAATGCGGTTGTTGTATTAGGAGCTAACTCTGATCATGCATTTGAGATAGATGGTCCTGAAGGCTCTGCAACTGGGTCGTTTTCATTAAAAAATGTCACCATTATTGGGAACCAAATAACGGAGGATGGCGAATATGCAGACTACCGTTCTAATGCGATGGGATCCACAGAAAATATATATGCATATGGCTTTAAAACTTCTTCTGATGTAGAATTAGATAACGATGGTGTCGCAACAAACTATAATAATGGGCTTTTAAGCTTTGGAACTTGGGAAATTGTAGTACCAACTGGAGTTGAAAATGCTTCAGATGTCTTTGTAAATAAGGGATCAACAGTTACTGTAACCGACTTTGGATCTACGGCTACTGCAATTTCGCAAGGAGCAAATACCGTTGGAGCCACCACTTCATTATTAAGTTGGACGTATGCAACTACTAAAGCAGGTTTAGGATTTTAATTCGAATTCAAAATATAACAAATCAACTACAATTGCTTGCATTCATTCGCAAGCAATTGTTTCGTGTTTAAATACATACTATGAAAAACTACAGACTAATAACGCTTTTACTGACAACTTTTGTGACGCTTCATTTAACAGCGCAATCTGGTAAAATTGTTGGTACCATTACAGACGGCGAATATAATGAACCTATGGCTTTTGCCAATGTATTGATTAAAAACACAACCTCTGGAACTACTTCTGATTTTGATGGCAAATACCAACTTGAGATTTCTGAAGGAAGTTACACTGTGATTTTCTCTTATATTGGGTATCAAAGTGTTGAAATTTCTGAGGTCGTTGTAACAGCAAATTCAGATGTCAATGTAGATGTCACTCTTAACACAAATTCATTAGATGCCATAATTATTACAACCTCCGTAAGGAAAAATACAGAATCAGCTGTTTTAAATTTACAAAGAAAATCGATCACTTTATTGGATGGACTGTCGGCACAAAGTATTAAAAGCAGTGGCGCTGGTAATGTTGCGAGTGCGATTAAAAGTGTGCCCGGAGTTTCGATACAAGGCGGCAAGTATGTGTATGTTAGAGGGTTGGGAGATCGGTATACAAAATCAATTTTAAATGGGGTTGATATTCCAGGATTAGACCCGGATCGAAATACAATTCAAATGGATGTTTTTCCAACATCTATTTTAGAAAATGTAATTGTAGTTAAATCAGCTGCTGCTGAATATCCTGCAGATTTTACAGGCGGTGTTATTGATATTGTGACCAAAGACTATCCAAGTAAAAAGTCTTTTTCGTTTTCTTTAGGGACTTCTTATAATCCTAACATGCATTTGAATTCGAACTATTTAAGTTATACTGGGAGTAAAACGGATTGGCTAGGGTATGATGATGGCATGAGAAAAAGACCTGTGAACCGATATCAACCAATTCCAGGAACGTTTACTAATTCGTCACTTTTAACAGCGTTAACAGCTGCTTTCAATAAAGAATTAACGGCTAAAAGAACAAACAGTGGTGTTAATTATGATTTTGGGTTTACCGCAGGAAATCAATATAGGGTTGGAGATGACAAACTAGGGTATCAATTATCATTCTCGTATAAAAATAAAACGGAGTTTTACGACAACAGAGTCGATGGAACTTATATGAGAGACCAAAATAATTCCTCTAATAACAATCTTTTAGCCACACGAACCACCTTAGGAGAAGTTGGCATGAATTCTGTTTTACTAAATCTTTTAACTGGCATTGTATACAAACGTGAAAATTCAAAATATAAATTTAACTTTCTGCACATCCAAAACGGTGAGAGTACTGCTGGAAAGTATGAACAACAACTGGCGCAAGCAGGCGGTGGAAGTGGATTTGAACCGATTACAAAAGATGCGTTGCTTTATACCGAAAGATCAATTACAAATATTTTGTTAGGGGGTAAACATTCGTTTGGTGAAAGTGACTGGCAAGTGGATTGGAAACTGTCTCCCTCTTTATCAAAAGTATATGACAAAGACCATCGAATTACGCCGTTAAGAGTCACTCAAGAAGGCAACTATGTGATTAGTCCTAGTGCGTCAAGTTTTCCCATAAGAATATGGAGAACACTTGAAGAAATTAACCTGGTAGGGAAAATTGATCTGAACAAAAAATACACACTATTTGAACGTCCCGCAAAAGTAAAATTTGGAAGCGGTTACACCTATAAGTTTAGAGATTTCAAAATTGATGATTATACCTTTACGGTCACAAATCCACTCACCGGACTCTCTGTTGAAAACGGAGATGCAGACACCTTATTGTCGGAGGAAAATCTTTGGACCCCCTCTTCAGGAAGTGGCACACATTTAGTGACTGGAGATCGCTTTGAGCAAGCCAATGCCTATGAAGGTGAACAACGAATTTCGGCAGCATATGCTTCAAATGAATTTAGTGTGACAGAGAAACTAAAAACCGTGATTGGGATCCGAGCAGAGTTATTTCAAACGTATTATACCGGCCAAAACCAAGCAGCAACTGAAGTGTATGAAAACGCTAAAATTATTGATAAATTAGATCTATTCCCATCAGCAAATATAATTTATAGCTTAACTGAAATCGAAAACTTAAGAGGTTCGTATTCGCGTACAACGGCGAGACCCTCTTTTAAAGAAGCCTCTAAAAGTCAAATTTTTGATGCCATAACAAACCGTCTTTTTATTGGAAACATAGCCTTAACCCCATCTTATATTAATAATTTTGATGTTCGGTATGAGCGTTTTGGCGAAGAAGGTGAAATGGTTGCGTTTAGTGGGTTTTACAAAGATTTTACAGATCCCATTGAATTGACATTTTACGAATCGGCACCGGACCAAATTACCCCAAAAAACCTTGGATCGGCCAAAGTTTACGGCATCGAATTTGAATTCAGAAAGTCCTTAGGGTTTATTTTAGAGGGCTTAAATAAATTGAGGTTTAACATCAATGCGTCCTATATTAAATCTGAATTATCCATGAATATCGATGAATATAACCGACGTGTCTTAGCCGCAAGAGACGGAGAATCTATTGATCCCACAAGAGAGCTACAAGGACAGTCGCCATACCTTATTAATTCAGGACTAAATTACATCAATACTGATTTAGGCCTTCAAACTGGCTTGTTTTTTAATGTCCAAGGAAAAACATTGGAAGTCGTTGGAACCGGAATTGTGCCAGACGTTTACACAAAACCCTTTAATAGTTTGAACTTCACATTCAACAAAAGCTTTGGTGAAGATAAAAAGTCAACGATTGACGTAAAGGTCTCAAATATATTTGACAGCAAAAGAGAAAGTGTGTATGAATCCTATAATACATCGGCTAAAACATTTTCGATGTACCAACCCGGAACCGAAATCTCTGTCGGTTATTCTTATAAATTTTAATTGAATTAGTCACTCGATTTAAAACAAAAACAGCGCCCAATTGGGCGCTGTTTTTGTTTTATAAAAAATGTATTTATTTCATGGTGATTGCAAGTTCAGATTTGTGGTCCCATTCATTTACACTAGAGATGATAGAATCTACAAAATCAACTTCTTTTAAAGTGTTTTCAGTCCAAAAAAACCATTTTCCTGTTTTGATTCCATCTTGATAAGTTCCCTGTGACAATTTATTTCCTGTGAAATCATAGCTGGTCCAAAGTCCGTCTAATTTACCGTTGACATTAAAGGCGCCCTCTTGTTGAACGGTACCGTTGTCATAAAAATAGGTCGCTACAGTCACATCTCCTTTAACTTCTAATTGTGGCTGGATCGTACTTTGAGAAAAAGCGTTGGCTCCAACGAAAACGAGTGCAATTAATATATATTTTTTCATGGTAAGTTATTTTATGGTTGTAATTAAAAATTAAAATTACAAAAATATTTACACAAAATCAACATTTAGTTTACATTAAATTAACATTGGGGGTGTCAAACCCTTTGGATAGATGATTGAAAATTAAAATAGCTATATCCATATTACTGACCTAAATGATATTAATAATTCCTTAATATTACCCTTACGTTTAGGTCATGTTTAATTGCAATCTTTACAATGTCTTAAGACACACAATGAGTGTCATTATCATATATTAGTTTTTGTCGACTAGAAAATGATGACTTCTAATAAGCTGCCCTTGGCCAGGCAGCTTTTTTTTGATTTTAAAATAACGTTTAGGATACGTTTTGGTAACATTAGTGTAAGTTATTTGTGCTCGACAAAAACTAATACTATTATTATGATTACCAGAATTTTATCACTTGCAATTTGTCTGTTTGTAGTATCGACAACATACTCTCAAGAAGTAAATGCACCAAAATTTGGAAAAGGACTATTTAACCTCGTAGGGCAAGACAGTACTTGGACCATGAGGGTTGGTCTGAGAATGCAACTCCGTGGCAGTTCAACCTGGGAAGAAAACGAAAAAAGTGAAGCTAGTTTTTTAGCTAGAAGAGCTCGTTTAAAGTTTGATGGTTACGCCTATTCACCAAAATTAAAATACAAAATAGAGCTTGGACTCTCTAACAGGGATCTTTCCGGAGCGTCCCAATATACAAGTAATGCACCCCGCTATATTTTAGACGCCGTATTGCAATGGAATTTTTATCAAAATTTTGAACTGTGGTTTGGACAAACAAAATTACCTGGAAATAGAGAGCGTGTTATTTCTTCTGGAAATCTACAACAAGTCGATCGTTCATTATTAAACAGTCGTTTTACAATTGATCGTGATTTTGGGTTTCAGCTTAGGCATCATTTTAAGCTAACAGACACATTTGTTATTAAAGAAATAATTTCTATCGCTCAGGGCGAGGGAAGAAACATCACCACAGGAAACCTTGGGGGCCATCAATATACAGGGCGAATAGAATTTCTACCTTTTGGAAATTTCTCAAGTAAAGGTGATTATAAAGGCAGTGATTTAAAACGAGAAGCCCAACCAAAATTGGCAATTGGCGTGAGTTATGACCACAATAACAATGCTGTTAAGACCCGAAGCAACCAAGGTTCTTATATGACCATTGATGGAGTTGACAACGCTTATTTCGAGACCAACATCAATACTGTTTTTGTAGACGCGATGTTTAAATATGATGGCGTTTCGTTAATGGCAGAATATTCTGACCGTACTGCTTCGGATGCTTTCGCAAAAAACAGTGACGGCTCGTTAACTGGCGATGCAGTTCAGGTAGGGAACGGACTAAATTTACAAATGGGGTATCTTTTCAATAATGACATCGAACTTTCTGGAAGATATACCCACATTGAATTAGACAAGACTGTAACTGGGAAAAACCCAGAAAGTCAATACACCTTGGGACTCTCTAAATACATTGTAGGTCATAAGTTAAAAATTCAAACCGATATTAGTCATTTGGAAGTAACTGACGGGAGCAATAAATTAATGTATCGCCTTCAAGTCGATATTCATTTCTAAAAACATAACATTAGCTTAACTTTACAGACCAAAAGTCTTTGGAAATTAGCTAAATAATTCAAACTAAATTATGGAAAATATTTATTTATATATGATTATTGCTTTGGCCTTTTTGGCGATTGCAGATCTAGTTGTTGGAGTCAGTAATGATGCGGTTAATTTTTTAAATTCAGCGATTGGTTCCAAAGCAATTTCATTTAAAACCATCATGGTTGTGGCGAGTATTGGCGTGGCCGTTGGAGCTATTTTCTCCAGTGGAATGATGGAGGTTGCACGTAAAGGAATTTTTAATCCTGGTGAATTTATGTTCGATGAGATCATGATTATTTTTATGGCGGTAATGATCACCGATATTCTACTTTTGGATTTTTTCAACTCTCTGGGAATGCCGACCTCAACCACCGTTTCGATTGTGTTTGAATTATTGGGAGCAGCAGTAGCGATGGCCTTAATTAAAATTGGCGCAAATGGTGGTGACTTTAGTGAAGTTATCAATTATATAAATACTTCCAAAGCATCCCAAATTATATTTGGAATACTGTTATCCGTGTTCGTTGCATTTTCTATAGGAGCGATGGTACAATGGGTTTCAAGGTTACTTCTCTCCTATGATTTTCAAAAGAAAGCAAGTTGGGTTGGTGCTGTTTTTAGTGGAGTTGCGCTTACGGCGATTACCTATTTCATCTTTATTAAAGGGCTTAAAGGTACTTCTTACGCCAAACAATCGTTTGATCTTATTGGTGGAGGTACCGTGAAAGATTTTTTAGAAAATGAAGTTCTTTCAATTGTATTCGTTAGTTCGATACTATGGTCTTTACTCTCTTACTTTTTAATTGTAGTCGTTAAAACAAATATCTATAAACTGATCATTATTGTTGGCACTTTTGCCTTGGCATTGGCCTTTGCCGGTAATGATTTAGTTAATTTTATTGGGGTTCCTGTAGCGGCCTATAATGCATTCTTAGAATGGTCAGCTTCTGGAGTTTCAGCCTCTGAATTTCCAATGGATGTTTTAGCATCTAAAGTTCCGACTAATAACTGGTTATTGTTTGGAGCTGGTATGGTGATGGTTGTGACTTTGTGGTTTTCATCAAAAGCAAAAAATGTGGTCAAAACATCCTTAGATCTGTCTAGTCAAGGCGAAACAAAAGAACGTTTTCAGCCAAATGCTTTATCTCGTGGCTTTGTAAGACTTGCAATGGGAGCGTCAAATTTAACCGCTCGTGTTTTGCCGACATCTTGGCAAGCAAAAATTGAAACTCAGTTTGAACAACCTGTCATAAAATTAACAAGCAATAAAGTACACGAATTACCCGCTTTTGATTTAGTCAGAGCAGCTGTCAACTTAATGGTTGCGGCTGTTTTAATCTCAATAGCGACGTCTTATAAATTACCATTATCTACAACCTATGTCACGTTTATGGTTGCCATGGGAACTTCATTAGCCGATAGAGCATGGAGTGCCGAAAGTGCTGTGTATCGTGTCGCAGGCGTTGTGAATGTTATTGGAGGTTGGTTTTTTACGGCTTTTAGTGCCTTTAGCGCTGCGGCTTTAGTTGCTTATTTACTGAACTTGAACCTTGAGGTCATGTTTCCAATACTTCTTTTAACGGCGATCGTATTGCTTATTAGAAGTTCAATTGTTCATAGCAAAAAGACTAAAGAAATAGCATCGGATGACCGTTTGAAAAAAACCGAAAGTAGCTCTGTTCAAGGGGTGATTACCGAAAGTGCTGAAAACATTGCCAACGTACTAAAGCGTGGAAAGAAAATCTATGCAGCTGCATTTAACGGTCTTGCACAACAAGATTTGGACGCGCTTAAAAAGAATAAAAAACAAATCATTAAACTTTCTGATGAGGTTGATGAATTAAGAGATAATATATTTTACTTTATTAAAAACTTAGATGAATCAAGTGTTGGAGCCAGTAACTTTTATATTCTAATTTTAGGGTACCTACAAGATATGACGCAGTCACTTACTTACATTACGAAAGTGAGTCATAAGCACGTTAATAACAATCACAAAAAACTAAAATTCAATCAGATCAAAGAACTGAGTCAAATTAATGATTCAATACAGCAATTATTCTCTGATTCAATGGAGGCGTTTAACTCACAGTCTTTTGAGAAAATTGAGTCGATTGTTAATCGTAAAAATGAGATTTCGGCCATCCTTAAATCAAATATTGAAACTCAGGTCAAACGAACAAGAACAGAAGAATCGAGTCCAAAAAACACGACGCTTTACTTTAGTCTGTTATTGGAAACCAAAGACTTATTAAATGCGACTACAAGCTTATTGGAAGAGTATCATGCGGAATATGACAGTAGTGTAAAGCCTGCTACACTTAGTGATGATAGTGAATAACTCGTTAAGTACACTGAGTCGTCCTAAAATAGGTTGACAGGTTTTAAATAAAATTAATTAAACCAGAGAAGCTAGCTTCTCTGGTTTTTTGTTGTGTACAAAGTTAGGTGTTTTCATGTTAAGGTTCAAATGT
>CATEFX010000012.1 GCA_949499105.1 Formosa sp. Hel1_33_131 | reverse complement strand
GGCGTTTTAATTTGGGTGCGTTTTTCTACTTCACGTAAATTTTCAACCTGACGTTGTTCTAAATAAAAATCAATATCTCCTAAATATTGTTTTAGTTTTTGATCCTTAAATTCATAGACCGTCGAGGTCAAACCTTGCAAGAAATCCCGATCATGAGACACTAAAATTAGGGTCCCTTCAAATTGTTGAAGTGCTGTTTTTAGGACGTTTTTAGATTTAATATCCAAGTGGTTGGTCGGCTCATCCATAATGAGCACATTCAGCGGCTGAAGCAATAGTTTTGCCAATGCCAATCGGTTACGCTCTCCACCAGAAAGAACTCTCACATACTTTTCTGCGGCGTCGCCTCTAAACAAAAAGGACCCTAGGATATCACGAACTTTCGAACGGTTGGTTTCATTGGCCGCATCAATCATGGTATCTAATACGGTTTTACTCCCATCTAAATATTCCGCTTGGTTTTGCGCAAAATAGCCAATCTGAACATTGTGGCCTAGCTTCACATCGCCCTTAGCTTCTAAGTCACCAACAATAATTTTGGCAAGTGTCGATTTTCCTTGGCCATTTTGACCTACAAAGGCTATTTTACTGCCACGGTCGACCATTAAATCGATGTGTTGAAGCACTTGTAAATCGCCATAGTCTTTAGAAATTTGAGTCGCTTCAACCACTACTTTACCAGGAGTTGTAGAGACTGGAAATTTTAGCGTCATCACACTGTTATCATCTTCATCAACCTCGATACGCTCTATCTTATCTAGCTTCTTAATCAACGATTGCGCCATGGTCGCTTTAGACGCTTTCGCTCTAAATTTTTCAATTAATTTCTCGGTTTGTTCAATCTGTTTTTGCTGATTTTTTTGAGACGCTAATTGGAGTGTTTTTTGTTCCTCTCGTAACACGAGATATTTGGTGTAAGCTCTTGGGTAATCGTATATTTTACCCAATACAATTTCAATCGTTCTATTCGTGACATTATCTAAAAACATCTTATCATGCGACACAATCACAACCGCTCCCGCATAATTATTTAAAAACTGTTCCAACCAAATAATGGATTCGATATCCAAGTGATTGGTAGGTTCATCTAACAACAAAATATCGTTGGTTTGTAATAATAGTTTTGCCAATTCAATACGCATGCGCCATCCGCCCGAAAAAGTATCGGTTAGCTTGTCGAAATCTTCACGTTTAAATCCTAAACCGATTAATATTTTTTCGGTTTCTCCCTGATAATTATAGCCCCCTAAGATTTCATATTGTTCTTGAACTTCATTCAGCCCTACCATCAAATCGTGGTACACCTGACTTTCATAATCGGTACGCTCCGCCAATTGGGTATTAATATCTTCGAGTTGTAATTCTAAGGCTTTAATTTCCACAAAGGCTTGATACGCTTCTTCTAAGATAGTTCGACCTAAAACAAAATCGATATCTTGTTTCAAAAATCCAATTCTGAGATCCTTTTTTTCTTGGGCCACTTGCCCTTCGGTATATTCTAATTCGCCCGAAAGTAGTTTTAGGAGGGTTGATTTTCCAGCCCCATTTTTCCCTATTAAACCTACACGATCGCCACCACGCAAGCGAAAGGAAATATTTTCAAACAAATAATCGCCTTGAAATGATACGGATAACTTATGGATGTTTAACATTTAAAAATTGTAAAAAGAAAAAATTATAAATAGATTAGCTTGGTCGTCTTAACAAGTTGCAAAAATAGGAAATTATGATATTAAAAAAAGGAAATAAGCTGTATAGTATTCTGACAGGGAAATGTCCCAAATGTCATCAGGAGTCGATGTACAAAAACAGCAATGCGTATCAGCTTACGCAAACCTTAGAAATGCACGAGCGTTGTGGGCACTGTAATACAAAATACAAAATTGAACCCTCCTTTTTTTATGGTTCGATGTATGTCAGCTACGGCGTTGGAATTGGGTTTTCGGTCGCTACTTTCTTATTAACATTCATCCTTTTTGAAACCTCATTAGTCACTTCATTTATCGCAATTGTTTGTGCGCTCATAGGATTTATGCCTATTATTATGCGGGTCTCTCGAAATATTTGGATCAACCTTTTTATGAGTTACGATGCTGCATTAGCTGAAAAAAAAACTAATCAAACCGATTGATATCGATTTCTTCTGGCAATGGCGTGTCTTTTTCTATAGAATTATAAAGGGCTTCTGCCATAGACGGCGCCACCAAAACCCCACGAGTTCCTAACCCATTTAACACAAACAGACGTTTATGGTCGGAATGTTGCCCTACTAAAGGACGACGGTCTACCACGGTTGGACGAATGCCAGCACGCTGATCCACGACTTCATAGTCACAGCTTACAAGGCGTTCCAATTTTTCTAAAAGTTCAGATTTTGCTTCTGCTGTTGGTTGATTTGTTTTATCAGTCCATTCATAAGTCGATCCCACAAGATACTGATCGGCTCCCATCGGAATGACAAAAATACTCGATTTCAAAATCGACTCTAATTGGAGTGTTGGGGCATGGATGGTAATGAGTTCGCCTTTGGTGCCTTCTAAAGGTAAATGTTTAAAATACGGATTTTTGTGAATCCCAAAACCTTCGGTAAACACAATACGTTCTGCACGAATATCGTGGTACCTAAGCCCTTCAGAGTGTTCCACGAGCGCCTCATAATCAAAAGCTGCTTCTTTATATTGATTGGTTTCCAAAAGATATTCGCGGTAAGATTCAATCAAGCGTTGGGTATCGATACGTCCGGTCGCATTCACTTCACCAAACCCAAAAGGGGCTTTGATGGAGGTGTTTTTATTAGTCACCAAGTTTGGATTCAGAAAATTAGTAAGCAATGGCTTATCACATGCTAAAAACCAATTATTTTGTTCTTTAACCGAATTAAAGACCCGATGTATTGGCAATACGTAGTCTAATTTAAGCCCTAAAAGCTGCTCAAGGGCGGTATATTTCGGGATCGCAACCTCTAAGTGAATTGCGGCGTTCCAAGTGGCTGTAAAACGCTTTAATACAACAGGGTTATAGAGCCCACTAGCCACCACCGATGCTTGTTGCGATCGGTTGCTGATGACGATAAATGATTTGTTGTGAAGACGTAGTTGTTCAGCAAACATAATGCCTGCCAATCCAGAGCCAACAATGATATAATCATACTTCATTTAAAAAGGGTTTAAAACACAAAACGCCTATCGTAAGATAAGCGTTTTGTAGTTGTATTGGGCGTTGATTAATAACTCCACATATCTTGTTCTTTATTTCTAATTTTTTCTTTAATTCGCTCCGATTCTAGGAGTTGCATAAGTGAATTGTTTCGTATATAATCTCTAATATCTCTGTCTTGATATACATTTGCTTCTTTGTATATAGTCGCCGAAAATCGTCTGGAGTTAATGAGTTGATCAAATGAAAAGGGTTTAGACATGTTTTTTTGATTGAAAGCGTACGCATTACTAAGAACATATCTGGCATCAGGATAGAAAACCCAGAATAAAGGAGTGAATTCTTTATCAGAGTCGTTAACCGTATCTTCGACGGCATTACTCTCTTCACTCTCCTCTTCTTCAAGACCACTAGAACCTTCATCTAACGAGATAATTACTCCGTTTGCTCCAACATTAATGGTAATCCCATCGATGGTTGTTATTTGACCTGCGGGCTGAAAACCTTCTTCATCCTCATAATCATAATCAATTGATTTAAGAACAGCTCCTGCAACTAAACTTCCTCTAACTAACAACACTGTTTCATCTTCAAGTTCAATTTCATTTATTGCAGACTCATCATTTGATTGATCACTGCTATCGTCAAAATCATCCGATGCATCGCCATCATCTGTAGTCTTATCTTCAGCACTCAAAGCAATTGGGCCAATAGCAATTGGGCGATACTTCAGTTCGGTAGAAAGTCGGTCAAAATACCAAAGGCCTTTTATAACATATTTCCTAACATCAGTATATTCAAACTCTTCCGTATTGAAATCAGAATCAGGCATAATAGAGGATGCCGCTAGTTCCCACTTCTTTTTAAACTCCACAGCCCTAGGGTCTTTAGACTCTAGTAATTCTCTGTATTCATAAGAGAGTGGATCATAATTTACCCAGTCTTGTTCTGGAAATTCATAACCCAGTCCAGCAAGGTGAGTTTTCCAACTTTCTGCTTGTTCAAAATGTTCCAGTCCTTCAATTCTAGTATCACCGTCAATACCTTTTTTCAAAACCTTATACTCTAATATGGCTTCAAAATCTTCACTTTCATATTCTTCTGTGAAATTATCAGAAATAAAAGGAGGCATTATTTTTAAAATGTCATCATCGTCATCTGATTCATAGTCATTTTTAATCAGTTCAAAATGAGTTCTAGCTCCTTCGATTAAATAATGTATGAGTGGTTTACGGTCAGGGGTCACCTCACTCGGTTCAGTTGGGTATAAATAAGGAAAGTTAACGCGTTCATCTAGATCAATAACCTCCCAAGTAGTGAATGAAAAGATAATATCTTCATCTTTTACATTAGCATATTGAATTGGAGTCCTTTCAAGCTCATTTTTAACTACAGTCACATTGGTTAATCCTAATGAACTTTTAGTGTTTAATAAGCCTCCCTGTGAGAAACCAGACAGAGAAAAGAGAATTAAAAATGAAGAAAGGTATGTCTTGCTCATAATAAATTTATTTTACAGTCAATGTAACACCGTTAGTTTTATTACCAACAGTTATGCCTATATATTCGATATTTTTGATAATTATGTCTGTATTTTTCTTAACGGTTCTTAAATATTTTTTTGCTTTAGATGAAAGCTCATCTCCTTCGCACTTAAAATTTCTATTTCCCATTTTTACATCAAAACTTGCCACAGTAACTGTTTTGGATATCCCATAGGCTGCAGGGTAAACAGCACTTACTGCTCCACCAGAAATTGCTGACTTAGACATTTTACCACCTTCTGATGAATTAAAATAAATATCAGGCGCTGGGGCTCTTCTAATGAAGAATTTTTTAGTATCCGAAAATTTATCACCATTTTGTAAGGTAGCAGAAATTGATAAATCTAATTCTGACCCTCCAGCTGGTTTAACGAAATAATAACCACTTTTATTGCTTTTAGTAACAAGATTGCTTGGACCAATTACAAGAGAACCAGAATTCACTCCTGGAACCGATATATATACTTCGTTTGGATAGTTTCTGAATAAAGTATTCCTTCCTATAACTTCAACCGATGCAGAGTTTGGTTTTTTAATTACTTTATACGTTTGATTAACATCGATAGCGATTTCTTTACCATCTTGGATAAATGTGATTTCACCAGTAATATCATGCTCTTTAACACTGTTACCCGCAGGGAAATTTAATAAAATCTCGCCATTAACTACCGAAGTTAATGGAACACTCTCCCCATTAATTATGATGGACGAAGGCACTAAACTGTTAGATTTCTTACCAAGTACAACTCTTCCCGTGTATTCAGATCCTGTATAGTATCCGCTTCGATCAGATATTACGTAAGCATCAAAATTAGTCAGTTCAGATTCCATCTTATATTGTCCACCAATCAATGCAGAGAGTAAAGACGCTTGATAGTTAAGCGCATTTGCTTTCATGATGGTAAGCTTGGTGTTGGTCGACACTTCTGGGTATCCAAACAAGTGATATTCCATCCATGTCTTCTCGATTCCTTCCCCATCAATGACAGGTTTTGTTTCGAAAGCATTGGTAACCGATTCTGCTATTTCCTCATAGGTTGTATCAATACTCCCTATTTCTTTTTGAGACAAAGCAATCGATTGGAAACTTGCGACGTAATTGTTAATGGCTTTTAAAAAATTTTCACCATTTTCATTCAACCCTTTGTCTTGATCAAATAACTTGCCATTCCAGTACTCGGCCTTATCCATTGTTTCATAATCCATTATCGTGAACGTAGAATCTTTTCCTACTACATCCACTTCTTTGGTGTTTTTGATTGGATTCTTCAAACTTTCTATAGTATTAATAAATTCTGCAGTAATCAAATTAATTGAGTCCGCTGCAGCTTTCTTTTTGGTCCAGATATTTACATCTTTAGAAGTCGTTGAGGTTAAAATAGAGTCTTGAGCGTTAAACCCGTTATCTATAAGTTTATTAAACTCTCCTATTCTTTTAACTATATCCCCGTTATTTTTTTCTACTTGTTCAGAAATTAAACCAAAAGCAGTTAATACTTCCTTCGACATATTTAGTGCTAGCATTGCTATAAATACTAAATACATCAAGTTAATCATTTTCTGCCTTGGACTTTCATTTGCTCCTGCCATGTCTAATTAGTTTTTAAATTAATAATAATTTTAGTTGATAAAAAACTAATTATTTTTTGTTCATTGCAGATAACATTCCACCATAAACGCCATTTAAAGACGATAAGTTAGATGCTAATGATTCCATTTGTTCCTTTAACTTTGTTGCATTTTCAATAGAATCTTGGTTTATTTCAGCTTGACGACTTGCACTTTCTAATTGTGCTTTGTAAAGACTGTTTATAGATTCCATTTGAGCCGCAGCTTTCGCCATTTCTTCATTGTATTTTTCAGAGGATCCTGCAGATCCACCCATGCCAACAGCAGCAGAATTTAAATCTCTGATACTATCGCCTAAGCTCGTTACCAAAGCACCATCGATTTTAGCTTCTTTTAGTAAACTATCTAATTTTTTTGTTAAAACACCTTCAACGTTTTCAACGTCTGAGTTTTCTGGACTCGGAGGAAGATCTGAACCTCCTTGTAATACTGGCCAAACTTTCTCCCATTTGTACCCTTCATCTGGCTCATCAAATGCTGAAAGCGCAAAAATTAAGGCCTCCGTTACAAGACCGATTGTTAGTAAATCATTACCTCCAATTTTCATGAAACCTAGATTTAAATCGGCATGTATAATTTTCATTAACGCTCCAATAATTACGACTGCTGCTCCTAGGCCGTAGGCCATATTCATTACTTTCTTACTTACTTTAAATCCCATAATTACTGTTTTGTTTGGTTAGTTTTTTATTTTGAATTAATTAGTTGCTTGATTAGCGGTTGCGTCTGTACCCATATAATCTTGTACGGTACGGAAACCTATATAACTGCGTTGCATGGTGTCTAATTCGTAGTCTCGAGAACTGACTTGTAAATAATACGCAACGTCTTTCCAAGAACCTCCACGAACTACTTTTCGACTATATTCTCTCTTGTTTACGTTTGGATTAATGGTTGATGAAAATAGATACGAAGATGTATGGTAGGAAGACATGGTCCATTCAGCAACATTCCCGGACATGTTATATAAATTATAATCATTTGGCTCATAGGCATCTGCTTCAACGGTATACAACGCTTGATCCGCAGCATAGTTACCTCTTAATGGCTTAAAGTTTGCCATGAAACAACCACGGTCATTTTTCGCATAAGGACCTCCCCATGGAAATGTAGCTCCTTCAAGACCTCCACGAGCAGCAAACTCCCATTCCGCTTCCGAAGGCAATCGGAACGAATTTACCGCCTGTTTCTTTTTAGATTTCTGGTATGAATTTTTATTCAAAGTTCGCCATTGGCAGAACGCTTGTGCTTGTCTCCAACTAACGCCAACCACTGGATACGCTCCATATGCTTGGTGCCAAAAGTAATCATTATGCATCGGCTCGTTGTAGGAATACTCAAAATCTCTAACCCATGCCGTTGTGTCTGGATACACTGGGATTGGATCCTCAGTAGAAATAATTCGCTTGCGTTTTTTTATAGACTCTTCGAGGTTTAAATAGGAATTTTGAAATTTAAATTTTTTCACATCCCATGTGCGAAGACCATTATAAGATTGTTCTTTTGGCAAAAACATACCTTCCATTATCTCAGCATAATAAATATCCGGATATTCATCACGATCAAAAATTAAATCAACATCGTTATTGATTGTATATTCTTGTTCCCCGAAAAACTCTTCAACATACTGATCATAGGCAGAAATATCTTCTTCATCTTCACTTTCTTTGTCTTCTAAATAATCAAACGTGTTTTGCTTGTAAGCAAACATATTTAAAGTATTGTCGTTTTCAGCATCAAGATCGTCGTGAACATCAAGCTCGTATTGCGCTAACTCAGACCTTATGATAGAATCTCTAACCCAATTTACAAACTGACGGTATTCGCTGTTTGTGATTTCGGTCTCGTCCATGTAAAAAGAGCGAACAGTCACCGTTTTGGTGGGTGCATCTTGGGCTCCCACGATGTCATCATCAGATTTTCCCATCACAAAAGCTCCCCCAGGAACCAAACTCATTCCGAATGGTTTTTCAGGATGCCATTTTTTGCCCTTAACCCCAATTAATTCACCCTTATCTTTGGAGCCACAACTGGTTATTAAGGCTATTGCGAATGATAATAATACAATTTTTTTCATAAACTATAAATTCGAGAGAAACTCCCTAAACATTTCAATTTGTAAATCTATCTATATATTTCCTATAAAACAACTTTTTTTTTGTTGAATAGAATTAAAAAAAAGTTGAACTGATTCTCAATTTAACTTTTCTTATATGCCTTGTACCATCTTTCGGGAATAACTCCCTTTGTAGCACTTACATAATCTTCATACATACAGGCTAATAACGGATGTTGTTTTGATTTATTATTTGAGTACTCTAAAAAAGGTATTTCGATCCACCATCTTCCGGTCTTTTTACTCTTAAAAAATACCAACTCTTCCTCTTCAACCAAGACTGTAAATTTTAAATAACTGCTTTGGTCGGTAAAATCGTCGTCCTTGACTCTACAGTTCACCCCTTCTATAAAATACCACACAATCTGAGCGACAAGCATCGCAGTGGCTTCGTCGTCTTGTGAAGGATTGTACTCATATACACCAAAGGAACTTACTTTATTACTAATCCCTGCATAGCGAGAAATTGCGCAAATTTCGCGACCATTAAACCCGTTTGGAGAATATTTTTGTTTAATACTTACTTCAGAAGATTTGACAGAATTTAGATCTAAAGTCACTAAATCCGCATCTCTTAAAACCGGCTCAACAGCAGTAATTGAATGGGTGAGTTCTCCTAATCTGAAGGATTCGAAGTAGAGTTTTTCCATTAAATCAATTTCTTCTTGAGAATTAAAATAAGTTTGAAACCCCAAAGCGGTATAATTAAATAAATTATAAGGCTGTTCGAGTATGATTTTCCCTAAAAAACTGCCGTTATTAATTGGCTTACTCGAATCGCCTAAATCAAAACTTTTGTCAATATTAACAATATTAATCATGGAGCTTATTTTGTCATATGCTCTGTAATTCGCATACGTTAAGTCCTGACTTCCACCAATAACAATTGGGATTATATTATTTTTTATGAGGCTCGAAACAACTTTTGTCAAAGCAAAATAAGTGTCTTCAACTGTTTCTCCTCTTTGAATATCACCAAGATCGACCATGTTTAGGGGCCAATTCCCTGGAAATAGTTTATAAAATGCTTTTCTTATTTCGTGGAGCTGAAATTCTTCGCCAATATAATCCACGGAGTTTCTGGTTTCTAAAACGCCCACAATGGCCATCTTAACCCCCTCTAAATTGGGCTCAATAGTCGCACTGTGAATCCTTAATTTTTTCCCTATAGTCTGACTGTGCTGCAACTCGAGTTGGTCTACGAGCTGATCTTGAACAGGCGAAAGAAAACTAAAATCCATTACTTTTTCTTTTTAGCACGTGTTTTTTTCTTGGGGGCGTTTTTTGCGATAATCCCTTTGACTTCTTCTAAAGTTAGTTTTGTTGCGTCCACTGTTTTTGGAAGTTCAATTTTGGTTTTACCTTGGATAATATTGTGTCGACCCCATCGTGCTTTCTCAACACGAATTCCATCTTCTTCCCAGTCATGGATAAGTTTATCGATTTCTTTTTGAATTTTATCCTTAATTAAAGTTTCAATATCGGTATCAGAAAGATCATCCCAGTCATATTTTTTATTGACATTAATGAACATATTATTCCATTTGATAAACGGTCCAAAACGCCCTTTACCTTTTTGAACTGGCAAGCCATCATACTCATATATTGGCGCATCTGCTGCTTCTTTTTCTTTTATTAATTCAATCGCATCTTCCATTTCAACACGCATTGGGTCCACCCCTTTTGGAAGGGAAACAAATTTGTCACCAAACTTGATATAAGGTCCAAAACGTCCGTTGTTTACAATAAGGTCTTCGCCTTTATATTCCCCTAAATCTTTTGGAAGTTTAAAGAGCTCTAACGCTTCATCAAAAGTAATCGCTGCCAATTGAAAGTTTGGAGGGACACTCGCAAAAACTTGTTTTTCTTCTTCATCGGAAGTCCCTATCTGAACAATCGGTCCGAATTTCCCTAAACGAACACTTAATTGACGTCCTGTTTTTGGATCTTTTCCTAAAATTCGCTCTCCAGATTCTCGTTCCGCATTTTGACTTACATCTTCTACTTTTGGATGAAAGTCTTTGTAAAATGACTTCATCATTTTAGTCCAATCTTCTTTTCCACTCGCAATTAAATCAAAGTCGGCTTCGACTTTGGCTGTGAAATTATAATCTAAGATCGCTTCAAAATGATTTACTAAAAAGTCGGTGACAATCATTCCGATATCGGTTGGCACTAACTTTCCTTTATCAGATCCATACTTTTCAGTTAATTTTTTTCCCGTTAAATCACCGTTGGATAAGGTCCATAATGAATAACTCCGTTCTTCCCCATCTACCGATCCTTTTTCAACATATTTTCTGTTTTGAATTGTGGATATGGTTGGCGCATAGGTGGAGGGTCTTCCGATTCCTAATTCTTCAAGTTTTTTTACTAAAGAGGCTTCTGTGTACCTGTAAGGTGGTCTGGAAAAACGTTCGGTTGCTGTGATATAGTTGTTGCCCAAAGCTTCATTTAGAGTCATCGCAGGCAACATGCCTTCTTGTTCTAAATTTTCTTCATCGGTTCCTTCTAAGTATACTTTTAAAAACCCATCAAATTTAATCACCTCTCCGTTTGCAGTAAATGTTTCACTGTGATTTGGTGTGTTGATTTTTACATTGGTTCTTTCTAACTGTGCATCACTCATTTGAGATGCAATAGCACGTTTCCAAATAAGGTCATACAAGCGCGCTTGATCGCGTTCTATATTAACCGAATGTGTTGAGAAATTGGTTGGGCGAATGGCCTCATGTGCTTCTTGTGCTCCTTTCGATTTTCCTTTGAAATTACGAGGTTTACTGTAGGTATCACCATAAGAAGATGAAATTTCTTGAGCGGCTGTATCCCGTGCTTGCTGTGATAAATTGACGCTGTCCGTTCTCATGTATGTAATAAGACCAGCTTCATAGAGTCGCTGTGCCATGTTCATGGTTTTACTCACCGAAAAATATAATTTTCGAGCGGCCTCTTGCTGTAAAGTAGAGGTCGTAAACGGAGGTGCAGGCGATTTCTTGGCAGGCTTTTTCTCAAGACTTGATACTGAAAAAGCGGCGTCGCTATTTTTGTCTAAAAATGCTTTTGCAGCAGCTTCGCTTTCAAAGGATTTTGGGAGTTTTGCTTTAAATACGTTCCCTTTTGCAGTTGTAAACTCTGCATCGATTCTAAAAGTTGCTTCGGACTGAAATTTTTGTATTTCACGTTCGCGCTCTACAATTAATCGAACCGAAACCGATTGAACTCGACCAGCTGAAAGACCCCCTTTGACTTTTCGCCACAAGACAGGAGATAATTCGTAACCAACAATCCGATCTAAAACACGTCGTGCTTGTTGGGCATCTACTAAGTTATAATCTATACCACGCGGGTTTTTTACCGCATTTTCAATCGCTGTTTTTGTGATTTCATGAAATACAATTCGCTTTGTTTTGGCTTTGTCTAATTTTAAGGTTTCGGCTAAATGCCACGCAATGGCTTCCCCTTCTCTATCTTCATCACTTGCCAACCAAACAATTTCAGCTTTTTTCGCCAAGGCTTTTAACTTGCTCACAACCGATTTTTTGTCGCTTGATACTTCATACTTTGGTTTGAAATCGCCTTCCACATCGACCCCCAGTTCTTTGGAAGGCAAATCGGCGATGTGCCCAAAACTAGATTCAACTTTGAAGTCTTTTCCTAGAAATTTTTCAATAGTCTTTGCTTTCGCAGGGGACTCAACAATCACTAAATTCTTAGCCATATCTTATTATTAGAGAGGTACAAATGTAGATGATTTTTTTTATTTCTTTATTTTATTTCTTCGACAAATCAAAAAGCGACTCTAAACAGCAGCCGTTTCTAATGGGGATTAGTGTTAATTTAAAAACTTATAAATCAACCGATTGAGGCTCTGATTCAGGGCTCTCAAATCCAATTACATTTTTATAGATAATATACTGAGGAAGGTATAAAAAACAGCTAAAAAACAAACTCCCGAGTCCGAAAGTTACTAAACTTACGACATATATTAGGATCCCATTGAGCACCAAGGTTAAAAAGGCAATGCCCCATTTTTTATTCCCAAGTGCAAATCCAACTTTCACAACTTCCGTGATCGACAAATTGGGATTATAGGCAAATATCGGAAGCATAAACATAAGCGGAATGATGGCATATAGGATTGGCAACAAACAAAGTAAGATCGCTGCAATAGCAATCCCCACATAGACTAATAAAAATACGAATGCTTTTCCGATAAACGACTTCTGGAAAAAGTAGAAAAAATCGGTGACTGAAAAGGACTGCCCAAGCTCGATTCGTTTTATAATTCTAAAAAAACCTAGATACATCAACGAAGAGACGATGCTAAGCGTTAACATCAATACATAAACCCATACTAAAGAGCTTCCAAACTCTTCTATAAGCGACTGACTTAAAACAGCAGGGTCTAGCGGCCCGTTGGATGAATTGTCTAAAGCCAGTTTAAGATAAGGGCCATAAAACGAGATGATAAATGGTAACATAATTAAGAACGAAAACAATTGAAGTTGAAGCCCTTGAAGCCAAACTTTTTTAAACAATACTATCGAATCGTTAAATAAGTCTCCGAAATCGGTGGTTTTTGCTAACTGTATTTTACTTAATACGGTTTGAAATGAATACATGCTCTATTGTTTAGGCTAATTTTTTTCAAATAAAGTAGTTTGTTTCGTCAAATCAAAATAAAAAACGAAAACACTGACACTTTGTCAGAAAAAATAAATTTATTGTATCTTTGCACACTTAGTGTCCTTCAATGGATTTTGAAAAACTTATGGAGAAAACAATTGACGAAACGGTTCAAGGCTCAAATTTAGCTGTTAGACCTAACCCAGAAAACACCAAGAAGCTTTT
>CATEFX010000011.1 GCA_949499105.1 Formosa sp. Hel1_33_131 | reverse complement strand
TTATATCTTGAAGAAGTACTCGGAGAGCAGGCCTTAACTGACGTTAAAAATTGGAATGCTCGCACATTAAAACGCTTAATGGCTGATCCTCTGTTTGAAAAAATGAATAATGAAGTGCTAGATATTGTTAATAGTAAGGATAAAATCCCTTATGTTAGTTATCGCGGAGGAGAAGTTCATAACTTTTGGCAAGATGAGCAACATGTTAGAGGGCTATGGCGAAAAACTACTTTAGCCAGTTATTTGACAGAATCTCCCGTTTGGCAAACTGTTTTAGATATTGACGCATTAGCAAAAAGTGAAAATAAAAATTGGGTATACAAAGGCAATAATTGTCTGTCGCCTGATTATGAACGTTGCTTAATTGCTCTTTCTGACGGCGGTAAAGATGCAACGGTCACTAGAGAGTTCAATACTAAAACACGATCATTTGTTAAAAACGGTTTTGTCACATCTGAAAGTAAGGGCGGCATGGATTGGATTGATAAAGATTCGATTATCATTGGTATCGATTTTGGTGATAACACCATGACCGATTCTGGTTACCCTATGGTTGCGAAAATTTGGCAGCGTGGCAGTCCATTATCGAGCGCTATTGAAATTGATCGTGGTGAAAAGTCTGATGTCGGCTATTGGGGGAGCGCTCTAGAGTTACGCGATGGCCGTCGTGAAATCATAACAACTCGAGCGATAAGCTTTTACGATAGTGAAACCTACTGGTTTAGTCGACAGGCTAATGGCAGCACTTACAAAAAAGTCAAATTCCCTTTGCCCAGAAAATCAGATATTAATGGCGAGCATAAAGGACAGCTCCTCTTAAAATTAAATGAAGCTTGGCGTGGGTTTAATACCGGTGATTTAGTAAGTTTTAACGTTTATGATTTTATGGAAAACGGCGAAATCAACGATGTTAATCTGGTGTTTAGCCCCGATGAAAAGTCGTCAATGGGTAATTTGGGTGTCACAAAATCTAAAGTGTTGTTGAGTATTTATCGCAATGTTAGTGGCGCAGCGTTCGAATTTGATTGGAATGGTAAAAAATGGACGTCTAAAAAACTACCCTTTCCTGAGAATGGGTCAGTTTCAATTGGTAATACTAACCCGAAAGAAGATATTGCCTTTATTTCTGCCGAAAGCTTTCTCAATCCGGACACCCTTTATACCTTTAACACTGCAACTGGTGACAAAACTATAGCGAAATCTTTACCAAGTTGGTTCGATGCTGACAGTATGGTCAGTGAACAATTTTTTGTATCTTCAAAAGATGGTACCCAAGTGCCGTATTTTGTTGTGCGTGCAAAAAGTACAACAATGGATGGCAAAAACCCTACACTTTTATATGGCTATGGTGGCTTTGAAATCTCCTTGAATCCAAGTTATTCGGCCGTTCGTGGTAAGCTTTGGTTAGAACGAGGAGGCGTTTATGTCCTCGCTAATATTCGTGGCGGTGGCGAGTATGGGCCCAAATGGCACCAAGCTGGGTTGAAAACACAGCGACAACGTATTTATGATGACTTTATTGCAGTAGCTGAAGATTTAATTGCTCAAAACATTAC
>CATEFX010000010.1 GCA_949499105.1 Formosa sp. Hel1_33_131 | reverse complement strand
TGACAAAAAATAGCACTTTGAAAGCTAGAAAAAAACAGTATCAAAATTTTTAACTAAATTAGCATAAACCTCTCTTAAATTTTGAGCGAAAAAGTTCATTTTTATTTGACTACATACACAATTGAGAAGAAACAACAGCCAAAAGAATGATGATTATCATCTACACCGAAAAGGGGTCTATTTTTACTCTAGAAATCCCATTCAAATAGGGCTTTATTTGTTCCTAACTGGACTGTTGACTTTGTTTATGAATGTATTCTTTCTACTCGGCATTCTAATTTACATATGCTACATGCACCAGGTTTTAAAAGAAGAAGAAGCATTTTTGGAATATCAATTTGGTACCCCCTATTTAGATTATAAAAAACAGACTTCAAGGTATTTTTAGAAACTGCTTATTCGTTTAGTTGTCTAGTACTTGACTTTAATCTAACTAAAATCAATAGCAGGGTGCTAACCGACCAATTACAGCAATTTTCTTCCCATTCGATGCTGTGAAAAATAAATACAAATCGCCCCCATCCGTCAGCTTGAAATTTGATTTGAGCGTTTCAATTTTTTCAGAAAAATTTCGTGTTTTCACATTCGCTTTCAAGCCGCCAATCCTCTTTTTTAAAGATTTCTTTTGATAGGGATGCGTTTCGGAAATCGTATAGATTTTTCCTGGAAAATTTGCGATCCTATCATTGCTGGTATATAAATGGGTGTTGAGGTCTAGCTTATCAAGTCCAAATTGCTGAGAAATTAATTGAAACGCTCCAGACTTCATCACGGCTGCATTTGGTTCATACAGGTAGGTTTTTGGGGCGCTAAATGTGGCTGCTGCATGTCCTTCCTGAGATAATTCAAAGGAAAAGTGTTCATCGCCCTTAGGATGGCTGTTGATGGTGTGAATGGTCGCACGCCCCTCAAAGCCTTTTTCTTGGTGAAACAACAATTCTTTAACCTCGTTTTTAACCGCAATTATATAAATGGATTTCACCTGTTTCAATGCTAAAATTCCAACACTAATATCGAGCATAGGCGATAGCTTAATGAGTATGTTATTGGCATGCTTAAAAAATAAATCTTGATGGGTGGTGACATTTGGACTGCAATCATCCATCAAGAATTTTTTATGTTTTTGAGCATCTCTTCTAGAAGGGTCTATATACAACCAATCAAATGTATCGGGGCATGATTTTAAGAACTCAATCCCATCTTTGGTCAGTGTTGTGATGTTTTTAGCACCCATAACATTGAAATTGTGGGTCGCAATTTGAGCCAGTTTCGGATTCATTTCACAATGAATTACTGATTGGAATTGTTTTGAGAAATAATAACTATCCACCCCAAACCCCCCAGTTAGATCCAAAATCGATTCACCCCCGATAAGCTTACTTTTAATAAGCGCTGTCGTTTCGGATGAGGTTTGCTCAATGTTTAATTTATTAGGGTAATATACAGAAGGTGTTTCAAACCAAGTATTTAGTTTCGTTTCACACTTTTTTTTTGCTTCAATCTGTTCAATGAGTTCCTTAATGTCAAGGCCTTCAAATGGGGTTCCTTTTAGAATTAATTCTGGAATATTTGAACCGATATTTTTAGTTATAAATCCCTGTATATCAATGTGTAGTAAATCTTTATTCACGTGTATTTTAGGAATTAAGTGCTAGTTTCTTAGTGAGTTCATACAACCCTATAGAGGTCGCTTGAACCACGTTCATACTGCTGTTTTGTCCATACATTTCAATGTGGACATTATGGTCGCAAACCTCTAAAATGGGTGCAGAAACTCCGTGTTTTTCATCGCCAATAATGAAACCTATTTTACTGTCATTTGGGAGTTCAAGTTCTGAAATTGGGCGACTTTTTTCAGTGATCTCAAGCGCAATAAGCGTGTAGTTTTGAGATTTTAATTCTCTAATTTTTTCGAGGGTAGTTTCGGTCTGTTCAAACGAAACAGAGTGTTCGGTGGCACGCGATGTTTTGGTGAATTTCCGTCCTAACTCAATAGGGTTCCCACCAAGGATTAAATGCTGTACTCCAAAGGCATCGGCGGTTCTAAACAGGCTCCCTATATTGGCCGCATGGGATACATTATCACTTATTAAAATGATCGGAAAAGTGTGTTTTGAAAACGTTGTAGTATAGTGATTTAACTGCATAATTGATTTAGTTTTCAAAAGCGTATTTGACAATATTGGCTCCCATTTTCAAAGCTTTTAATCGGACCGCTTCGGGGTCATTGTGCACGTTAGAATCTTCCCAGCCATCGCCTAAGTCGCTTTCATACGTAAATAATAATACCAGTTTTCCATCATGGAAATACCCCAGTGCTTTGGGCGATAAACCATCGTGTTCATGAATTTTTGGCAGCCCTTTTGGAAACGAAAATGCAGTGTTATATATGGGGTGGTCTAATGGGATTTCAGATATTTTTTTATCTGGAAATACCGTTTTTAAGGCCTCTAAAACGTAGGGTTTCATACCGTAATTATCATCAATATGTAAAAATCCACCAGACACTAAATAAGTTCTTAAGTTTTGTGAATCAGCATCAGAAAATACAACATTTCCATGACCCGTCATGTGAAGAAACGGATATTCAAAAATAGCAGCACTCCCCACTTCTACCGTTTCTGGCTTTGAGTCCATCGCCGTTTGGATATTAGAATTACAAAACTGAATTAAGTTTTTTAAAGCTGTCGGATTGCTGTACCAATCCCCGCCACCATCATATTTTAAAACCGCTAAATTTTGACTACCACAGAAGTGAAAGCCCAAAATCAAAAGTATAGAGATGAAGTGTTTATTCATTACAGAGTTGAATTGTATGACAGGCCACGATTCCAGCCGTTTCGGTGCGAAGTCTCGACGCCCCTAAAGATACAGGAATATAGTGGTGATTCAAAGCCGATTCTATTTCGTGACTGCTAAAATCGCCCTCTGGACCGATGAGGATGGTAATGGAAGCGCCAGGTTTTAGTTGGTCTTTAAAGTATGATTTTTCGCCATCTGCACAATGTGCAATGTAAGTAGATCCTTTTTGAGGAATTTTTATAAAGTCAGAAAAACGAATGGCGGGTTCTAGAACAGGCAAGTAAGAATGCAGCGATTGTTTCATTGCTGATTGTAAAATTTTTTCAAAGCGTTCTGTTTTGATAAACTTTCGCTCGCTATTTTGACAGATGATTGGTGTGATTTTAGTGACCCCAATTTCGGTTGCTTTTTCGATAAACCATTCGTAGCGGTCGTTCATTTTTGTTGGCGCCACCACCAGATGAACAGTATAGTCCTTTGAGGGTTCGAATGTTGAATTTAGGATTGTAACCACACATTTATTATGGTTTGGAATTACGATCTCGGCCTCAAACATCCAGCCTTTACCATTGGTAATTTTCAGAAGATCTCCAGTCGCTTTACGCAATACTTTTACAATGTGACGACTTTCATCTTTAGAAAAGTTAAATGTTTCTGTAGATGCATTGAGTTCTGAATTATAGAATAATTGCATGGAATTTAAATTTTAAGTCGGGCCGTGGCCATAATGGATTGATCTGCAAAGTCGTTTTCTAGAAATTTCAAATAGCCTACCATTGCTATCATCGCAGCATTGTCTGTTGTGAATTCAAATGCAGGGACGTGTGTTTGCCATCCGTGACGACTTTCGGCTTGTTTCAACGCCGCTCTTATGCCGGAATTCGCAGAAACTCCGCCACCAATTGCAATGCGATGAATCCCTGTGTCTTTAACGGCTAATTGTAGTTTATCCATCAAAATACCAACAATCGTATACTGAATCGATGCACAGATATCATTCAAGTTTTCTACAATAAATTGCGGATTTTCTTTGACTTGTTTTTGGATGAAATATAAGATGGCAGTTTTTAAACCCGAAAAACTAAAGTTGAGTCCAGCCACTTTTGGTCTGGTAAATTTAAACGCTTTTGGGTTTCCGAGTTTAGCACGCGTATCAATTTCAGGGCCAGCAGGGTAGCCTAACCCAAGAATTTTTCCGCTTTTATCAAAGGCTTCTCCAACTGCATCATCAATCGTTTCGCCAATCACCGTCATTTTAAAGTAACCCTCCACACGCACAATTTGTGTGTGTCCCCCAGAAATAGTCAGTGCCAAAAATGGAAATTCAGGTTTTTCATACCCTTCTTTATCAATAAAATGTGCTAAAATATGGGCTTGCATATGATTCACATCAATCAAAGGAATGTCGAGTCCGTAGGCGAGAGATTTCGCAAATGAAGTGCCAACCAATAAAGATCCCATTAAACCAGGACCTTGTGTAAATGCAACAGCGTCAAGATCTGACGTAGAAATCCCCGCTTGTTTTATTGCTTGATCCACCACAGGAACAATATTTTGTTGATGCGCTCGCGATGCCAGCTCAGGGACCACTCCTCCATAGGTTTCATGAATTGCTTGATTAGCAACAACATTACTTAGTATTTTTCCATTACAAAGTATGGATGCAGCGGTGTCATCACAAGACGATTCAATTCCTAAAATGTATATTTTTTGTGTACTCATTAATACGATTTAGTGATAATATTCGTTTAATTTTTAATAAATTTATCCATAAATTAGACTCCTGCAAAGAAATAAAAAAAATAGCACTAAAATAAATGCTTTGGAGAGTTTAAATTTTAAGGAAATAGTTGCATTATAAATTAAATAACCGAATTTAACTATCAATAAAAATCTCAAAATACTCATAAAAGGTGTCGCAACAATTCTGTTGTTTTTCATCGTTTTGGTGATGGTGTTATCGATTCCAAGCGTACAAACGCGACTAGGGAGTTATGCGACCCATAAAATCAATGAGGCCTATGGGACTGATATAAAAATTGAAAAAGTTGGACTTCAATTTAATGGCGATGTTGAACTCAAAAACATCCTCATCAAAGACCATCGTGATGCTGCGCTGATTTCAGTAGCGGAATTAAACACCTCTATTTTAAGTTTTCCTGAAATATCAGACCATAAACTTATTTTTGGAGCGATTGATTTATATGATCTTTCGTTCCATATTCATAAATATCTAGGGGATAGTGATACCAATTTAGATCTATTTATTGCTAAATTTGATAAACGAAACTCTCGTAAAGAGATCCATAAATTTCTTTTGTCATCGAGTGATATTTACATAAATAAGAGTCGTTTTTTATATGACGATGAAAACTTAAACACCCCTACTGTTTTGGATTTTCATGAACTTAATATGCATGCGACTGATTTTTCAATTTTAGGAGTGGATGTTAATGTGTTTGTAAAGAGCTTAAATTTTGAAGATTCAAGAGGGGTTAAACTTCAAGATTTTCAAACGCATTTTTCTTATACGTTGTCCCAAATGAAGTTTGATCAATTGGAACTTAAAAGCGATAAATCATTCTTAATTGGGCAGCTTCAGTTTGATTATAACCGTGTGGATTTTAATGAATTTTCTGATAAGGTTAAAATATCGGGTCACTTTAATAAAAGTACGATCGATTTAGAAGAACTCAATCAATTATACAATGAGTTTGGATCGAATCAGAGCGCGATTATAAATACGAGCTTCTCAGGGACTTTAAATAATTTAGTCTTTGATACGTTCGATTTAAAAACAAACCGGAATACAGATATTAAGGGCAAGGTTCAATTTAAAAACTTGTTTAATTCAGCCCCTGACAACTTTGAGATGGATGGCGAGTTTCAAACAATTTCGTCAAGCTATACAGAATTAAAAACCCTTTTACCAAGAGTCTTAGGTAATATAATTCCTTCAAGTCTTAAATCTCTAGGACGTTTTGAAATTCATGGCACTGCCAGAGTGACGAGCGAAGTTGTGGAAGCAAAAATGGATATTGATACCGATATTGGAGCACTTTCTTTAGATTTAAATTTAGATGAAGTCGCTGATATCGACACGGCATCTTATAACGGGTACATACAATTTTCAGATTTTGATTTAGGACTCCTAATTGAAAACCCCTTGATTGGGTTGGTGTCTTCAAATTTAAAAGTGGAGGGGCGTGGATTTACCAAAGAAAATATTAATTCTAATATAAGTGGCACTTTTGATTCGTTTACGTTTCGAAATTATATCTATACTGATTTAGAGGTTTTGGGTGTCGTTAAAAATAAAGTTTTTAATGGGGAATTGAACGTTGCAGATCCTAACTTAGAATTTAGTTTTGAGGGCCTAGTAGATTTTTCTAAAGACGAAAATATTTATGATTTTTCTGCCGCGATAAAGCATGCCAATTTGTATGCGATGAAATTTGTAAAGCGAGATACGCTTTCAGTTTTGAGAGGTCAAATGACGGTGGATATGAAAGGGACTACGATTGACGATGTCTATGGCGCTATACGCTTTAAAAATGCGCTTTATCAAAATAAAAATGACCGTTATGATTTTAAAGATTTTCAGATTACATCTCAATTTGATACCCGTAACGAAAGAACGATTCAAGTCAATTCTCCCGAAATCGTTCAAGGCTATTTAAAAGGAAAATTCGCGATTAATGAATTACCGAATTTACTAAAAAATGCACTTGGAGATATCTATACTAAATTTGTTCCTTTTAAAGTGAAAGACGGCCAGTTCATAAATTTTAATTTTAAAATATATAATAAAATAGTCGAAATTTTTTCGCCTCAACTAAAATTAGGATCGAATACATTCACCAAGGGACGTGTGGAAAGTGACCCCAAAAAATTTAAACTAACATTTCGATCTCCTAATATAAAATTAGAAGAGTTTTTCGCTAATAAAATTGAAGTTCAACTTATTAATGACAACCCCTTATTTAATTCTTACATTGAGATTGACAGTTTAGCGACCCCTTATTACAAGGCTTCTAAATTTAGTTTGATAAATGTCACTTTAAATGACACACTATATGTGAAGTCAGAATTTAAAGGAGGTAAAAAATTATCAGATGAATTTGATTTAAATTTATACTATACAATAGATGAGAATAATAAATCCGTTGTTGGGTTCAAAAAATCAAATGCGACCTTTAAAAATACACCTTGGTTGATCAATGCCTCACAAAATAAACAAAACAAAATTGTGTTTGACAGATCTTTTGATGAAATCCTATTTGATCATTTAAAAATGTCATATGCAGATGAAGAGATTTTGTTAAATGCCGCGATTAAGGGACTTCAAAACAAGACGATAGATCTTGATTTTAAAAATGTTGATTTAGCGAAAGTGACGCCTTCAATAGATAGTTTAAAGTTAGGCGGAAACATAAATGGTAAACTGTCCATCAGTCAACTAGAAAGCGTTTATCTTCCAAAATCGAACCTTATAATTGATGATTTTGAAGTAAATGACTTTAACTTAGGGTCTTTTAACTCGAACATTGTTGGCGATGCGTCTTTGACTAATTATAATATTAAAATGTCACTATTAAATGACACCAATGAATCGTTGTCTGTTTACGGCACATTAGATGTTTCCGGAAACGATCCAAAGTTAAATTTAGACATTAATTTTAAAGATTTTATTTTAGATCCTATAGGTCCTTTTGGGAAAGGAATTGTAACAAATATTCGAGGGGACGTTTCGGGCTATGCTGTTGTGAGTGGTCGACTTCAAAAGCCGCAAATTAATGGTAGTTTAAAGCTCAATCAAGGCGGGCTATCGATTCCATATTTAAATGTTGATTATGAATTTAAAAACAACACGACTATCAACCTTTTGGAGCAAAGTTTTATATTTAATGCCTCCCAACTCATTGATTCAGAGTTCCGTTCAAAAGGTGTTTTAAATGGTAGACTCAGCCATGTTAATTTCTATAATTGGTCCCTTGACTTAAATATAGATTCAAAGCGTTTATTGGTTCTCAATACCGAAGAATCAGAAGAATCACTTTACTTTGGAACCGGATTTGTTGATGGTAATGTTCATATTTCAGGCCCTATGGATCAGATGTTTATAGAGGCAAATGTAACAACGTCTGAGGGAACCATTTTTAAAATCCCGATTAGTGATAATGAAGTTCTAAGCGAAACATCTTATATCCATTTTTTAAGTCCACAAGAAAAATTGGAACAGGACATTGGAGATACTTTTGTGATCGACGATGTCAAGGGAGTTGAAATGGAGTTTAATTTGGATGTGAATGACAATGCAGAAATTGAAATTATTCTTGATAAACAAACGGGGAGTTCGATACTAGGGCGTGGAAACGGGAGTATGTTGGCACAAATAAATACCAATGGTAAATTTAAAATGTTTGGTGATTTTATCGTCTTGTCTGGAGATTATAACTTTACTTTTGGACGGTTCATTCAGAAAAAATTTAAACTTATTAAAGATGGAACACTGGCATGGGATGGCGATCCACTCAAAGCAAAAATTGATATTAAAGCGTTGTATGATGGAATAAGTGTTAATCCTTCTACGTTGTTAGATAATCCTATCAACCAGAGCATCCCAACGGAAGTTGAAATTCACTTAACAGGGGAATTAGAACAGCCCAATCTAAATTTTGACATTCGGTTCCCGAGTATAAATTCAACTCTTAACAGCGAGTTGGCAGATCAATTAAGAGATAAAGATAAACGTGAATTTCAAGCAATGTCTTTGTTAGCAACAGGCGCTTTTAGAAGTGAGTTAACACTCGATTCTCAAGATGCCTTTGGATTGGTTTCCGATGGTGTTACAAGTCTATTAAATGAGCTTTTTGCAGACGAAGAAAACAAAGTAAAACTAGGAATTGATTTAGATTTAGGAGATAACACTCCAGAATATGAAACAGATAGCCGTGTTGGGTTGACTTTTGCAACCCAATTAAGCGATAATATCCTTGTCAATGGAAAAGTTGGGGTGCCAGTTGGTGGTGTCAGCGAAACAACGGTTGCTGGAGATTTTGAAGTGGAGGTCTTACTAAACGAAGATCGTACGTTATCCCTAAAATTTTTCAATAGAGAAAATAGTATTCAAAATTTTGGAGAACAAATTGGGTATACACAGGGCCTAGGGCTGTCCTATAACATTGAATTTGATAACCTTAGAGAACTCTTTACCGCACTTTTTAAGAAAAATGGTGACCAAGATAGTGTAAATGAAGATCCTACAATTGATGATTCTTCTCTTCCGGAGTATATAAATTTTAAATAAAATACTAGCTGGATAGTTACGAATAATTGAATTTAACATCCCTCAAGTCAATTAGTTGTTAACGAAAACGTTTGAGTTTAAGTGAATTTTAAAAAATCACATAAACTTAGGTTTTTATAAGATAGAAGTTTAGTAGATTTACAAATTAAAGTAATATAACATATGACAAATCAGATAATAAAAATTGGTGTATTAACCTCCGGCGGAGATTCTCCAGGAATGAATGCGGCAATTCGATCTGTGGTACGAACATGTGCTTTTCATAAAATTGAATGTGTTGGTATCTATCGAGGATACGAGGGAATGATTGAAGGAGATTTTAAATTCTTAGACGCCCGAAGTGTTAATAACATCATTAATAAAGGAGGAACTATTCTAAAGTCTGCCAGATCGACGGAATTTAGAACAAAGGAAGGCCGTAAAAAAGCGTACGATCAACTTCAAAAAGAGGGGATACAAGCACTCGTTTTAATCGGAGGTGATGGAACCTTTACGGGAGGGATGATTTTCAATGAAGAATATAATTTTCCAGTGATTGGTATCCCAGGTACTATAGATAACGATATTGTTGGAACTAATTTTACATTAGGATTTGATACTGCACTAAACACGGCTGTTGATGCTATTGATAAAATTAGAGATACTGCTAGTTCACACAGACGATTGTTTTTTGTGGAAGTAATGGGTAGAGATGTTGGCCATATTGCACTTAATGCAGGCGTTGGATCTGGTGCTGAAGAAATTTTAGTTCCCGAAGAAGATTTAGGTTTAGACCGTCTTTTAGAATCTTTAGAAAAAAGCAGACATACTGGAAAATCTTCCAGTATTGTAGTGGTTGCCGAAGGCGATAAAACAGGGAAAAATGTATTTGAATTGAGAGACTATGTCGAAGATAATTTAGATGGATACGACGTCAGAGTCTCTGTTCTTGGTCATATGCAACGTGGTGGGTCACCATCGTGCTTTGATCGCGTTTTAGCGTCTCGAATGGGGGTTAAAGCTGTGGAGTCATTACTAGAAGGAAAGAAAAATTACATGGTTGGAATTGTAAATAATAAAATTGAATTATATCCTATCGATAAAGCGATCAAAGGAGATTCAACAATCGATGCAGAACTTTTAAGAGTTTCTGATATCATGAGTACTTAAATAACAATTAATTAAATTAAAAAAAATGTCAAAAGTAAAAATTGGAATTAATGGTTTTGGTAGAATTGGTAGAATTGCCTTTCGTATTGCTGCAAACCGCCCAGATGTTCAAGTTGTAGGAATTAATGATTTATTAGATGTTGAGCATTTAGCTTACTTACTAAAGTATGATTCTGTTCATGGTCAGTTCGACGGAACCATCGATATCAAAAACGGAAACTTAGTTATCAATGGAAACGAAATTCGTGTTACTGCGGAACGTAATCCAGAAGATTTGAAATGGGATGCAGTTAATGCTGATGTTGTTTTAGATTGTACTGGAATTTTTACCAATTTAGAAGGCGCTCAAAAGCATATTACTGCAGGCGCTAAAAAAGTCGCTATTTCTGCTCCTTCTGCAGATGCTCCAATGTTTGTAATGGGTGTGAATCACAAAGAAATTACTGCAGACCATACGATCGTTTCTAACGCATCATGTACCACAAACTGTTTAGCGCCAATTGCTAAAGTACTTAATGATAGTTTTGGAATTGCAGAAGGCCTTATGACAACTGTGCACGCTGCAACAGCGACTCAGTTTACAGTCGATGGACCTTCAAGAAAAGATTACAGACTTGGACGTGCGTCTCTTAACAATATTGTACCAGCTTCTACAGGAGCTGCAAAAGCAGTTGGAAAAGTAATTCCTGAACTAAATGGAAAATTAACAGGTATGGCTTTTAGAGTCCCTACAGTTGATGTATCAGTGGTTGATTTAACATGTCGTTTAGAAAAAAGTGCTTCTTTTGACGAAGTAAAGGCAGCAATCAAGCATGCTTCAGAAAATGAATTAAAAGGAATTTTAGGCTACACTGAAGAAGGAGTTGTATCTCAAGATTTTGTATCAGAAACAAAAACAAGTACGTTTGATGCCAACGCAAGTATGGCTTTAAATGACAACTTTGTAAAAATTATTTCTTGGTATGATAATGAATATGGTTACTCTTCTAAATTAGTAGATTTAGCACAGTACATTAGCGTACTATAATTTATACGATTTCTAAAAACATACAGTTACTTAGTAGCTGTATGTTTTTTTTTAATACATTTAGAATATGATTTTTATAATTGACAGTGGTTCTACAAAATGTGATTGGATTGCAATTGACTCCAAAACAGGTGATCAGTTGTTTGATAAACAACGAACTAAAGGTTTGAATCCAGCCATTATTTCTAAAACGGAAGCGTTTGAGATCATCAAAGAGAATACAGTGATTTATAAAAATAAACAAAAGGTGTCTCATGTCTATTTTTATGGTGCTGGGTGTGGTACAAAAAAACCAACAGAAATGCTGAAAGGTGTTCTTGAATCTATTTTTGTAAATGCAGAAGTAGAGGTTAAAGAAGATACTTATGCCGCAATTTATGCGACCGTTGGCACTACGCACAGTCCTGCAGTAGTTTGTATTCTTGGAACCGGTTCAAATTGCTCTTATTATGATGGGGAAAAAGTGGAGCAGCGTGTGATTTCTTTAGGCTATTCTATTATGGATGATGCGTCTGGGAATTATTTTGGACGACAACTTATCAGAGATTACTACTTTAATAAAATGCCCCACGATATGAAACTTGTGTTTCAAACACGATATGATGTGAGTGATGATGTTCTTAAAAATAACTTATATAAAAAACCAAATCCAAATGCTTATTTGGCCACCTTTGCAGAATTTATGATTTTGAATAAAGAGTCAGAATATGTACAAGGAATACTCAAAAAAGGATTCCGTGTATTTGTGGAAAATATGATTCTGCAATACAAAGAAGAACTAAAAACAGTTCCAGTTCATTTTGCCGGTTCTATTGCATTTTTTACGCAAGACGAAATTAAAAAAGTAGCACAAGAATTTGGATTTACAGTCGGTAATTTCGAACGACGACCAATTGAAGGTCTCGTTAAATACCATGCAGAAATTGCCCGAAATTCCTAGGCAATTATTTTACTGCAATCACACTAATTTCAACATTCACAAATTTCGGTAAGTTAGCCACCTCTACGGTTTCTCTAGCCGGTGCAGTTGCTTCATTAAAATACTGTCCATAGATAGTATTTATTTTTGCAAAATTATTCATATCCGAAATAAAAATAGAACTCTTGATGACATTTTCAAAGTTCATGTCTGCGGCTTCGAGTACAGCTTCTAAGTTTTTCATGACCTGTGTTGTTTCCAATTCAATGGTGTCCAAAATAAGCGCTCCAGATTCTGGATTAATCGCTATCTGACCTGATGTGTACAACATGTTTCCAACCAAAACAGCTTGGTTATAAGGACCTAAAGGGGCAGGAGCTTTGTCGGTAGTAATAATCGTTTTCATGTATTTTAGTATATTTTAGTATGTTTTATAACTGTTTGTCGGGTTGTTTTCGTTTTTCATATTTAAGATCTTTTAAGATACTAGAACGAATTCCGATAAAGAAATTCCATGAACTTCGATTGCTAAATGGAATCCAAGAAAAATTCATTCGCCAACTCTCTAGGTCACGTTCAAAACGCAATTGCGTATACGTGAATCCATGATTTTTAAAATCATATCCTGAGGAGGCACCAATACTCCAGCGTGGCGATAGTTCGATGTCGCCAGAGAACATTAATGAATGTGATGAAATTTCACTCTGACGCTTAGAATTACTGTAGTTCACTGCATAAGCCAGACGTAAACTCCATGGAAGCACATAATTATACAATTCGGATGCCGTGGCGTCTTTATCTTTATCCTTTGAGTTGAGTCGTTGGTCCGAAAAGTCTTGCGATTTTCCAAATAAATCATCGTCACGTCCGCCACTACGAAGCGACTGTTCTCTTCCTGAGTCTTTGGTATCGTCTTTAGAATCAAGAGATTCACTAGACAAACTATAACTCATGGTTACATTGGCACTAGTCATACGAAACAAACTGCCGCCGTTATCGATATTAAACGTATTTATTCGAGTGTTGTTATTGTCCAGTGCATAGGGATCCAATGTCGCTCCAAAATTCAAACTCATTTTATTATCTAATAATTGCGTTCCCCCGGAGAGACGAACAGGACTCCAGTTTAAAGAATCTCCAGCCACATTGTAATTGGTTGAGAAATTTAAAGAATTCAATATAAAAACCTTCTTAGCTTCTGTAGCCGTACTGTCTTGATCTCTCACTTTGGCTTCAAGATTATTGCTTAGTGATAAGCCAACCCCACTAGAAAACACTTTTCCTGGAGACCCAAAAAGAGATTGCTCAAAACGGGTATATTCAACATCACTTGTTGTTTTCCCATCCGCACTAACCACCTCGTAGGAGTCATAATATTGGTCGAATCCAGGGTTGACACTATAACTAATTGAGGGGCGCATCACATGTCGGATCGCTTGAATTTTTTTATCATCACCAAATTCAAACATTCCATAGACCGTGGTCCCTAAACTGGTACTAAAGTTATACGTTCTAAACGAGTCAAAGCCTTTGATGTCTTCTGTAATGAGCTCTTGAGATTCAGAGTCAAAGGACTTACTAATGGTTTTAAAAGTCCAGTTTTCCTTAAAATTAGCACTTGTACTCATGCTCAAATGTTTAAAAAGCTTGAAATTTGTACTTAAAGGGATGGTGTGTTGAAACCCCGCTTTTGCATCTCTAAACATCTGCGCTTTAAAAAATAGGCTATCGGTTGTTTGAATTCGATTTTCTCCTCGAACATTGTATTGTAAATTGATATTTTGTAAACCTCCTTTTTTACTGCCCGTTTTTGGCGCAAATGGAAAGATACGATCAATACTTCCCTGAAAAGTTGGCAGGGTCATGTTGATAGATTGTGTTTTTGTATTTTGTGAGTGAGTGGCGGTCAAACTGACATTTACCTGAGGTTCCGTTTGAAATGTTTTCGAATAAGACACAGAAGATGAAAGCGTGTTGTTTAAAAAATTAGCTAAATTTACTTGATTTACAGATTCTTGGAAATAAGTACTACTTCCTAAATTTACGGATGCTGAGAACCGTGAGTTTGGGCTCGACTTAGAATCCTGGCTCTGATTCCAACGGAGGTTATATATCGTACTTTTTGAGTAATCAGGAAATCCACGCTCGCTATTGATGATGTTTTCGTACCGAAAACTTAAATTACCTCTAAATTTATACCGAATCCCATAATCGCTTTCGAGCCGTAATCCATAACTTCCATTGGTGTAATAATCGCCGATGGTGGCTAAATCAAAATAATCGCTCAATGCAAAGTAATAGCCTCCGTTTTGTAAAAAATAACCACGATTGTTTTGTTCACCAAAGGTGGGCAGAATCACTCCAGAAGATCGCGTTTGTGATTGTGGAAAAAAGGCAAATGGCAACCCAATAGGAGTCGGGACATTTGCTATAAACATGTTAGTGAGGCCTGTCACAATTTTTTTACCTGGAACCACTTTGGCTTTTCGTAATAAAAAATAATACTCAGGATTTTCAATATTTTCAGAGGTTGTAAATTTAGCTCTCTTTACAAAATAGACCGAATCATTTTCTTTCTTTGTTAAATCTGAAATAATTCGCCCCCCTTGTTGTTCTGTTTTGGAATTCCAAATAAGGGCTTTTTTGGTTTTCATATTATACACAATCGAATCCGGCTCTACCACTTCACTTCCTTGTTTAAAAACGGGGTATTGGGAGTAGACACCAAGAGAATCTTTGAGTCGTCCTGCATAAACGATGTCATTGGCATAGTCAATCATGATGACTCCTGCTTTGATTTCCATCTCAGTGTAAAGGACTTCAGCTTCGTTGTATAAATATATTTGTTTCGTTTTTTGATTAATCGACGTATAGTCAGTCGCCTTGTACGTTATGGTACCATCTAATAGTCCTTTTGGTTTTTGAAGGCTGTCATTGGAAATAGAATCCGTTTCAATTTGTTTGAGTTCTTGATCTGGAATTGAGTCATTGGTAACCGATAGTAATTGTTCTATAGGAAACTCCTTTTTCGAGGGCTTCAAATTTGGAGTGTCCTGAGCCCAGCCTATAGTGTTAGTAAACACTGTAAAACTTAAAGTAAAAACTAGTTGAAATATTCTTGTTTTCAATGCTTTTAGGGGTATTTTTGTATTTATTGGCTCGATTTTTGAAAAATCAAAGTTACGGATATTTTTTTTTGATTTTTATATTTTAACCATTCGTTTCAAAGGCAAATTAATCAACATGCAAAAGCAAATAAAACTCATTTTAATCTTCAGTTTCCTTTTTGGAATTTTCACAGCCGATTCACAAAACAACACCAAACCTTTTGTTGTGGTTTTAGATGCAGGACATGGAGGTAAAGATCCAGGTAGACCCACCGATTTCGGATATAAAGAAAAGGATATTGCTTTGAAAATGGTGTTAAAAATAGGTGAAAATTTAAAAAAATATAAAAATATTAAGGTTATCTACACAAGAAAAACAGATGTTTTTTTAGAATTAAGACAACGGGCAGCAATTGCCAACAAAGCAGATGCGGATTTATTTGTCTCTATTCATTGTAATGCACACAGTTCTAATGCCTATGGTACTGAAACCTATGTATTGGGGCTACATCGAAACGAGTCTAACTTCAGAGTGGCTCAGCAAGAGAATGAAGTTATTTTTTTAGAAGAAGATTTTGAAACCAATTATGAAGGATTTGATCCAAATTCTCCTGAATCCATGATTGGATTGACACTGATGCAAGAAGACTATTTAGATCAAAGTATTCTGTTAGCACGCTATGTTCAGGATAATTTCACCAATAAGCTTAAACGGAAAAATAGAGGGGTAAAACAGGCGGGTTTTTGGGTGTTACACAATACCTATATGCCAAGTATTTTGATTGAAACCGGTTTTATAACAAACAGATCTGAAGGAGATTATCTTAATTCTACCGTGGGGAGAAATAATATTTCGAAAAGTATATCGGATGCAATATTAGATTATAAGTCCAAATTAAATACAGATGATATTGTGGAAGTGGCCACTACTAATGAAGAGTTAAAACCTTCAACTGAAACAGAGGACTCCGATGCTATTTCCAACACTTCAAAAAATGAAGCGAATGGAATTATTTTTAAAGTTCAAATTGCGTCGGGTTCCCAAAAATTAGCAACAAAATCCTATAATTTTAATGGCTTGGATGGAATATCAAGAAAAAAATCAAACAAGAGATACCACTATTTTTATGGCAATACACCCAGTTTTGAAGCGATTACCGCTTTAAAACAAATTGCAATTGACAAAGGCTATAAATCGGCTTTTTTAGTTGCGTACAAAAATGGGCAAAAAATAGCAATTCAAACCGCTTTAAAATCTACAGAATAATAGCGCTAATTATTTCAATATTATTCTTAAATTTGTAAGAAGAAAAAACTATCAAATTGAATTTATCTAGAGAAATTAAAACCGCCATTCTTGTCATTTCAGGCATCTTACTCTTCATTTTTATTTTTTACTATTTAAAAGGAGAAAATATTCTTGACTCCTCAAAAAAAATCACTGCCGTGTATGAAAATGTCGAGGGACTAGCACCCTCTGCTGCGGTTACGGTCAATGGTCATAAAATAGGAAAAGTTCAATCGATTGAATTTTCAGATGACCGCTCCGGTTCACTGACAGTGACGCTGCTGATTGATAGTGATTTTGAATTTTCAATAAACAGTAAAGCACAATTATACGAAGCCGGACTTATTGGGGGGAAAGCCATTGCCATTTTACCTGCATTTGACGGTGCTGCAACAGTAGTATCTGGTGATTCTTTAGCCTCTGATATTAAGCCGGGCCTTACAGATTTGGTGAATCAGCGTTTAACACCACTTCAAGAAAAAATGGAAACCATGATGGTGAGTGCAGATTCATTATTGATCAATCTAAATGAGATTTTTGATACGCAAACCAAAAAAAAAATCAAGTTAAGTCTAGCACAACTTAGCACAACCATTGAGTCTTTTAAATCCACTTCAGAATCCTTAAACGGATTAGTTTCAGATAATACGTCTGCAATTGGAGAAACGATTACAAATTTTAATAAAATATCGGAAGATCTAACAACGCTCAGTAGTTCATTAGCTGCTTCGGATTTAGAGACCATTATGGCGAATTTAAAATCAACGCTCTCTAGTTTTGACACGTTATTAAGTAGTATAGAAAACGGAGAAGGTTCTGTTGGAAAACTCATGAAGGATGAAAGTGTATACAACAATCTTGAAGGAGCTACCAAACAATTAGAACAGCTTTTGGAAGACATGAAATTGAACCCAAAACGGTATGTGCACTTTTCTTTATTTGGGAAAAAAGCAAAACAGTATGACGCAGCGGGGAATGAAATAAAAAACAACAACGACTAACCAAATGGAATTTTTGCCAAATTTAATTTTCGCAATATTACTTTTTACAGGGATTGGTTTTTTTGCTCGAAACATAAGCAAACTTAAACGGAATATCGATCTTGGTAAAGATGTTGATACGAGTGATCAGACCAAAATTCGATGGAAAAACATGGCCCGAATAGCTTTAGGCCAAAGTAAAATGGTGCGCCGTCCAATTGCTGGAATTCTTCACATTGTAGTGTATGTCGGCTTTGTGGTCATCAATATTGAAGTTTTAGAAATCATCATTGATGGGTTGTTTGGAACCCACCGTATTTTTTCAGGAATTGGAAGTCTATATGGTGTTTTGATTGGAACGTTTGAAATCCTCGCAGCACTTGTATTTGTCGCCGTTATTATCTTTTGGTTTCGTAGAAATGTCGTGAAGATTCAACGCTTTATGAAATCCGAAATGAAAGGATGGCCAAAATTAGATGGGAACCTAATTCTCTATTTTGAAATTGTTTTAATGGGGTTATTTATCATAATGAATGCCACCGATGTGGAATTCCAATCCACGAATTCTGGGAACATAATCAGTCAGTTTTTTGCTCCAATGTTTGAAGGCTATAATGTGCACCTAATTGAAAGAGTCGCCTGGTGGATGCACATCGTTGGGATTCTAGTATTCTTAAATTATTTATATTACTCGAAACATTTACACATTTTATTAGCTTTTCCAAACACCTATTACGGAAGCGTAAAACCAAAAGGATACTTTAATAATTTGGAAGCAGTCACCAACGAAGTGAAGCTTATGATGGATCCGAATATTGATCCTTTTGCCACTACTGAAGAGGATGCGTCAATCCCTGATAAATTTGGAGCTAGTGATGTTCAAGACTTAAATTGGGTCCAACTTTTAAATGCCTACACCTGCACCGAATGTGGCCGTTGTACAAGCGAATGCCCAGCCAATCAAACAGGTAAAAAACTATCGCCACGTAAAATAATGATGGACACCCGGGATCGTTTGGTAGAAGTAGGAAATAATATAGATACCAATAAAGGCGTGTTTGTCCCCGACGGTAAGCAACTTTTAGGAGATTATATTACAAACGAAGAACTTTGGGCTTGCACTAGCTGTAACGCTTGTGTAGAAGCCTGTCCCATAAGTATCGATCCACTTTCAATTATTCTGGAAATGCGTCGCTATTTAGTGATGGAACAAAGTGCGGCCCCTATGGAACTCAACACGATGATGTCTAACATAGAAAACAATGGTGCCCCGTGGCCTTACAACCAAATGGACCGATTAAACTGGAAAAACGATTAAAATTATATCACTAAAAATTCATTATGAAAAGAGAAGAAGCAGACAAGTTATTACATGAAAAAGTAGAAGCTGGAGAACTTGTGAGTCCCGTACTCCCGGGCGGCGTTAAAAATTATTTAATAGATATCGATGGAACTATCACGGAAGATGTTCCTAACGAAGAGCCAGAACGTATGGGCACTTGTTTGCCTTTTGTAGACGCTTTAGAAACCTGTAACCGATGGTATGAAGAAGGACATATGATTTGTTTTTTCACATCCAGAACAGAATCACATAGAGAGGTGACACAAAACTGGTTGAAAAAACATGGGTTTAATTACCACAGCCTTTTAATGGGAAAACCAAGAGGTGGAAATTACCATTGGATTGATAACCATTTAGTAAAAGCAACGCGTTATAATGGTAAATTTACGGATTTAGTAGAAAAAGAAGTGACGATCGAAGTTTTTGACGATGGTCAGCATGACTAATATTTAGATTATGAGTGACGTATTAAAAGTACCTACAATGGCCGAATTCATGGCGACAGGGAAGCAACCCGAAGTACTGTTTTGGGTGGGCTGTGCTGGAAGTTTTGATGACCGTGCCCGAAAAATCACCAAGGCTTTTGTAAGATTACTAAACAAGGCCAAGGTTGAGTTTGCGGTCTTAGGAACCGAAGAAAGCTGTACCGGAGATCCAGCCAAACGATCCGGAAATGAATTTTTGTTTCAAATGCAAGCGGTGACCAATATTGAAGTCTTGAATGCCTATGAAGTAAAAAAAATTGTAACCGCCTGTCCACATTGTTTTAATACGCTCAAAAACGAATACCCTTCCTTGGGTGGAGACTATGCAGTGATGCATCACACTCAATTCCTCAAAAGCTTACTAGAAGAAGGGCGCCTCAGTATTGAAGGCGGTAAATTTAAAGGCAAACGCATCACATTTCATGACCCTTGTTACTTAGGTAGGGCGAATGACGTGTATGAAGCGCCTCGCGATTTGATTCAAAAGTTAGATGCCGAATTGGTGGAAATGAAAAATTGTCGCAAAAAAGGCCTCTGTTGTGGGGCTGGTGGTGCACAAATGTTTAAAGATGCCGAAAAAGGCGACAAAGAAATCAATATTGAACGAACGGAACAAGCCATGGAAGTCACTCCAGAAATTATTGCCACGGGATGTCCGTTTTGTAATACCATGATGACGGACGGCGTTAAAAATAAAGCGGAAGGTCAAATTGAAGTCATGGATGTTGCCGAGCTCATTGCCAATGCAAACGATTTATAACACTTAACACCCTAAAATAAATGCTTGTTAATTTTGACACCCTTCCCGAAACTGCTCGAATTTGGATTTACCAATCCAATCGTTCATTTTCAGAAGTAGAATTAGAAGAAATAACTGAAAAACTAACTGTATTTTTAGAAGGGTGGACTGCGCATGGCGCCGATTTACAAGCAGGCTTCGAAATTAAATACAAACGGTTTATTGTGATTGCTTTGAACCAACAAATGAATGCTGCTACAGGCTGTTCTATCGATTCATCTGTGAAATTTATTCAGGATCTAGAGACCACTTATAAGGTCGACTTGATGGATAAAATGAACGTTTCCTACAAGCAAGGCGAATACGTTGCCTATAAAACCTTAATTGATTTTAAAAAGATGGCCAAAGACAAAGCGGTTTCTAAAAACACTATAGTCTTTAATAACTTGGTCAACTCGAAGGCTGAATACTTAGAGTTTTGGGAAGTCCCGGCTTCTGAAAGTTGGCACAGTCGGTTTGTGTAATATTAGGAGGTTTCAGATTCCCAAAAAGGTAACTCATTAGGGTTGTGAGACTGTGTTAACTCGAGCTGTAATAATTTCTTTTTAGAAGACAGCCCTCCAGCATATCCTACTAATTTATTGGTGGAACCTATCACGCGATGACAGGGAACAACCAAAGCAAGGGCATTGGCACCATTGGCACTGGCCACTGCTCTGACGGCATTCTTATCTCCAATTTGATGCGCTAATTCCAAATACGAGATCGTTTTTCCATACGGGATTGTTTGTAAAGCGTTCCATACATTCAATTGAAATGGACTGCCAATCATTTTAATAGGCAGTGAAAAGGACGTTTGTTCTCCTTTCAAAAAAGCATCAATTTGGTGTCGGACGGATTTTAAAAAGGGTGTATCTTTGTCAATAAATTCAGCGTTTAAACCCGATAGGATACGTATGTCAACCGCAGATCGCATTTTTCGATAACGGAAATCTAACAAACACAATTCATCTTCATAACTCCCAAGGATCAAGTCTCCAATAGTGCTTTTGTAATATTGAAAAAAAATCGTGTTTGTAGATTCCATTAGATTAATCTATAGCAAAGCGTACTTTTACTTCACTTTCAATTTTAATGCCCGAAAATTCAATATCAATGGGTTCTTCCAAGTTATTACTAGGGGCATATTCTAAGCTCATCTTTGCATTTCGTTGCGAATAATTTCGATTTTGATAATACTTATCGGAGATATAAATCGCATTTCCGAGGGCTTGACCCAAAGGTTCCACAAGAGATATGGCTTGTGCTTTTGCTTTTAAAATGGCTTTGGATCGCAGGATTAGTTTCAAGGCTTCAGATTTTGAATAATCTGTTTTTGTTAATCGCACATTAGAAATGCCTTTGTCTTCTAAATGAATCAAAACTTTACTAGCCGTGAGCCCATCATAAACGATCAATTCGTAGGCTTTGGATTTGAGAACACTTTTCTTTCTCAAGAAATATTTCTTATAGTTACTGGCTAAATCTTCAATTTTTAATTGTTTTTTTAAATTGATACCCAAGCCTTCCAAAACACTTGCCATTTCGCGTTCTTGCTTTTCAACGGAGGTTTTATCGCGGTCTTCTTTTTCTTGAATTAGAATAGATAAATAAATGCGATCGGGTTTTACTAATGAATCCACTTTTGCGTTGGTTTCTAGATATGGTTGATCAATGAAATTTTTGGACTGTGCGTATCCGAAAAAGCAGGACGCAATACAAATGGCAGTAAACATGTAATTTTTCATAAATTGGATATTTTTATTTTTTCAATGAATATACAATTAATGTACCAAAGTTTAAAATAAACCCAAAGTTGTCTTTTTATATTACATGTCTTCTGAATTGAGAGATGTTATTTTTTCTTACAAATAAAAATTGCGCTCAAAAACATTCTGTGTTTCTTTTAAAAACAGTAATTTGGTATAAGATTTGAAGTCCGTATTTTTAAAACCATTTATGCGCCAATTTTTTACACTCTATTTTTTCATTTTTTCATTGTCACTTTTAGCTCAAGAAACTGCTTCTCCACTGGAGTCTTCAGATTTGGAGCTTCAAAAAACATGGGTCGATAGCACCTATAACTCACTCAGCCTAAAAGAGAAAATAGGACAGTTGTACATGGTTCAAGTGTTCTCTAACCAAGATCAAGCCACGAAAAAATCAATTCTCAACCAAATCACGACCCACCATATTGGAGGTGTTATTTATTCTAATGGAGGTCCCGTACGACAAGCCCAATTGAACAATGAGTTACAAGCAGCGTCTAAAATTCCTTTATTGGTTGGAATGGATGCCGAGTGGGGGCTGAGCATGCGCTTGGATTCTACCTATGCCTTTCCATGGAATATGACTTTGGGTGCCATTAAAAATTTAGACCTCATTCGTCAAACAGGAAAACATATAGGGGAACATTGCAAACGTATTGGGGTTCATTTTAATTTTGCGCCCGTGGTGGATATCAATACCAATCCCAAAAATCCGATTATAGGAAACCGTTCTTTTGGAGAAGATAAAGAAGAAGTCACAAATCGTGCTATGGCGTTTATGGAAGGCATGCAAAGTGCGGGGGTGTTGGCCAATGCCAAACATTTTCCAGGGCATGGCGATACGGCCTCCGATTCACATAAAACGCTGCCTACCATTAATTTTTCGGCACAACGCATCGATTCTTTGGAGTTGTACCCATATAAAAAATTATTTTCAAAAGGATTATCTTCTGTGATGGTAGCACACTTAAATGTGCCAAACCTCGATTCACGTCCCGATTATCCATCATCCTTATCGTATCCGATCGTCACCAAATTATTAAAAGAAAAACTAGGGTTTAAAGGGCTTATTTTTACCGATGCACTGAGTATGAAAGGCGCTTCTAATTTTAGTGATCCTGGCGAAATTGACCTTCAGGCGTTTTTGGCTGGAAATGATGTGATGCTGATGTCCAATGAGGTCTCACAAGGGGTCGAAGCATTACAAACCGCTGTAGAATCGGGGCTTATTTCAGAAGAACGTTTGGCACATTCGGTCAAAAAAATATTAAGTGCTAAATACAAGGTTGGCTTGCATCAATTTAAACCCATTAAAACCACTAATTTAGTGGCCGATTTGAACCGTCAAAAAGACGACGTTTTATACCAAAAATTGATGGAAAATGCCGTCACACTCGTTCAAAATAAGAATGAAATATTGCCCCTCAAAAAATTAGAATTACACAAAATCGCGTATGTAACTATGGGGAATGCGGATGCAACACCCTTTATAAAAACGCTCAACAAATACTCTAAAGTAGACCCTGTAAGTGCCGATAATTTGGACGAACTTATAAGCGCTTTAAGTCTGTTCAATACAGTGATTGTAGGGCTGCATACCACCAATGCCAATCCGTGGAAGTCCTATCAATTTACAGATAAAGAACTCGTTTGGCTTTATGAAATTGCACGCACCAATACGGTTATTTTAAATGTATTTTCAAAGCCCTATGCTCTAAATGACTTGAAGTCGATTGCTAATTTTGAAAGCATCCTAATGGCCTATCAAAATAGTCCAATAGCACAGCAAACTGCCGCACAAATTATTTTTGGTGCGCTTCCAGCAAAAGGAAAATTATCTGTGAGTTGTGGCTCAAACTTCAAAGCTGGTGATGGGATCATCACAAAAGCAATCGATCGTTTAACTTTCGGATTGCCGGAATCTGTTGGGATTGATTCAAGACGTTTACACAAAATTGATTCCATTGCATCCTATGCTATTTCAGAAAAAATGACCCCTGGCATACAACTTTTAGTGGCCAGAAAAGGAAAAGTGATCTATGAAAATTATTTTGGTCATCACACCTATAAAAATACAAATAAGGTGAACTTCGATGATTTGTATGATGTCGCATCTCTCACCAAAATATTAGCAACACTTCCTTTACTTATGGAACTGGTAGATGCTGGCGTGATTGGGTTACAGTCTACTTTAGGCGAATTGTTACCAGCCTATCAAAAGACAAATAAAGAGGGCATTACCGTTCAAGAGATGTTGTCTCACTTTGCACAACTAAAACCGTGGATTCCTTTTTATATATCGACCTTAGATTCGATCACTAAAAAGCCAAACGCTAAGTTTTATAGAAAAAATAAGTCTACTGAATTTTCGATCAAAGTAAACGAACGCATGTATTTGCGAACCGATTTTAGAGACAGTATTCAAAGCCGAATTATCTCCTCTGAGTTGTTAGAGGAAAAAAAATATAGATACAGTGACTTGCCCTATTATATTTTAAAATCGATTCTAGAAAATCACTACGATCAACCTCTCGATGCATTGGTACAACAGCATTTTTATAAATCAATAGGCGCCAATTTTTCAACCTACAAACCCTTAGAGAAATTTAAAAAAAATCAACTAGTTCCCACTGAAAAAGATGATTATTACAGATATAATACCGTACAAGGGTCTGTACATGATATGGGAGCCGCCATGCAGGGGGGCGTTGGCGGTCATGCCGGATTATTTAGCAATGCCAATGATGTGGCAAAGCTCATGCAAATGTATCTCCAGAAAGGGACCTATGGCGGCAAACAGTATTTTTCATCAAATACCTTTGAGACCTTTAATACCTGTCATTATTGTGATCAAGACAACCGTCGAGGGATCGGTTTTGACAAACCTCAATTAGAAGATGTAGGGCCCACTTGTGGTTGTTTGTCTATGACCAGTTTTGGACATTCTGGATTTACAGGAACCTATGCTTGGGCAGATCCAGAAGAAGAAATAGTTTATGTATTTTTGGCGAACAGAACATTTCCTGATTCTAACAATAATCTGCTTTTGAAAGAAAATATTAGAACGGAGATACAACATCTCATTTACGAATCAATTATAGAATAATATGAAGATAGGTATTGTGTGTTATCCAACGTTTGGAGGGAGTGGTGTTTTGGCGACCGAATTGGGCTTAGAACTATCCCGAAAAGGGCATCAAGTACATTTTATTACGTACAGCCAACCTGTACGCTTAGAATTATTGAGTTCTAATGTTCATTTTCACGAAGTTAATGTCCCCGATTATCCGTTGTTTCATTACCAACCGTATGAGTTAGCCTTGTCTAGTAAATTGGTGGATATGGTCAAAGTTCACAAGATCGATGTGTTGCATGTTCACTACGCAATCCCACATGCGTATGCCGCTTATATGGCCAAAAAAATGCTTCACGAAGAAGGGATTGTTTTACCGATTGTAACCACACTACACGGCACCGATATTACGTTGGTAGGGAGCCATCCATTTTATAAAACGGCCGTGACGTTTAGTATTAATAAATCCGATGCTGTGACCTCTGTTTCTCAAAATTTAAAAGAAGATACCCAGCGTTTATTCAATACAAATAAAGAAATTAAAGTGATTCCAAACTTTATTGATATCGATAAATATGAGACCACTTTTACCGACTGTGCTCGTGATCTGCTTGCGCTTCCTGAAGAACGTGTCATCACTCATGTGAGTAATTTTAGGCCCGTTAAACGCATAGCAGATGTGATTGAAATATTCTTTAAAATTCAAAAAGAAATGCCCGCTAAACTAATGATGGTGGGTGAGGGGCCGGAACGAAAACAAGCCGAGCAACTGTGTAAAACCTATGATATCGAAGATAAAGTGGTGTTTTTAGGGAATAGTAATGAAGTCGATAAAATACTCTGTTTTAGTGATTTATTTTTGCTCCCTTCTCAAACGGAGAGTTTTGGATTGGCAGCTTTAGAGGCGATGGCATCTGGAGTTCCGGTCATTTCAAGCAATTCTGGCGGGATTCCTGAAGTTAATATTGAAGGGGTATCTGGTTTTTTAAGTCCAGTGGGAGCCGTTGATGAAATGGCTCAAAATGCAATTAAAATTCTTAAAGATGAGGCCGTTTTAGAAACCTTTAAAAAAGGGGCGAAAGCCACAGCCTCTAAATTTGATATTCATGAAATAGTGCCTTTTTATGAAGCTATTTATGAAGAAGCACTCCAAAATTGCATTTCTATTTAATTCGTAAAAAAATCGTCACTTAGTCGTGCTCTAATTTTTGTTTTTGTAATAATACAATTACTTTTACATTCTAAACACTTAAGGATAAGTATATGGCAGGGAATGCATTCGGATCAATATTTAAACTGACTACTTTTGGGGAGTCTCACGGAACCGCAATCGGCGGGGGGATTGATGGCTGTCCAGCAGGTATTTCGATCAATTTTGAAGCCATTCAACTCGAAATGGACCGTCGTAAACCAGGACAATCCGCCATTGTAACCCAACGAAAAGAACCTGATACTGTTCAGTTTTTATCTGGAATATTTGAAGGCATCACTACAGGAACGCCTATCGGGTTTGTAATTCAAAATGCCAATCAAAAATCAAATGATTATAGCCATATAAAAGACGTTTTTCGTCCAAGTCATGCCGATTATACCTATACCGAAAAATACGGTCAACGTGATTATAGAGGCGGCGGACGAAGTTCGGCACGTGAAACCGCCTGTCGCGTTGTGGCAGGAGCCATCGCAAAACAATTTCTGAAAACAATTGAAATAAATGCGTATACCTCTTCAGTAGGAGAAATAGCACTTAATAAATCTTATAAAGATTTAGATGTAGCAAACGCTGAAACCAACGATGTGCGTTGTCCAGATTCAGAAGTGGCAGCACAAATGATTTCAAAAATAAAAGCCATTCGTAAAGAAGGGGATACCATTGGAGGCGTGATCTCCTGTGTCATTAAAAATGTCCCTGTAGGTTTAGGGGAACCTGTGTTTGATCGTTTGCATGCACAATTAGGAAAAGCCATGCTTTCCATTAATGCAGTGAAAGGCTTTCAATACGGCAGTGGATTTGAAGGGACTCAACTCAAAGGGAGTCAACATAATGATGCCTTTAATGCTGATGGTTCTACCAAAACAAATTTATCTGGTGGGATTCAAGGGGGCATAAGTAACGGAATGGATATTTATTTTGATGTTGCTTTTAAACCCGTTGCGACCATCATGCAAGCACAAGACACCATCGATAAAGATGGTAATGTGGTTGAAATGCATGGTAAAGGCCGACATGATCCTTGTGTTGTGCCAAGAGCAGTGCCTATTGTCGAAGCCATGGCTGCTTTAGTGATTGCCGATTTTATGCTCTTAAACCGGCTTAGTAAAGCTTAAAATAGAAGCCCTGACAAAATTTCATATTTAATTTTTCTATATTTATGGAAATTATCGGATGGATCGTACCTAGGTTCGTTCACTAACATTAAATTTAGAACTATGAAATCACTCGCCTTACACTGGAAAATATTAATTGGCATGCTGTTAGGGGTGACCTTTGGTTTTATAATGCTTGAAGTACAGGGCGGAGGCGATTTTATTGCGAGTTGGATCAAACCCATTGGAACCATTTTTGTAAAACTTCTAAAATTAATTGCGGTTCCGCTTATTTTAGCGTCGCTCATTAAAGGGATTTCAGACTTAAAAGACATCTCTAAATTTGCGTCGATTGGGCTCAAAACGATTATTATTTATGTCCTCACCACTGTGATTGCGATAAGTATCGGGTTGATTTTGGTGAATACCTTAAACCCTGGGGAGGGGGTTTCTACAGAAACCATTGCAAAACTGACAGAAACCTATGCCAACGATAGTGGGGTACAAGGAAAAATAGCAGAAGCAGGCCGCCAACAAGCCAGCCGTCCTTTAGATTTTCTGGAGGCGATGGTTCCTGACAATGCCTTTTTGGCACTCAGCAATAACAAACTGATGCTTCAAGTAATTTTCTTAGCCATGTTTTTAGGGATTTCTCTCTTATTAGTGGGCGAAAAAAGTGCCAAACCCCTCAAAGATTTCTTTGATTCATTAAATGATGTGGTCCTTAAAATGGTTGATTTAATTATGTTAACGGCGCCTTTTGCCGTCTTTTCATTATTGGCCAATGTGGTGGTTTCTTCAGGAGATCCCGAATTATTATATGCGCTTCTGTTTTATGCAGGGGTGGTTGTCGGTGGTTTGTTTTTGATGATTTGTTTTTATCTTGTTTTGGTATCGGTAATTACCAAACGGAATCCAATTTGGTTTTTAAAACAAATCAGTCCAGCACAGTTATTAGCGTTTTCAACAAGTAGTAGTGCAGCAACGCTTCCAGTCACTATGGAACGTGTAGAAGAGCACTTGGGCGTCGATAAAGAAGTCTCTAGTTTTGTATTGCCGGTTGGCGCAACCATCAATATGGATGGCACCAGTTTATACCAAGCCGTCGCAGCGGTATTTATTGCACAAGCCTTGAACTTTGATCTCACCTTTGCCGATCAATTAACCATTGTTCTAACGGCACTTTTAGCCTCCATTGGGAGTGCGGCTGTCCCTGGCGCAGGAATGGTGATGTTGGTCATTGTCCTCGAATCGGTTGGCTTTCCAGCGGATAAATTGGCCATCGGGCTCGCACTTATTTTTGCAGTCGATCGTCCACTCGACATGTGCCGTACCATGGTGAATGTGACTGGTGATGCCACAGTGTCTATGATTGTTGCCAAACTCGAAGGCAAACTCCACACCCCAAAATCTAAAGAATGGGATGACCATTTGGAGGAAGTGAAGTAATTCTAGTTTATTGTCAATAGAAAAAGAATGTAATGGGGGGATTTAACAAATTTGAAACCGACTCACAATTATGTAGTTATGTAGGCATTACGCCCACAATAAGAGAATCTGGAAGCAGTGTAAGAGGCAGAGCCAGAATCAGTAAAGTTGGAAACAGAAAGTTAAGAAACTTACTTTTCTTATGTTCATTTACGGCTTGCAAACACAACAAGGGTTGCAGCGATCTTTACCAAAGAATTACAACTAAAGGAAAGAGCAAGAAATTAGCCTTAATAGCCGTTTCTAACAAGCTGCTAAAACAGTGTTTTGCAATTGCAAAATCAGGACATCCTTATGATCCAACTTTTGTGTCTGTATTAGCGGTTAAGTCGTAAGTGAACTCTAAAAATAATGAACCAAAAACGCTTAATTATAAAAATTATGCCTGGCATACTAGTGTCAAAAAATTATTAAGAAAAGAGTTGTTTTTTAGCTCAGTTCTTTGTTGGCAAATCGTTTTTATTTTTTATGTATTCCAGCTTCGGGATATTTCACACCTAATTCATCTAAAGATACTTTTCTAATATCTTCAATTTCTTTTTGTGTAATAGGAACACTCGTTCTTTGCATTAGTAAGTCAAGAACTTTTTCTAATACGCTTATTCTATATTCAGAATTAATAACTGATTCCGTTACGTCAATTCCACCAATTTTAATGCTCATATCTTGTTATTTGATAATTCTTTGTTTATTTCCGTCTTTTCAAGATTATTAGTCTTTGATTCTGTTCCGTTATTTAAAATCCAATTCACAAAAAGTGTTGAAAATATTCCTATCGCTAATGCACTAATTAAAGAAAACATAAAATACTTTGTTTTAGCTTGCCAAGGTGGATTATAACCTGGATTCCAAGTAACATTGCTACATTTACTACATTGGATATATGTATTCTGCTTAACTTTTGTTACGTCAAGTACATTTTCACAGTTAGAATTCGGGCAAGTCAAATGAAAAACAGTTTTCTTCTTTAAACCCAATTCATCATTTCCTGTCAATACAGCTTGATTTGGGTTAGTAGTCATATTTCATAATTATTATTTTTCTGATTATTCTATTTTCCGTGATGTTGCTTAAATGTTTGCCAACTAGTTATATGGAGAATAAACCTCCTGTTTATACGCCTCTATTTCCCGATAATAGGAACTTTTGTTCACGTTTATCATTTTCTAAAGTTTGCATTCTTTTTTTAAGTTGCGCTTATTCAGCGCATACGTAAAAGGGTCTTAAAAACACCACATATCCACACACTGGTTTGTAGTTACAGTTTCTTAATACTTTACTTAAATGTTGAATTGGTTAAAATGAAGAATCAGATTTGGGATCTAAGTCTTTTATAAAAATAGTAAAAATAATTTAATAGGGCCATAAATTTCACCAGTCTTTTCTATTTGCAAATTAAACACGTTTTGTGGTGTTTTTACAATCATTTAGAATAGGGACGTGAAACACTCGTTTAGTTCGTCATATCTAATAATGTGTTCTGGATCGAATCCCTGAGTTTTGTGTTCATAGTTACCTTATCTGCATACTGATTCCAATCTTGTACTTTCGAATTAATTTCAGAGATAATAGTTGCCGATTTTTTTATGTTCATTGCTTTGGCAAAGGTCATTAAATCCTCTTTCTTAATTTCTGTTCTTTTTCCATTAATACTTAAGGCATGTTGACTCACCCAGACACTATCAGGTCGATAGGCATGGCAAATGTCGTAGGCGGGTGCTAACTCCCATTGGCCGCCTTCTTTAAGTCGAAATGCAAAATTCTTAGTATGGTCATCACAGTTTCTAGCAATCACGTTAAAAACCATTCTACGATACAGTTGTTCTGCATCTGGATAGGGCAGGCGAAGCATCCGCATCGTTTGGAATAACTGCTCGTAACTATAACTTCTAACTTCGTTAAAGTCATAGTGTTGCAGTGCACAAAATGTTTGAATATGGTGTTTTATAGAACCTTTCTCTCTGTCAAATCGTTTTGTCATAAAATGTGCCCTGCCATTTTCTTCCAATAGTTTAGAGGCCATCATTTTTATACCGCAATCCTTTGCCATATTATAATAGGCCATTTCTACGCGCCCATAGCCTTTGCTTTCTCCGAATTGAGCATCACTCACGCCGTCTAACTTAATAAGCCAATGTTCAAATCCTTTTGGTGCATTCGCTTGTCCTGATCGAACCTGTCCGGTTTGTTTATTATAGGCAATAATTGCTTTTGGTCTAGCGCCTCCAGCTGAGGTTCCTATTTTTAAAATTTCCATGACTGCTTGTTGTTCGTCCTCATTCAAGTTCGTCTCAAATCCCTCTCTTTTATGTAACATTCGTTGGGCAATTGCGACTAAACTATTAATTTCAACTTGAAAACTTTTTTTAGTTGATGTCAGCTGTGTCGGTTCAAACTCTAAGGCTCCCATTCCACGTGTTCCAATAAAACACAGTTGTTCTATTGGATTCATACTGCTTTCAGGGCGTCCATTTTGTGCTAACCAACTATTTATTAATTGATTTCCATATTTATCGGGCAATACGTCAGCGAGCAACCCAGGTAAGCCTTTGAATGTGTCATATTCACTATTTTTTGATGGTCTTAACTCTGGAAATGAAATGATTTTTTGATTGGAGCTAATCGGCATTTTGATAGGCGCTAACTCTATATTCTTAGATTTAAATTTTGGCTCATATTCAAAACTAGCGACCCCTTGAGCTTCATCCCAAGCAACGGCTCCAACTGTTTGTCCCCAAATCTTTACAAATGCAGTTTTTATTGCTACCATTTGCTCTTGTGTTGGTTCTCTGTTTCAGGGGCTGTACTTGCGCGTTGTCTTTTTTGTTTTTCTAATTTCGCAAGTTTTAAAGGACTTATTTGCGATTCAATTTTAAAGATATTAAGAACTTCTAACAAATTAAGAGCTCTTAGAATCTGTATTAAGGAAGTTAATGAGATCGGGTCTCCATTTTCAACTTTACTCAGAGTCCAGCGATTAATTCCTGCGATTTCAGCAATGGTTGCCTGCGTTTTATTTTGAATTAAACGCTGGTGTTTTATGTATTCTCCAACTGTGGCTATGATTGATTTATCGCTCATTGATAACCATTCAATGGTAGTGTTTTCCATTTTTAATGCTTTTTTTGATCCTTATGGTTGGTTTTCCCAATTCAAATATATAAAAAAAGTTAATAATATCATAAAAAATGATGGTAATTACTATCATTATTTGTTTAAATTAATATAATGTTGGTAATTACTATCAATTTTAAAAATTAAAAACAGGTGTACTACAAATGCATCAACAATCCATTGCAATTGTAAAATCAGGGCTTCCTTATGATCCAACTTTTGTGTCGGTATAGAGGTTAAGTCGTCAGTGAACTCTAAAAATAATGAACCAAAAACGGGTAATTATAAAATTATGCCTGGCATACGAGGGTCTAAAATTTACCTGCTGCTCAAAGTCTCTCGACTTTGAGCGATACTTTACTTTATATGTTTTTTGTGTATAATTCTGTTTAGTTGTGACTTCTTTCTTTTCCTTTTGTTAATGTTCCGCTAAGTCAGGAGACTTCGCAGAGCGGGGTAAATACATCTAACCAACCTACAACAGCAAAACTAATAAAACACAAACCTTCTGGATTATTAAATTTATAATTTCTATTCATTTATTTCTTAGTTTAACATACATAACTTTGATAATGTTTACCACACGAAAGGATTCGTTCGGTAGCGGAGGTCGACCCGTGGTTTCATGAGTGGTATGTGTAAACCCAAATTGTTCAAGAGGAAGACTTTGGACAAACAGATCTACCAAACGCGCATAAGAGTTTTGATCTACCATAGATTCTAAATCCATCATGGAAAGTTGGAATCTATCAATTTCTTGATCGATAGGATGCATAGGTGTTGATAATGAGGCGTTTACAAAATACAAAAACAGCTATTATTCACAAAAAAAGTGCTATTAAATGATGTGTTTTGCGCAGTCTGACGGTTTGTATAAGAATAGTAGCCGAGTTCGGAAATAGAAATTTTCGGTTTACCTCTATGTTTTATGCTAGCTAGAATGTTCATGTTTACTAATATTTCGGCTGTTATTTTTATACATTGTTAGCATTTTGTTGCTTTGCCAATTTATTAATTAAGGGTTATCTTATTGAGTATCCTTTTTTACGATTTTCTTGAAGTAATTTATCCATTTCTATAATTTTTTCTGGATATTTCTCATAAAGATTAACACGTTGCTCAGGGTCATCTTTCATATTGAAAAGTAGTCCTTTTGTATTAAAATCGGCGTACCCAGTTAGGTTTTTAAATGATTCTGGCATTTCTCTATGTCCTCCAGATGAACTATTAATATAGAGCCAGTCTCCCTTTCTGACGCCCCATTTAGATTCATATGTATTATGTATAGTTGTTTCCCTAAGCGGAGATTTGTATTTCTCACCCTTTAACACTGATAAGAAATTATAACTATCAGGTGCCGCCTTTTCTGTTAAATCTGCTCCCGTAATACTTGCAAGAGTAGCCATAATATCAACTTGCGAAATTAACTCTTTTGAAACTGAACCTGCTTTAATTTTAGAAGGCCATTTAATTATAAAAGGCACATGATGACCACCTTCCCATACATCTCGTTTGAGTCCACGAAAATCACCCATGCTAAAATGCCCATACTTTTCGGCTCGTTCCCAAGCATAACTTTCCGTTCCATTATCGGCACTAAAAATAACGATAGTGTTGTCTTCCATTCCCTTTTCTTTTAATGCTTTTAATACCTGCCCAGCTACCCAGTCGGTCTGAACCATAAAATCACCATATCCACCTGCTTGAGACTTTCCGTCGAATTCATCGTTTGGAATGATGGGTGAGTGCGGTGAAGGCATGGCAAAATAAAGAAAGAAAGGTTTGTTTTCATCTTGCCTATTTATCCATTCAATAGTTTTTTTTGTAAGTGTTGGTAAAACTTTATAAGGATCCCATCCTTTCACTTTTGGCCCTGGACGAGAATCCCAACCCGCCTCTTTTACTTTTCTCTCAAACTGATTGAATTCGAATATGTCGTTGGGAATTTCAACAAAACGATCATTTTCAATCCAAGCAAAGGGAGGGAAGTTTATAGTCCCATCACCATAGTAGTAATCAAAACCACGATCCAAAGGGCCACCAGTTATAGGAGCCTCCCAATTTATATCTTTTAGGTCGTACATTTTGTGGTCATTACCCCAATAATTTCTAGAACTAGAAGGTTTTTTGTTGATAAAATCCCAATCCCATCCCAAATGCCATTTGCCAATGCAAGCAGTGTTGTATCCCTTTGTTTTTAATAACTGTGGTAAAGTGATATCCGAGTCCTTGAAAAATGGTTTACCAAAGGGGCCAACTATGCCATGTTGCCTGCGCCAATGATAGGACCCAGTAAGTAATGCAAATCGACTAGGGGAACAAATCCCTGACGAGCTGTGTGCATCAGTAAATCGCATACCTTCTGAAGCAAGCTTGTCGAGATTTGGAGTCGGGATTTTCGAATCTGGATTCTGACAATTTAGGTCTCCATAGCCCATGTCATCTGCATAGATAATTACAATATTTGGCTGATTGTGTTCTACTTTCGAACAATTTGTAAATGCTAGCACTGCAACTAGTAAAATTGAAGTTACTAATGTTTTTATGGAATTTTCTTTAGACATTATTTTTATGTTTTGATAATATTTGATTCTCTAAGGTTTATTTGGCAATAAATGCTAACTGGTTATATGGAGAATAAACTTCCTATTTGTGGGGCTCTATTTCCCGATAATAGGAACTTTTGTTCTCGTTTATCATTTTCTAAAGTCTGCATTCTTTTTTTAAGTTGCGCTCATTCAGCGCATACGTAAAGGGTATTAAAAACACCACATATCCACACACCGCTGTGTAGTTACAGTTTCTTAATACTTTACTTAAATGTTGAATTGGTTATAATGAAAAATTAGATTTGGTATCTAAGACTTGTTAAATGTACTAAAAAAAAATTAAAAGCGGCCAAAGGAGCTTGGTTTTTAACATAATGCTATTCAATTATTCCAAAAACCGATCTTTTAGTTCGGGAGTCGGTACCCTGCATTGCTCAGTTTTTCCAAACCATTTATAACGGTTGTTGGCGATCAATCGATACAAGCCATCACGTATAAAACGGGGGATGAGGTATCCAATTAGAAAAACAGAATACAGCCCTCCTAAGATTTTGCATAGTTTTAGAACGGCATGACTTCGGTCGTAGAATTTACCATCCATATAAACGATAATAGTGTCTAAATTTCCACAATTTAGCACCTCTTTTGGAACCAGGTTTTGGGCATACTCACTTTGTAAAGACGCAAATTTTAAAACCTTTTTTTTATCTTTAGAGATGAGGAGGTTGACACTCCGATTACAGAGGTTACACACGCCATCAAAAAAGACCGTAGTTTGCATTATTTTTTAGAATTTACATAGTCGAGGCGGTCCACATTGACGGTTGTCGTAAAAAGTCCATAGTTGACCACGGCTTTGTTTTTTTCGAGTTTATCAATCGTACCCACAGCACGGCCATCTTCCAGTCGGACCGAATCTCCTAGGACCAAAACGCGTTTTGGTTTGGGTGGAATTAAAGCCGCTTTTGCTTTTTGTTTCTTTTTTTGTTGACGAATGACTTCTACTTTTTCCTCAACTTCTTTTTTTAATTCAATTTCCTTGGCAATCAACACCTTTTTTTGTTTTTGACTTACTTTTTGGCGTTTCGAATTCTCTACCTGAACCAATTTAAAAAGCTCTGCCATTAACTCTCGTTTCCGGTTATCATCAAAGTATTTCCCGCCTAAGTCACTAATTTTTTGACCCAGATATACCAAGCGTTGATTGCTATCAAAAAGCTCTTGATAGCTTTGTAATTTTTTCTTAGCCTTCGCATTGGTCGTTTCTAATTTATCGGCTTCCTGACTTTTTTTAATCTCATTTTGCTTCAAAGCCCGCTCCGTTTTTTCAAGTTTAGAACGTTCTTTTTGCAGTTTTGCGATGGTTTTGTCAAACCGTATTTTGCCGCGTTCAATCTTTTTTTTGGAACGGTTAATCAAACTAAAAGGAATGCCGTTTTTTTGAGCCACCTCAAAAGTAAAAGAGCTTCCCGCCTGACCAATGACCAACTTAAACAAGGGCAGCAAGGTTTTTTCATCAAACAACATATTCGCATTTTGGATGTGTGGTAGTTCGTTTGCCAAAAGTTTTAAATTGCTATAATGCGTCGTGATAATGCCAAAAGCTTCTCGTTCATAAAAGACTTCTAAAAAGGTTTCGGCCAACGCACCTCCCAATTCAGGGTCACTACCGGTTCCAAATTCATCAATTAAAAAGAGCGTATGTTTATTACATTTCTTTAGAAAATAATTCATTTGTTTCAAGCGATAGCTATACGTACTTAAATGATTTTCAATGGATTGATTATCGCCAATATCACTTAGAATAGAATCAAATAAACAGAGTTTTGAACGTTCATGCACAGGAATAAGCATCCCCGATTGTACCATGAGTTGCAACAATCCTACGGTTTTAAGGGTGATACTCTTTCCGCCGGCATTGGGTCCCGAAATCACGATGATTCGACTTTCGGTTGTCATGGTGATGGTTTGAGGAAAGGTCGTAATCCCTTCGTTTTGATTCGCCACCAACAACAAGGGGTGGTAGGCGTTGACCAAGTCTATTTCTTGATGTTTGGTGATTTCAGGGAGCACTCCCATAATTGATTTTGCATACTTTGCTTTGGCATAGATGACATCAATTTTTGTTAAAAATAACTGGTAGTCTTCTAAAAGTGGGGCATACCCACGGATGAAACTGGTGAGTTCGAGCAAAATTCGCTTGATTTCTTCGGTTTCTTCAAACTCTAAATTATTTAGATCCCGTTGGTGTTGTTGGGTGGTATCCGGTTCAATATACACAATACTCCCTGTTTTACTCGCGCCCAAAATACTGCCTTTGACTTTACGGCGATACATGGCTTTTACGGCCAAAACACGGCGGTTTTCCATGACAGTTTCCCGAATATCGTCCAAATAGTCGGCACTATTATACATGCTTAAAGCTGAATTAAAACTGGTATTGATTTTAGTGCGAACCGATTGAATCGATTTCCGTAAGCCATACAAGGTATCGGAAGCATCATTCCGAATGTCTCCATATTTATCGATCACGCCGTTGATTGTCTCTGAAATGTCTTTATTGGGTTCTAATTCAGATGAAAGTGCCTTTAAAAGCGGGTAGTATTCATGAAATTTTTTGAAGAATTTCAGCAACACATTGGTGGTGACACAGATACCAGCAATTTTACGAAAGCCATCAATTTCTAAATAATTATTTTCAATCCGAACTAATTTTAATTCTTCGGTAATGGCATCAAATCCATGATTAGGGACTCGATTTTCATTATCAAAAGACGTTACAAATTCGTTGGTCAGTTGAAGTGCTTCAAGTACATCCACTCTTTCTGAAAATGGAGTTGTAGATAAGACCTCTAGTTTCCCTAAAATGGTTACATTGTGAGTCGCTACCTGAAGAATTACGGATTCAAATTCTAAATCTTGTAAAGTTTTTTTGGAAATATTAATCATATCGGTCGTGCATAAGCCTCCACAAATGTAGGTATTAATGTTTAAAAAATATAGTTTAAATTAGCGTACTAAATCAGAATGTTTAACCAATTTAATTAATATGCTAAAGCTCAAAGGAACCTGGTTACCCCCCTTAGAATCTGAATTTTCGAAGCCCTATTTTGAAAAATTAGATATTTTTGTACGTGTGGAGTATGGCTTGCACTCTTGTTATCCTCCGTTCGATCAGTTATTTAACGCCTTTGATGCCTGTGCATTTGAAAACATAAAAGTTGTCATCATCGGTCAGGATCCCTATCATGGCGAAGGGCAAGCCAATGGTTTGAGCTTTTCTGTGAATGAGAACTTAGCACATCCACCTTCTTTAAAAAATATTTTCAAGGAACTGGAATCCGATATCGGGCTTCCATACCGCTCTAATGGCGACCTAACTGCATGGGCTAATCAGGGTGTTTTATTGCTCAATGCCACTTTGAGTGTGCGGGCTAAATTTGCGGGCAGCCATCAAAAACAAGGCTGGGAAGAATTTACAAATGCTGTGATCAAAATGCTGTCCAATCTAAAATCGGATCTAATTTTTTTGTTATGGGGAAGCGTCGCTAAAACGAAAACGACTCTCATCGATACCAAAAAACATACGATTTTAGAAAGTGGGCATCCATCGCCCATGAGTGCCAATAGAGGGTATTGGTTTGGAAACAAACATTTTAGCAAAACAAATGCCGCTCTAAAATTAAAGGGCAAATCGCCCATAGATTGGGGTTAGTCGTCCAAGTTCGCGACCAATCGATCATAGGGCCATTTTTCGGAAATAATCTCTAATTCTAACAATTGATTTTGAACCGCTTCAACCGTCGACGCTTTAAGCGTTTCTTGTGACCATTCGGTGAGTTCTAGCCACGCTTTTACATCCTCATTTTTTTGTTGATAACGCTCAGAAATAATCGCATCAATTTCTGGAATTTGTTTAAAATCAGCCGTGATGGTATTGATGATTTTTAGAATCGTTTGAAGCGTTTCTTTTTCATTTAAGATAAATTCATCGCGCACCGCAATCACAAAACAGGGCCAAGGAGTTGGACATTCGCCCAGACGTCTAAATTTTTTTTGATCGACCAAAGGTTTTGTGGTGAATTTCTCCCACATAAAATAATCGGCTTCTTGTTGACTTAAAGCATCCACAGCACCATCGAGATTTTTAACGACTTCAAATTGTAAATCTGTTGTGGGGTTCCAATCCAAGTGTAATGCATTGACATAGGCCATTAAATGGGAGCCAGAACCATATCTACTGATTGCAGCACGTTGACCTTTTAGTTCGTTCAACTGCTTGAAAGTGGAATCATGCGCGACATGAATCCCCCATATCAAAGGCGATTCCACAAAAACTTGGACAATTTTACTGGGATTTCCTCCGGTAATATCTTTGATAATTCCTTCTGTCAAAATCACCGCCATATCGATTTCATTATTCCGAAGCGCTTGAGTCATTTGACCCGTTCCTCCAAAATAATCCTTCCAACGAACGTTGATGTCGTGTTGCTTAAAATGGCCGTCTTTTAAAGCCAAATACCAAGCGTAATTGAAGTGTTCGGGAACTCCACCAATGCGTACATTTTTCATTTAAGAAACAAGTTTATTTAGGGTATAAGTAATTAGTTTATCGATCGTCGCTTGCGGGTTTTTACTAAAAAGTCCTAAAGCTCTATTGGCCAAAATAGCATTCATGGAACAGGCTTCATGCCCTAATAACTTTGACAATCCATAAATGGCCGAGGTCTCCATTTCAAAATTAGTCACTTTTAAGCCTTTATAATCAAAGCTATCCATTTTATGATTCAGACTTTCATCTTGCAATTCTAAACGCAACACACGACCCTGAGGGCCGTAAAACCCGCCACAAGTCGCCGTCATTCCAAAAATTGTTTGGTCACTCTTTAATACATCTTCTAATGTTTGAGAATTTTTTATGATCACTGGATAGGGTTTTTGAGGACTCCATTGCGTATGACTCACAAAAGCGCTCTCGATATTCGCATGTTTAATAGCATCCACTTTATACGATTGAAGCATTCCATTAATATCCATCCCGTAGCGACTCAATACAAAGCTATCAACATCGATGTCGGGTTGTAATGCTCCCGAGGTTCCAATGCGTATGATCGATAAACTTGTTTTGAGGGCTTTAATCTCTCGAGTTTCGAAATCTATGTTCACCAAAGCATCTAATTCATTGATCACGATATCGATATTATCAGATCCAATTCCAGTGGAAATAACTGAGAGTCGTTTCCCTTTATAGGTGCCAGTTTGAGTTTTAAATTCGCGACTTTGAGTTTCAAAATCTACACTATCAAAATGCTTAGTGACTTCGACCACGCGATCTTGATCGCCCACAAAAATGATGGTATCTGCAATGTCTGAAGGTTTTAAATGAAGATGATAAACACTCCCGTCAGAATTGAGTATGAGTTCAGAATTTTTTATAGACATATAATTTTTTTTAGCTTAGCCCCCGACCCGTTTCACATTAAAACCAAGGTCTTTCAAAAACCCCATGATTTTATCTCTGTAATCGCCTTGAATGATGATGGTGTCGTTTTTAAAACTCCCACCAACACTGAATTTTTTTTTGAGATCTTTTGCCAGAATTTTAAAATCTTTATCGGCGCCTGTATAGCCTTCAATGATTGTAATGGGTTTACCTTTTCGCTTTTCGTATTTACAAATAATAGGGGTGTCTTGCATCCAAATAGAAGTTGGTTTGACTTCGGATTGGGGTGCAGGACTTTCGGTATGCTCTGGAAATAGGGTTTTAAGTTGATCTTTTAAATCCATTATTTTTTGGCTAATCCCAATTCTTTGATCCGTTGACTTAAATAGTCTCCAGCAGTGATGTCCTCAAATTGTTTTGGGCTATCGGCATCGATACAACTGTCTAAAACATCTAATTTCATCGCACTAATAGGATGCATGAAAAAAGGGATGGAGTAACGCGATGTGCCCCAGGACTCACGGGGTGGATTGACCACTCGATGGATGGTTGATTTTAGTTTGTTATTCGTATGACGTGAGAGCATATCACCCACGTTGATCATTAATTCATCTGGATTTGCGATGGCATCAATCCATTCGCCCTCGAGATTCTGAACCTGTAAACCACGTCCTTGAGCGCCCATAAGTAAAGTGATCAGATTGATATCGCCATGGGCTGCCGCACGTTCGGCATTTTTTGGTTCTTCCGTAATCGGTGGATAGTGAATGGGGCGAAGAATACTATTTCCATTATGGATATAATTATCAAAATAAAATTCATCCAAGCCCAAATGAATCGACAACGCTCTCAATACATATTTTGCTGTTTTCTCCAGCATTTGATACGTCTCTTTTCCAACCCGATTAAACTCAGGAAGCTCTTTAACTTCCACATTTTCGTGGTATTCGGCTTCTAGTTCGGGGCTGTCTTGAACATACTGCCCAAAATGCCAAAACTCTTTTAAATCGCCTTCAGTTCTGCCTTTGGCACTTTCTTTCCCAAACGAAATATAACCGCGTTGGCCTCCAATGCCTGGAACTTCATACTGTTGTTTTTGTTCTGTTGGTAGGTCAAAAAACTGCTTGACTTCAGAATATAAATCATCGACTAAAGAGTCCTCTAAAAAATGACCTTTTAGTGCCACGAATCCAATGGTTTCATAGGCTTGACCAATTGCATCGACAAATTTTTGTTTGACTTTTGGGTCGTTGGATAAAAACTCTAAAAGATTGACACTTGGAATTTTGTTCATGGTTTTGGTTTAATCTTGTTGTTAACAAATATAGCAATTCAAAGGTTTTAAAAAAAGCAATTTTTTAAAGTTAAAGATTCCTAACTAATATTTTCCTATTTTTGAAAGACAAACTAATGACATTTGAGACCCTTATTTCAATTCGATTCTAAAGAAGTCAACAAAGAAACCCAAAAGTCTTTGTATTTTAATATGCTGAAGTCCAGGCTTATTGAGGAAAAAATGTTGATTTTACTACGGCAAGGAAAAATATCCAAATGGTTTTCAGGAATTGGGCAAGAAGCAATTTCAGTAGGAGTGACGCTTGCTTTAGATGCGGATGAATATATCCTTCCAATGCATCGGAATTTAGGCGTATTCACCTCCCGTAAAATTCCTTTATTTCGATTATTTTCTCAGTGGCAAGGCAAAGCTAACGGATTTACAAAAGGCCGTGATCGGTCGTTTCATTTTGGGACACAAGACTATAAAATCATTGGAATGATTTCTCATTTGGGGCCTCAATTAGGGGTGGCAGATGGAATTGCACTCTCACATGTTTTGAGAAATGAATCGAAGCTCACCGCTGTTTTTTCTGGAGATGGTGGGACCAGCGAAGGCGATTTTCATGAAGCGCTTAATGTGGCTTCAGTATGGAATTTGCCAGTCTTATTTTGTATAGAAAATAATGGCTATGGACTTTCTACACCCAGCAATGAACAGTATAATTGTGAGTCGATTGCCGACCGGGGCATAGGCTATGGGATGGAATCGCATGTGATTGAGGGGAACAATGTAATCGAAGTGTTTTCTATAGTGGATGCCATCGCCAAAAGTGTACGACAAAATCCTCGTCCGGTATTAATTGAATTTAAAACATTCAGAATGCGTGGACATGAAGAGGCGAGTGGTACAAAATATGTATCTAAAGAGTTGATGGATACCTGGGCTAAAAAAGATCCGATTTCAAACTTCGAATCCTATCTTCTCGATAAAAAAATTATTACTATTGAGGACATAGAAGACTATAAACAGACGGTTTCGGCCGAAATTCAAGAGGGCTTACAAACCGCTTTTGATGAGCCTGTGATTAGTCCAGATTTAGAAACAGAGTTATTAGATGTTTATAAGCCGTTTGAATATATCGCAGTCAATCCCGCATCAAAACAGAAAGAAAAGCGTTTTATTGACGCAATTTCCGAGGGCTTAAAACAGTCGATGGAATTACATACAGACTTGGTGATTATGGGCCAAGACATCGCAGAATATGGAGGGGTTTTTAAAATCACTGAAAATTTTGTTGAATTATTTGGAAAATCACGGGTTCGAAATACGCCTATTTGCGAATCAGCGATTGTTGAAGCTGCTATGGGTTTATCTATTGCTGGGATTAAATCAGTCGTAGAAATGCAATTTGCCGATTTTGTGACGTCAGGATTTAATCCGGTCGTAAATTATTTAGCAAAATCCCATTATCGCTGGGGCCAGGCGGCAGATATTGTGGTGCGAATGCCGTGTGGGGCTGGGGTTGCAGCAGGACCGTTTCATTCCCAAACAAACGAAGCTTGGTTTACCAAAACACCAGGTCTAAAAGTGGTATATCCAGCGTTTCCATACGATGCAAAAGGCCTGTTGGCAACCGCCATCAATGATCCAAATCCCGTTTTGTTTTTTGAACACAAAGCCTTGTATCGAAGTATACGACAGGACGTGCCTGTAGATTATTTCACGCTTCCGTTTGGAGTGGCTTCAAAACTTAGAGAAGGGACCGATATTACGATTATTGCTTATGGTGCTGCGGTCCATTGGGCGCTTGAGATTTTAGATAAAAACCCGCATATTTCAGCGGATTTATTAGATTTGAGGACCTTACAACCCTTAGATTTTGAGTCGATATTAGCTTCCGTTAAAAAAACCAACAAAGCAATTATCTTACAAGAAGATTCGTTGTTTGGAAGTATTTCTTCTGATATTTCGTCTCAATTGATGGAACAAGCATTTGAGTATTTAGATGCACCTGTCAAACGAGTTGCGAGTATAGAAACACCCATTCCATTTGCAAGTGCGCTCGAACATCAGTACCTTGCAAAGCGTACTTTTGAGCAAGAATTGAAAGTGCTTTTAGACTATTAAATGGAGTATTTAGAATTATTTTTTAACGCTTTTTTAGGCACTGTTCAATGGACTTGGAAGTCTATTTGTTTTGAAGTGCCATGGACCCGTAATTATTTTTGGGGTCTTATTGTGATCTCACTCATTGTATGGGGTGTTGAATTAATGTTTCCATGGCGGAAACAACAGTCTGCTTTTAGAAAAGATTTTTTTCTGGATGGATTCTATATGTTCTTCAATTTTTTTGTTTTTAGTATGTTTATTAGTGGAATCTATAAAATTATTACAAAACTAGCGATTGAGGAGTTTCAGATTTTTCCAAATGCCATCGCACTCGTTAATTTGTCAAACTTTTCTTCGGGAATCCAATTATTGATATTTTTCGTTGTCCTAGATTTTGTACAATGGCTAACCCATATATTATTACACCGTTATCCGTTTTTATGGAAATTTCACAAAGTACACCACTCGGTAAAAGAAATGGGCTTTGCCGCACATTTACGCTACCATTGGATGGAGAATATTCTCTATAAACCTTTCAAAGTCATTGCGTTGATGTTGTTGGGAGGTTTTGAACCCGAACAAGCATTTATAGTACATTTTATTGCGATCTCAATTGGCCATTTGAACCATGCGAATGTCAAATTAGATTACGGGCCTTTTAAATATATATTTAATAATCCTGTGATGCATTTATACCACCATGCGCAAGCAATTCCTGAAAATTTCAAAACAGGGGTTAATTTTGCCATTAGTTTAAGTTTATGGGACTATATTTTTAAAACTAATTATGTGCCAATTCCCGATAAAAACATCGTTTTAGGATATCGTGATGACCAACGCATGCCCTCTGGTTTTTTTGGTCAGTTGTTTTATGGATTTAAAAAAGGCGATTAATTTAAACGGTCCTCTTTGCATTTATAAAATCGATAATCAAGTAGGAGAGTAGTTTTCCGATTTGTTCATTATTTTTTTGGTCATCCATACGTACTGCCGCTTCACAAATATGTAAATAAATAGCATCACGGTGACTTCCAAAATGGTGAATAAATTGGCGTGTTTGATTCACCGAAAATCCACTAGGCGTTTCTGCGCTACTCGCAATGTTTTGAATGGCATCACAATCAATTTCAATTCCAAATTTTGATGTTGAAATAAACGAAAATGCATTTTTTAAGGCCTTTTTAAAGCCTATCTTTTTCCGAACCATAAGATCCTCAAAAGACCAGAATTTCACACTTGATTTAGAAGCTTGTATGAAATTTAATATTTTTTTAGATAGGTAGTTTTCATGCACTCCAAATATAAAATAGCGGTCCAAAAAACCTTCTTCAATCGCATACCGAAACCCATTTCCACTATGGCGCCCTTCTGGGGGTCGTAAGTCGGTGTGGGCATCAAAATTAATGGTATTTACCTTAGTGTTTAATGCCAGTGCACACCCTTTTATGGCGCCATAGGCATTATTGTGACCCCCACCAATGAGAATGGGGATTTTACCCGCTTTGACGATTGAATACACCAATTGATTCACACTTTGATCTATAATATCAACCTGTTTTCGATAGGTTTTTAGTAGTTTATCTTGTTTTGTGATCGCTATCGTATCGTATAACTCAGAAAAATCTAAATGGCCTAATACTAAAACATTGGATGCCTTTGTAGTCCGATTACTTTGCAGGTTTAAAAGTGATTTCAGAGTGTGGTCCCAGCTGTCTTTTGCACCTGGACGCCCCTTGTTCGCTAGCACTCCAATATCTTCCTTAATTCCAAAAAGAACAAACTTCACGCTTGTATCAGAGAGCATATTAGTTAAATCATCAAAATTTGTAAGATATTTAGCATCTTCAAAAAATTTAGTTTCACCAGCTCTTTTTTTTGTCAATTTTGTTAACGTTTCAGTCGTAATAACTTGAAGATTGTTCATTTTTTTATAATACATTTGCAACACTTTAAACTTACAATATTTTTTTTGAGTTTAAGAACCATTTTAATTAAACCTTATTATCCATAAACAATGACTACGACCTCTTCTAACAAAAACTCAAAAGCAGCGATTTTAATTTTAGCGTTGCTATTAATAGGTACTTTATTTTTTGGTTATCAAATGCATCAAAAAAATTCGGCTACCGAGTTACAACTTCAAACCGAAAAAACGGAAGTTCTCAAGAATTTAGATAACATGTCCTCATTATATGGCGAAGCTATTTCTGACAATGACGTTGTTAATGGTAAACTTGTTGAAGCTCAAGAGCGTTTAGAGGCTTTAAAAGAAGAGCTTAAGAAATCGAAATCAAGTGTATCAGCTTTATTTAAATTTAAGAAAAAATATTTTGAGCTAGAGTCTGAAATGGAAGTTTTGTTGACTGAAAATGCCACTTTAAAAATTCAAAATTCACAATTAGAAACAGAATTAGATAGTACGCAAGTACAATTGTCATCGCAATTAGCGTCTAACACGGTTTTAATAGAACAAAATTCACAATTATTAGCGTCTGTTGATGTTGCTAAAAAATTAACGATTGAACGTCTGAATGCCTTTGGAGTGATTCAACGTAAATCAGGAAAGTTGGTGCCAACCACCCGAGCCTCCAGAGTTGATAATTTAAGAATATGTTATTCTGTCCCTTCAAATCTTTTATCTGAAGCCGGAGAGAAGCGTTACTTTGTACAAGTGATCGATCCTAATCTTAGTGTGATTGGCTCTAACACACCGGTTCAGTTTGATGAAGATGTTTTAAAATATAGTTATGTGAGTGTCTTTAACTATGAAAATGCACTCCTTGATATTTGTGATTTTGTGTCTGCTGAAGAAAGTGATTTTGAAAAGGGCGTCTATATTGTCAATGTATTTGATCAAAGTGAATTGATTTCAAATTCAACATTTACTCTTAAATAAAATACGAGTCTACAAATTTGCCATGTAGCATCACTTTGTGTATGGGGGTATTCCCATATAGATACGGGATTTGATGATAGGATGTCATCTCTTTTGTGATGATTAGATTTGCTTTTTTTCCTTTGGAGATACTCCCGTACTGTTTTGAAATATCCATGGCGTAGGCCCCATTTAGTGTGGCTGCATTAATGGCCTCTTCAGGGGTCATCTTCATTTTGATGCAGGCCAGACTGACTATAAAATTCATGTTTCCGCTAGGCGCAGACCCTGGATTCATATCGGATGCGATTGCCAGTGGTAATCCTGCATCAATAAGTTTTCGAGCTGGGGTGTATGGGATTCCCAAGAAAAAGGAACAGCCAGGTAAAGCCACCGGGATGGTATCTGAGTTTTTTAATACCTTTAAATCCTCCTCGTTAAAAACTTCCAAATGATCGACCGATAAGGCCTTGTATTTAACCCCTAAACCGACCCCTCCAAATGCATTAAATTGATTCACATGAATTTTTGGAACCAGCCCATAGCGGGTTGCAGCTTCTAAAATTTGTTCGGTATCTTCTAATGAGAAATACCCTTTCTCACAAAATACATCGATAAAATCAGCCAATTCCTGATGGTGGACTTCAGGAAGCATTGTGTTGATAATCAAATCAATATAAGCGCTTTTGTTTGTTTTGTATTTTTCAGGAATGGCATGTGCACCCAAAAACGTCGCTTTAACTTTTAGGGGTGATTTTTCTCGAATGGTTTTAATAACACGAAGCATTTTAAGTTCAGCCTCGGTACTTAATCCATACCCGGATTTTATTTCCAAAGCGCCTGTACCAAGTTTGATTAGTTCATTTACACGCTGAATGGATTGCTCATAAAGAGCGGACTCACTTGTGTTTTGTAAGGTTTGAGCGGAGTTCAAAATGCCTCCACCGTTTGCAGCAATTTCTTCGTAGCTTAAACCATTGAGACGATCTACAAATTCTTGTGATCGGTCGCCTGCATACACCACATGCGAATGACTATCGCACCAAGATGGCAGGATGATTTTTCCAGTCACATCCACAACAGCATCTGATTTTTGAATGACCAAATCTGCCATGGCGCCAAAATCAAGGATGTTTTCACCTCGAATTCTTAAAAAGGCATTTTTGATATGCGGTAATTCGCGCATCGATTTCCCCATTACTTTTACCTCTGACGCGGATCGTGTTTGAAGTAATTCTTTAATGTTCGTAAAAAGGGTATCCATAAACTTAGTTTAAGTTTCCAACCATGTTTTCTGGCTTCACCCAGTCATCATAATCTTCAGCGGTTACATAGCCTAGATTGATGGCTTCCTCCTTAAGAGTCGTCCCGTTTTTATGTGCTGTATTTGCAATTTCAGCCGCTTTATAATACCCAATTTTAGTATTTAAAGCCGTAATCAACATTAACGAATTATTTAATAACTTTTCGATGACATCATGATTGGGTTCAATTCCCGAAGCACAATGCATTTCAAAACTGACCGCTGCGTCGCCTAATAATTGTGCAGATTGTAAAAAATTGGCCGCCATCATAGGTTTAAAAACATTCAGTTCATAATGGCCTTGCGTACCACCAACAGAGATAGCAACGTCGTTGCCCATCACTTGTGCACAAACCATGGTGAGTGCTTCACATTGGGTCGGATTGACTTTTCCGGGCATGATAGAGCTTCCTGGTTCATTTGCAGGAATGGTAATTTCTCCAATCCCAGAACGCGGGCCCGATGCCATCATTCGAATGTCATTCGCTATTTTATTTAATGAAACGGCGATTTGTTTTAAAGCCCCGTGACTTTCGACTATCGCATCGTGGGCTGCCAATGCTTCAAATTTATTGGGGGCTGTGATGAACGGTAAGCCTGTGAATTTTGCAATGTAATCGGCTACTAATTCCGAATAACCCTCTGGGGTGTTTAATCCTGTCCCAACTGCCGTGCCACCCAATGCAACTTCGCTTAAGTGCTCCAGTGTATTTCTTAATGCTTTTAATCCATGGTCTAATTGTGAAACATAGCCAGAAAATTCTTGCCCTAAAGTTAAAGGGGTCGCATCCATCAAATGTGTGCGTCCAATTTTGACTACCGATTTGAATTTTTCAGATTTAGCTTGAAGTGTATCTCGTAATTGTTGAATGCCAGGAATGGTGGTTTCTAAGACCTTTTTATAGGCAGCAATGTGCATGCCGGTCGGAAAGGTATCGTTTGAGGATTGCGATTTATTAACGTCGTCATTAGGTTGAATGGTTTTTTCGCCTTCCCCAATAACGTTTCCAGCGAGTTGATGTGCCCGATTCGCAATCACTTCGTTCAAGTTCATATTACTTTGGGTCCCAGAACCTGTTTGCCAGATGACTAATGGAAATTGGTCATCGTGTTTGCCAGTCAGAATTTCATCACAGACTTCTGCAATTAAATCTCGTTTTTCAGTAGCTAAAACTCCGAGTTCGCAATTGGTATAGGCGGCTGCTTTTTTGAGATATGCAAAGCCATAGATGATATCGATTGGCATGGACGCCGAATTCCCAATTTTGAAATTATTTCGAGAGCGTTCGGTTTGAGCGCCCCATAATTTATCTGAGGGAACGTTTACATCTCCCATCGTATCTTTTTCTATTCTAAACTTCATAACATTCTGATTTGAATACAAATTTACAATTTTTTCACTTCAATTTCAGCTGTTTATTTTATTGATCTTTAACGGCCACACTTCGACTAGGCTTAGCGCAAGCGTAGTACATTCTTTTAATTATTTTCTTGGGTGTCAAGTTTTAGTTATGGATGTTTCATACTGTTATCAAGCAGTTGATAAATCTAAAATTTTATGTTGTAAAACTAGTTTTATTATGGACTATTTGCAGTGTAAAACAATAGTATATCCTGCTGCCACCACGCTAGCGGAAAATTGATGGGGGATTTTCATAAACTATTTCTTTTTTTTGATGATAATTATTACTTAATTTTGACCGCTATATGGAAGAATTAACATTGACTACACCTGCACTTTTATTTTCTGCAATTTCTCTAATTATGTTGGCGTATACCAACCGTTTTTTAGCCTATGCTGCAGTCATTAGAAATTTGCACGATATTTATTTAGAACGCAAAGAAGAATCCTTAATAAGACAGATTAAGAATTTAAAACTACGTCTAAATTTAACCCGATGGATGCAGATTTTTGGAATTTCAAGTTTACTTTTCTGTGTGTTGACCATGTTTTTAATCTATGTTCATCAACATAACATGGCCGTTTGGGTTTTTGGGTTCGCTTTAGTTTTATTAATCATTTCTTTGGCATTATTGATCAAGGAAATACAGATCTCTGCTCAGGCGTTGCAATATCATATTGCTGATATTGAAGAACATTTAGAAAACAACTAAGGCGTCTTATTTTTAGGTTCTATAAGTTCATAAATCACTCAGCTTCATAGTCTCCCGACTTTGAGCGATATTTTACTTTATATATTTTTGGTGTTATAATACTGTTTAGTTGTGACTTTTTTTTTCTTTTTTTAATGTTCCGCGAAGTCGGGAGACTTTGCGAAGCTGGGGGAACACCTTGTTTCTCTTTTTAAGAGACAAGTTAAAACTACCTATTAATAAAGCCAAAAGCGGCATACGTAGCCCCGTAAACTTTGAGTTACTAGGACATGGTTTTGTACCTGTCTACAAAAAGGGGGTAAAAGGACCATATCAACTTGTAGTAGCAAATAAAAGTTGGTCAAAGTTTAAGCGTCACCTTAAAAGTATCACCAAGAAAACCAAACCAATGTCATTGTTTGAACGCTTAGAACGACTTAATCAAGTCTGTCGTGGCTGGATGAATAATTACCGCTTAACCAACATCTACGCCAAAGTTAAAAAGCTAGATGAGTGGCTAAGAAATCGGTTACGATATTGCATTTGGCATGATTGGAAAAAGCTAGAAAGGAAACGTAAAAACCTAATCCGATTAGGAATAGAAAACGGACAAGCATACGCTTGGAGTAGAACGAGAATGGGAGGATGGGCAGTTGCCCAAAGTCCAATTCTACGAACTACAATAACCAAATCTAGACTAAAACGAAAAGGGTATAAACCTTTGATAGATTACATTAATAAAACGCAAACTTCAATTTGGTGAACCGCCGTATACGAGATCCGTACGTACGGTGGTGTGAGAGGCGCACTGGCAGTCATAGGATTGTCAGCCGTCTACTCGATTGGGCTTAGTTATTCCTTATTCAGGTTGTCAAGTATTGTTAAATATTTTTTAGTAGAATTTTTATTAATTATGAATTGTGGCTCATCTCCTAATAACAAAAGTTTTCCAGTCGTTGGGTTTTTAATATCCATTGGTTGTGCATCTATTGTTTTAATGTTTTTTGGAATTTCATATTTTTCAAAAGGCTCATTTCCGTTAAATTCATTATTTATTCTGTTGATTTCCTTAATGTGTTTTTTTGTTGCTTTAGGGTTCATAATGTATTCCCAACCTTCCATTTCAAGAGTTGGTTCCCATATTCCTTCTTTTGTTTGTATTAACACTTTAACACGATATGTGTCGTGTAACTCTCCAATTAAAAGTCCGCCATTTTTTATCTCAATTAGAGCGTTATTCTCTTTAAAATAATTCAAATCATCTAAAGTAAAAGTCATATGAAATTCAATCTATTTAAGCAAACAATTAAAAAATATCGAATGATGAGAAAAATAAAAAAAATAAATTCAAAACGCTTAAAAAAGCATTATCTCGAGCGGTTTGATTTCGTCAAGCAATTAAGCCCAACGTTTAGTATATGAAAAGTAGGCGATTTCGAAGCACCAAACTTTCGGTTAAACATAAAGTTTGGTAAGAGCCAAAACCCTTTATTTTATTACTGTTTCGCCTATTTTTTATATACATTGTTGTGTGCCGTTTTTTTATTTTCCGCTTTTTCTTCGATTATCTTCTCTACATAACATTTGACAATTTTCGGCAGTTGTTTTTCCGCCTGAATGCCAAGGGTCAATATGGTCTGCTTCCATTTCGTTAAGTTCAAAATGTTCTTTACAAACTACACATACTCCCTTTTGTCTTTCGTAGGCTTCACGTTTTTGATTTGGACTAAATGCTCGAATATTCAAATGCTTTTCTTTACGAGTTAGAACGTAAGTGTAAATTCCTTTTTTACTTCCCACATCTTCGTCTTCCATTAATCTGGCAATTTCTGTTTCGAGTTTCTTTGAGTCAAATTTCTCGTTTTTATATTCGTTGTATAGAAAACCCCAATCTATGCCTTTCATTTCCCTGCGATAGTTTGGAAAAACAATTTTCACCCAACTAATTACTGCTTGAAAATAAAGCCAAATTTCGTTTGCATTAGGTTCGTGTTGGTTTTTAGCCATATAACCTTTAATGCTGTCATTCTTATCCATTTAATAGTTGTTTCTAAATAATCTTGTCTAATGGCAGAACCGTTTAGATAATCGCCACCCAAACCATATGCAGCACAATTGGTCTTACTAAAATATCTTTTTGCATCTGACACCCAAGAGCCTGAATAAACTGCATTTTTCAATTCTTGGTCTGTTAGTTTTTCGCCTGCAATGTTTATTGTTTCGAACCACTCTAGTTTTTCACTATCTGCACCTGTGCAGAGATAAACCATTAACTTATAGTTTAAAATCTGTTCTTTTTCATCTTTTTGAAGGTTGTGAAAATATCTGCTGTTAAATGCAAAATCGCCTTCTACGAATTGACAAACCGAAATTGTCCTTTGTTGTCCGTCTATAACTTCAAAGTTACCATCTTCCCTAACTGCCCAATACATTACGTTGAGAGGAAAGTCTTTTGTGATCGTGTCAATTACTGCATCTCTTTGTTTGTCTTTGTAAATAAACTCACGTTGATAAGGTGGACGAATATCTAATTTGCCGTCAAACCCAATTACTCCACCTTCTTCATTATCTTCATATCCGTTTGTTAATTCACGGACTGTTATTTCTTTCAGTTCTATATTCATAATTTCTTGTTCTTAATTATGATGCGAGTATAAGGTACAGTTACAATACCATCTACCATCATATATAAATCGCCATTAACAGCACCACGTTTTTGAACTTCTTTTCTGTATTTTTTATGTTCAGGCTTGTATGGTTCAATACCGATTTCAAGTCCTGCGTTTGCGATTCCTACTCCAATTATCTCGAATTGGTCTGGGTTGTATTTGTCCATAAAAGTAATTGGCACACCCATCTTACCTTTGTAGTCAACAGGAATGTCTTTGGTTTTATTTACATTGATTGCATCAAAATTTTCGTATTTTGAATATTCTTCAGGCGTGTAATTTTTATACAGAATCAGGTCTTCGTGTCTTTTGTTTATGTCAAGGTTAGTAAACCAATGAACACCTGATACTCTAATTATTCCTTCTTTCCTGTCATTTGCAGTGGCGTAATCTTCATAATGTTCATTAATGAAGTGTGCAGCACCACCTTTAAACCCAAATCCCAACCAAACCTTATTATCTCGTATTAACGGAAAAATCTCTTTGTATTTTAGAGCATTCTGATGACCTACAATAACAAACTTTTTGTCGTATTCTATAAGTTGATTGACGTAATCTCTAAAAAGTGAAAATGGTGGATTTGTAACAACAATGTCGGCTTGCTTTAGAAGGTCAATGCTTTCTTTGCTCCTAAAATCTCCATCACCTTTCAATTTTTTAATTCCTATTTCTTCTGAATCTGGAACCATATTCCCGTTTTTGTCCCCTTCATATTCTAAGTAGATAGCCTGTTCAGAGTTGTTTTGGCTGAACAAGTCCATACTTTGATTTTTGTAACAGGTTGCAATTAGTTTTTTAAGTCCTAATTTTTCAAAGTTGTAAGAGAAATAGTGAAAGAAATTACTAACTCTTGGATCATCACAGTTGCAATAAACGACTTTGCCTTTAAAGTGTTTTTTATAATGTTTCAACTCTCTTTCTATGTCCGAAAGTTGAGTATAGAACTCGTCCTTTTTGTTGAACTTTGCTTCGTTTAGATTTTTATTCTGTGCTTTTTCAGTCATTCAGTTCTGTTTCTTTTTTGGTCGTCAATTTACAAAATTCAATTCCGTTTTTCGTTTTCAGCACAATGTTTGTTCAAATGGCACACAACTCGTTATATCCCAACAAAAGCTTGTGTTAACGGCTATATATATCGGGATAACACACTATTTTGTTTGTCATTATTTATTTTATTTTTGTAATGCCAAACCCTACCACCGCACGAAATCGAAGATTCGACGATGTCAAATCTATTTTGTGGTGAAGCCCCCTATCGGAACTGTTCCAATACGTAATTCAATAAAATAATATCTCAACTTCGGTTCAATTGGTTATGAAGATGATGACTTGGGTTCTATCAACACTCAAATCTACACCAATTTTTTAAATATCAAAAAAACGCATCGTTTTTTTATAGATAAATCTGAAATTTTATGTTGTAAAACTATTTATCTTATAGTATATTTGCAGAGTAAATAAAAGTATATACTATGTTTGATTTTGATCAGTATTTAGGATTTTTAGCATTTTTATCCATTTTAACCTTAGGGTTTTGGTTAATGATTTTTTTATTGACTTTTGCTGTCCCGTATTGGATAGTAGGGTCAGCTTTAGAACATTTTAAAGAAAAAAGAGACGCTAAAAAAGCAAAAGCGGAAGAAGCTTAAGTAGTTATCCTTCTTATAATTCAAAATCCAAAACAGTTATGTTTTGGATTTGTTTGTTTGTTACCCTCCATAACGATCGCTATAGCCAACGCGGCCAGAGCGTTTTTTCTTCTGGTTAAAACGATAGGTAAAGGACAGTGCGTAAGAACGCACTCGCCATCGGTAATAACTGTCACTGTAAAATGTGGGAGTTGTCGACTCTAAATTTCGTCGTTGCGTATTCAGTACATCATTAATCGTAAAGGTAATAGAGGCTTTTTCTTTAAACAGGTCTTTACTAAATGCCATATTGGAGGAAAACATGCCTTCTCGTTTGTTGACGGCATCAATTCTGGGCGCTGTGTAATTCAAAGTCGTTTGCCATTCAATGTTACCAGGTAAGGTATATTTATTACTGAAACGAAGGATCCAATTTAAATTTTCAGAATCATAACTCAATCCTTTATAGTCCCCGCGAATAATGGATTCATAGAGATTAAAATCCACATTTACATTCCATTTTTTTGAAGGGCGATAGGTCAAGGTAAACTCAAACCCATATTGGTTGTTTTCAGCTAAGTTAATAGGACCTCTACGGATGATAGGAACCGTTTCGCCATCAATCTCCACTTCTTCGCCAGTATCTTCGCTTACATAGGTAAAAACATCGGTTGCTTGCTTAAAATACAAAGAAGTATTGAGCGTTAAAATCCCAAATTTATTAAGATATCCGATGTCAAATCCATTTGAATAACTTGGAGTGATGTTTGGATTGCCTTTAAATAAATTTGTGGCACTTGTTCTGGACGGGAAGGGATTTAAAAATCGGGATCGTGGTCGACTAATTCGACGGTTGTATCCTAAAGTTAAACTTTGAGTGTCCGAAAATTCATAGCCTAAATTCACCGTTGGAAATAATCCAATATAAGTATTGGTTGTATACTCATTAGAACTCAGTTGTTGGATGGTCACTCGGGTTGATTCCATTCGCAAGCCTAATAAAAAGGAGAATTTATCTTTTAGCTTGCTTCCATATTGGGAATAAAGCGCATTGACCTCTTCTTTATAAATCAAAATATTACTGACATCTGTATCCAAAACAAAGGAGTCATCTTCAGCAAATTCTAAGGAATAATCGATTCTATTTTCAGTAAAACGACCGTTATAGCCCGCCTCAAATTGACTGTTTTCACCCAATGGAAGGGTGAAATCGGATTTGATCAATAGGCGTTCTTGATCCTCTATAGTTTGGACCCGTTCGGCGACTTCAGAATTATTATAAATGATAGAGTTTTCAATATCAGAATTATTTTCAACTTGAAAATCAAAGGTCAAACGATGGTCGCTATTGCCGTGAAATTGTGTATCAAAATTCACAGAAAACTGTGTGGTTTGATCGGTTTCAGATTCGGGGTCATAGCGCAAGGATTCATTGACGAGCACTCCAGAAGGATCTAAGGTCTCAGCTCGGTTATAGGTCTCATTAGTATTATCGCTTTTACTTGCTAAAAAGGCGGTTGTTAAGGACGTCGTTGGGTTGATATACCATTCAATTCCTGTGTTGGAGTTAAACCCTTTTCGAATGCGTTCAAACGTTCGGTATTCATTCCGAAATGTATTTGGATCGTCTTGAATAAGAATCCCATTGGCATCAAATTTGGTGTTAAAATACTCTGTTTTGGTGGTCGAATTTCCAGGGTTATTTCGGTATGAATAGCCAGAGGTATTAAAAATATTTATAGCTCCAGTACGGTAATTAATATTTCCCGAAGCCCCTAATTGATCGGGGTGGCCCGCATTAAGAATGACCGCACCATTCAATCCAAGAAGTTTGCTTCGTCTCAAAATGATGTTTAAAATTCCAGCAGTGCCTTCGGCATCATAGCGTGCTGAGGGCGAAGTGATCACTTCTACTTTTGCAATGGCTTCTGCCGGTAATTGTCTCAGGGCGTCGGAAGCGTTTAAACCCACCAATCCAGAGGGTTTCCCGTTGATTAATATCCGAACATTTTCATTCCCTCTCAAGGCAACATTCCCTTCAATATCCACCGAAACCGAGGGAACATTGTTCAAGACATCGCTGACCGTTCCACCTCTAACGGTGAGATCTTTTCCAACATTGTAGATTTTTTTGTCTAATTTTATTTCAACGGTCGTTTTTTCGGCAACAATATCAACAGCATCTAAGGCTTGAAGGTCTTCTTCAAGACTAATGATTCCTAAATTTATAGTTTGATTAAGGTTGAAATTTAATTTTGAAATCGTTTTAAATGAAAAATACTCGAAAGAGATATCATAAACGCCTTTTGAGATAGAAATACTAAAATTTCCTTGTGGATCGGTGATTCCACCGCCAATGACTTTATTTTCAGTCTTACTAAAAAATGCAATGGTCGCATATTCAAGAGGTTGCTGGGTTTGCTTTTCTATGATTTTTCCAGTCACCACAAACTCATCCACCACTCTTTGAGCCATTAAAGAGGTATGAGAGATGACAAAAGTAAATGCAAATAAGAGATACTTATTCATAACGATTGGTTAAAATTGATTACAAAAGTAATCTGTGATATCGATTGTATGGGTTAAACTTGTGTTAAATAAAACAGCGTAAAAGGGGCTTATAAAACCTCAAGAATTCGTTCTTTTGGACGTCCAATGACGCCTTTGTTTTTATGGATTATGATAGGACGTTCTATAAGTTTAGGATGTGCCGCCATGGCGGCAATTAAGTCTTGGTCTGATAACGCTTTGTTTTTGTAATCGGATTTCCATACCGCTTCATTTTTCCGAATCAGATCGATGGGAGCGATGTTTAAAATAGCGATCACTTCCTTAAGTTCAGTTGCAGTCAAAGGATTAGAAATATAATCCACAATTTCAAAATCAATACCAGATTCTTGAACAATTTGAAGTCCTTCACGCGATTTTCGACACCGATTATTGTGGTAAATTTTTATCATAGCGTATCCGTTTTTTCTTTTTGTCCCATCAACATTAAATAGGCTTTTAGGAAAGGGGTAATTTCTCCGTTCATTACATTATCTACATTACCCGTTTCTTTGGACGTGCGGACATCTTTTACAAGTTTGTAGGGATGCATGACATAATTTCTAATTTGACTTCCCCATTCAATTTTCATTTTCCCAGCTTCAATATCTTCGCGCTGTGCCAGTTGTTTTTTGAGTTCAATCTCATACAATTGAGATTTTAACATTTGCATCGCTCTCGAACGGTTGTCGTGTTGTGATCGCGTCTCTGAGCACGAAATTTGAATTCCTGAGGGTTTGTGACTTAACTGCACTTTAGTTTCCACTTTATTTACATTTTGACCCCCAGCACCACTCGAACGTGCGGTGGTGATTTCGATATCTGCAGGATTGATTTCAATTTCAATACTATCATCGACAAGCGGATAGACATAGACAGAAGCAAAACTTGTATGGCGTTTGGCATTGCTATCAAAGGGTGAAATACGGACCAAACGGTGGACGCCATTTTCACCTTTTAACCATCCAAATGCAAAATCGCCTTCAATCTGAAGGGTCACGGTTTTAATCCCTGCGACATCACCGTTTTGTAAATTGAGTTCGGTAATTTTAAAATTATTTTTTTCTGCATACATTACATACATGCGCATGAGCATATAGGCCCAATCACAACTTTCGGTACCACCAGCACCGGCCGTAATTTGTAACACAGCACTAAGCCCATCCCCATCTTCAGAAAGCATGTTTCTAAATTCGATGTCTTCTAAAAAAGTGGCGCTGAGTTCAAATTGTTTTTCGACTTCTTCTGCAGTCGTTTCTCCTTCTTTATAAAAGTCAAATAAAACTTCAAGATCTTCTGTGTATGCTTGCGCTTTTTCAAAATCGGAGACCCATTTTTTATTAACTCGTAAAGATTTCATGAGCAGCTCGGCTGCTTTGGAATCGTTCCAAAAATCGGGTGAAAACGTTTTTTCTTCTTCATTTTGAATTTCGATGCGTTTGGCATCTAAGTCAAAGATACCTCCTCAACGCTCCAAGGCGCTCAAAAAGATCTTTTATGTGATCGTGTGTTATCATAGAATTATTTCGAATTACAAAAATAGAATTTATAGTATAGAATTAAAATAATATGTAGTTTTATATCTAATTTATTAAAAATAATTAAAATGAGTACCCAACCTACAGAATGGAAACCTGAACTTTATAACGATAAACATTCATTTGTTTATACTTATGGAGAGAACTTGATACTACTACTTGACCCAAAAAAAAATGAACGAATTTTGGATTTAGGGTGTGGTTCTGGTCAACTCACATTTAAAATCAATGAATTAGCGAAAGAAACCATTGGGATTGATCAATCCCAAGAAATGATTGATGCTGCAAAATTAAAATTCAATAAGATTGAGTTTCTAGTTGGAGATGCAGAAGATTTTAAATTTAACGAACAATTTGATTCCATTTTTTCAAACGCAACGCTTCATTGGGTCAAAAACTATAAAAGGGCCATAAAATGTATGTTTGAAAATTTGAAAGTAAATGGAAAAATTGTTCTTGAGTTCGGAGGAAAAGGAAATGTTCAAACAATTGTTAATCAACTAAAAGGTTCTTTGCGCTATAGAGGGTATCATGAGCAATCCAAATTAGATTTATGGTATTTTCCTTCAATTGGTGAATATTCGACTGCATTAGAATCTGTCGGATTTAGAGTTCTTTTAGCAGAGCATTACGACCGCCCAACAGAGCTTTCAGATGAGAAGTCTGGAATAAAAGACTGGATTTCAATGTTTGCAGAAAGTTTCTTTAGAAATGTGAATCCGGTACATATTGAAGAAATTAAAAACGAGGTTCAAGAAAAATTAAAAGAAGAATGTTTAATTAATGGGAAATGGTTTGCTGATTACAAAAGAATAAGAATCGTAGCCATAAAGGAAAAAGTCTTAAATAACCAATAACTATAATTCATCAAAGTTATGAGTCCTACAAAAGTAAATTTTGTAAATTACGTCCGATTTCAACGTAGAAATTCCATAACAAAATTATAGCCTAACCAATATAATTCATGCAAATAGATTTAAGGAGTGATACAGTAACAAAACCGTCCAAAGGCATGTTAGAGGCCATGATGACGGCAGAATTAGGGGATGATGTCTATGCAGAAGATCCTTCGGTTAACGCCTTAGAATCGCGTGTAGCCACGCTTTTTGGGAAACCGAAAGCATTATTTTTCCCTTCCGGAACAATGGCCAATCAAACAGCCATCAAATTACAGACCCAACCCGGCGAACAATTAATATGTGACAAGTATGCACATGTATATAATTATGAAGGGGGTGGGGTTTCTTTTAATAGTGGGGTGTCGTGCCAACTTGTAGATGGGCATCGTGGCATGATGACCGCGGCGCAAGTCGAAGCTGCGATTAATCCACCTGATTTTTATCACAGTCCACTAACTTCTTTGGTCTGCCTCGAAAACACCACCAATAAAGGGGGCGGCGCTTGCTGGGATTTTGAACAAATTTTAAAAATTCGTTCGGTGTGTGACACCCATAATTTGGGACTTCACTTAGATGGTGCGCGATTGTGGAATGCCTTAGTCGCTAAGTCTGAAACGGCTCAACAGTATGGAGAAATTTTTGACACGATCTCGGTGTGTTTTAGCAAAGGACTAGGGGCGCCCGTAGGTTCTATGTTGGTAGGAGACGACGCATTGATGAATAAAGCCTTACGGATTCGAAAAATGTTGGGAGGCGGAATGCGACAAATTGGAATGCTTGCAGCGGCGGCTTCTTATGCGTTGGATGCGCAGTTTGATCGACTTAAAGAGGACCATCAAAAAGCCAAAGATATCCAAGAAACGCTTCAAGAGTTAGAGGCCGTTTCTGTTGTGGAACCTGTGGAGACAAACATTGTGATATTTAAACTAAACCCACAGATTCCTCAAGAATTATTTCTAAATAAATTAAAAGCACATGAGGTGCTTGTGAGTGATATGGGAGGCGGCAAGTTACGAATGGTCACACATCTCGATTATACCGACGCGATGCATGCCAAACTTTTAGAAATCTTGCGCAAACCTTGATATTTTTCGTATTTTTATAGATTCTTTTTAAAAGTCAATTTTATGAAACATAAGATCCTTTCTCTAATTTTAATATGCTCACTAACTTCCTGTGACACTAAGACAACTAAATCAATGTCAGACTTACCGAATGCTCCATTAGCAAATCAAATCCCTAAAAATTTAACCCTCCATGAGGATGTGAGAGTTGATGAATTTTATTGGTTAAATGATAGAGAAAACCCCGAAGTGATCGATTATCTCAATAAAGAAAACGACTACTATAATGCCCACACGGCGCATACCAAAGATTTTCAAGCGTCTTTGTTTGATGAAATGAAGTCAAGAATCAAAGAAGACGATAGTTCTGTACCCTATAAGTACAATGGCTACTGGTACATTACCAAGTATGAAAAGGGGAAAGATTACCCTATCTATACTCGAAAAAAAGAAACGTTAGAGGCTGCTGAAGAGCTCCTATTTGACTGTAATGAAATGGCCAAAGACCATACGTATTTTAGGTTGGTTGGATTGAATATAAACCCAAATAATGATTTGATTTCTTATGGAATAGATACCACGGGCAGACGTCAATATACCTTACATATCAAAGACCTTAAAACCAATAAAGTTTTTAAGGACGAAATAGCAAACACCACTGGCGGGAGTACATGGGCAAATGACAACAAAACCTTATTTTATACCCTCAAAGACGAAACAACCCTACGTTCAGAAGCTATTTATAAACATCGATTAGATACCGATCCGAAATTAGACGTATTAATTTATGAAGAAATGGATGATACTTTTGGGGTTAGTGTGTACAAAACGAAATCAAAAAAGTATTTAGTGATTGGCAGTTATAGTACGTTGACTTCCGAGTATCAGATTTTAAACGCTGATACGCCTGACGGAGATTTTAAGATTTTTCAAGCCAGAACCCGTGGCTTAGAATATGGGATCTCTCATTTTGAAGATTCGTTTTATGTCGTTTCTAATGCCGATGGTGCTCAAAACTTTAAGCTATCCAAAACTTCGGAATCTCAAACCGAAAAAAAATACTGGAGCGATGTGATTCCACATAGAGATGCAGTATTACTTGAAGATATTGAGATTTTTAAGGACTTTTTAGTGGTTTCGGAACGTGAAAATGGTTTGAATCATATCCATATAAAACGTTGGGATGGAACCGATAGCTATTACCTCCCTTTTGAAAGTGAGACCTACACGGCGTATACAACCACTAATATTGATTTTGATACGACCATTTTACGATACGGCTACCAGTCCCTTACAACGCCATCCTCTGTGATTGATTTTGATATGGTTACCAAGTCTAAAACCATAAAAAAAGAACAAGAAGTTTTGGGCGGGAAATTTAAAAAAGAAAATTATACTTCCGAACGTTTGTGGGCAACTGCTGCCGATGGGACTCAAATTCCTATTTCGTTAATTCGTCATACAAACACTAAAAAATCTGCCGACACTCCTTTGCTGTTGTATGCATATGGGTCTTATGGAAATACGATTGATCCTTATTTTTCGACAGTTCGAATGAGCCTTTTAGATCGTGGATTTATTTTTGCGATTGCACACATTCGTGGCGGACAGTATTTAGGTCGTCAATGGTATGAAGATGGAAAATTATTTAAAAAGAAAAATACATTTTCAGATTTTGTAGACTGTTCAAAATATTTAATTGAAAATAATTATACCTCTGCCAAGCATCATTATGCGATGGGAGGGAGTGCTGGTGGTCTTTTAATGGGAGCAATCATAAATTTAGCGCCTGAGTTATACAATGGCGTGGTCGCTCAAGTTCCGTTTGTCGATGTAGTGACTACGATGTTAGACGATAGTATTCCACTGACGACTGGTGAATATGATGAATGGGGAAATCCAAATGAGAAAGACTATTATGAGTATATGAAGTCGTATTCGCCTTATGATAATGTGTCCAATAAATTATACCCAAATATGTTGGTGACGACAGGATTGCACGACTCTCAGGTACAATACTGGGAACCCGCAAAATGGGTTGCACGACTAAGAGCTCAAAATAAAAACACCGCCCAGTTATACCTTCAAACCAACATGGAGGCCGGACATGGTGGCGCTTCTGGACGTTTTGAAGCATTGAAAGAAGTGGCTTCAGAATATGCGTTTTTATTAGATCTTGAATCGATTTTAAAATAGATTTAAAAAAAAAATTGTAATATTGATAACGATTTCAAATAGATAAACCTGATTTGGTAAATAAAGAAAAATTAATATTTAATAATGTATTAGAATTAGTGGGGAATACGCCACTAGTGAAGTTGAATGTAGTCACTTCGGGATTTCCGGGAACCTATATTGCGAAACTAGATTCTTTTAACCCAGGACATTCCTCAAAAGACCGAATTGCACTTCATATCATTGAAGAAGCAGAAAAAAAAGGGATTCTTAATCCAGGTGATACTATTATCGAAACCACTTCTGGGAATACTGGATTTAGTATTGCGATGGTTAGTATTATCAAAGGCTACAAATGTGTTTTGGCCGTGAGTTCAAAATCGTCTTTAGATAAAATTGACATGCTAAAAAGTATGGGTGCAAAAGTATATGTTTGTCCAGCAAACGTTGCTGCTGATGATCCGCGGTCGTATTATGAGGTCGCCAAACGTTTACACAAAGAAATTGAAGGCTCTGTCTATATCAATCAATATTTTAATCACCTTAACTTAGAGGCGCATTATAAAAGTACAGGTCCTGAAATATGGAATAAAACAGAAGGAAAAATCACACATTTAATAGCCTGTAGTGGAACGGGTGGAACCATTTCGGGAACCGCAAAATATTTAAAAGAACAAAATCCGGAGATTAAAATAATTGGCGTTGATGCTTATGGATCTGTCCTAAAAAAGTACCACGAAACGCGTGAGTTAGATCCCGGTGAAATTTATCCGTACCGAATAGAAGGCCTCGGTAAAAATTTAATTCCTTCCGTCACCGATTTTGATCTTATTGATAAATTTGTGAAGGTAAATGATGAGGACAGCGCACACACCGCTAGAGAAATATCTAAAACCGAAGGCATCTTTGTAGGCTACACTTCTGGAGCCGTTGTACAGGCCGTTAAACAGCTGCAAGAAACGAACGAATTTAAATCGACAGATCTGGTAGTGCTTGTTTTTCCAGACCATGGCTCTCGTTATATGAGTAAGATATATAATGACCAATGGATGAAAGATCAAGGGTTTTTTGATCATCAAAAGCAAGTTGCTGCTCAAAGCATCGAATTTATTAAATAACACTTCAAGCCTTTTATTGTTTTAATGCTCCAAGAGTCTTTTCTCATAATTGTCTTAATTATTATGTATTCATAATATTATTGTATAATTTTGTAAGGCAAACTAAGATAGAATTATGACAAGAGATTTATTCGACAAAATCTATAAAGATAAAGGCCCTTTAGGGAAATGGGCAAGCCAAGCAGAAGGATATTTTGTATTTCCAAAATTAGAAGGTCAGATTTCAAACCGAATGAAATTTCAGGGTAAAGATGTGATTACTTGGAGTATAAATGATTATTTAGGCCTTGCAAATCATCCCGAAGTCAGAAAAGTGGACGCTGAAGCCGCAAACGATTACGGATCTGCCTACCCAATGGGTGCTCGAATGATGTCTGGTCATACCTCACTTCATGAACAATTGCAAAATGAATTAGCAGAATTTGTAAGCAAAGAGTCTACCTATCTCCTAAATTTTGGATATCAAGGCATCATGTCTACGATTGATGCGCTGGTTGGTAAAGATGATATTATTGTCTATGATGTAGATTCGCATGCCTGTATTATTGATGGGGTTCGTTTGCATATGGGAAAACGTTTTACCTACAAACATAACGATATTGAAAGCTTAGAAAAAAACTTGGAGCGCGCTACCAAAATGGCCTTACAAACCGGCGGTGGAATTCTTGTGATCTCAGAAGGTGTTTTTGGAATGCGAGGGGAACAAGGAAAATTAAAAGAGATTGCAGCGCTTAAAGAAAAATTCAATTTCAGATTTTTAGTCGATGATGCGCATGGATTTGGAACCTTAGGGAAAACGGGCGCTGGAGCAGGAGAGGAACAAGGCGTTCAAGACGATATTGATGTGTATTTTGCAACGTTTGCGAAGTCAATGGCAAGTACAGGTGCTTTTATCGCTGCCGATAAAGAAATTATTGATTATTTAAAATATAACTTACGCTCACAAATGTTTGCAAAATCGTTGCAGATGCAATTGGTTAAAGGCGCTTTGAAACGTTTAGACATGATTAGAACCATGCCTGAACTCAAGCAAAAGCTTTGGACCATTGTTAATGCTTTGCAATCGGGATTAAGAGAACGAGGTTTTGATTTAGGAACTACGCAAAGTTGTGTTACGCCTGTTTATTTAAAAGGAAGTATCCCCGAAGCCATGGCCTTGGTCAAAGATCTTCGTGAGAATTACGGAATTTTTTGTTCAATTGTGGTGTATCCAGTGATTCCTAAAGGATTAATATTATTGAGGTTAATTCCAACCTCGATGCATACTTTAGAGGACGTCGATGAAACATTAAAGGCCTTTTCTGTAATTAGAGAGCGCTTAGAAAAAGGGATTTATAAGCGTCTATCTGCTTCTGTTGCTGCAGCAATGGGTGAGTAATAGTTTATAACTCTTTTCTAAAGGTACTTCGTTTTTTAATTAATACAGGATTAAAATCTACCCACAGTTTTTGAATGGCTGAATTGTTCGCTAATTCTGGAGTGCGTCGGCATTCTGTAATCCCTTTCTCTACAAAGGTTTTATGAAACGCGCTAAAAATTATGGAGTGGACTCCCTTTTTTTGGTATTCGGGATGTACGCCAATTAAGTAAAAATTCACCTTTTTTGACTGCTTAGCTTTTAAAATACGGAAAATTCCAAACGGGAATAATTTACCATTAGATTTTTGTAATGCTTCTGAAAAAGAGGGCATTGCAACCGCAAAAGCAATCAGTTCATCCGTCTCGTCAACTACAAACTTGATGTATTCGGGATTGATAAAACTTAGAAATTTTTTCTTTAAAAAATCTTTTTGAATCTCTGTGATTTTCACAAAAGACGATAAGGCAGCATAACTATCGTTAAATAAATCGAACATTTTATCTGCGTACGGCATCAAATCTTTTGTTTTATTGAAACTTAAAGATTTTAGATTATAACGGTCTCTAACTACTTTTTCTAACTTGTTGGAGTTGTCAATTTTAATATCACTAAACTGATGCTTATGTTCTACAAATTCTTTTTCAACCCGTAAATTTAACTGTTTCAAGTGATCGACATAATAGGGATGATTATACCATGTAACCATCGTTCCAATTTCATCATATCCGTAAGTGAGCACGCCTACTTTATCTAAATTAGAAAACCCAATTGGGCCTTCCATATGCTCCAATTTATGAGTTTTTCCAATAGCTTCAACTTTTAGTAACAAGGCTTTGGTAACTTCGAGGTCGTCAATCATATCTAGCCAACCAAAACGCATTTTATGAACCCCCTGATCTTTGATTTCTAACCAATTAGTGATAGCCGCAACACGTCCTACAATGGTATCATCTTTATAAGCTAGAAAGAGTCGAGCATCTGCATTTTGCAGTACCGGATTCGTCACTTTGTTAAATACCTTCATCTCCTCACTTATGATAGGAGGTACCCAGTATTTTGAGTTTTTATAGAGTGAGAAAGGGAATTTTATAAACTCTTTAAGTTCCTTTTTTGAAAGGGCTTCTTTAATTAAAATCATAAGCTATACATCGTCAAACCGTTAGTTATCCTGCTTTTTGTTTTTTCTTTTTTTCTTTTTTCGAGATTTCCTACCATCTGCGTCTTTTGCAGAGGCGTCATTATCTCCATTCTCTTTATCAACGTGTCGATCTAGTCTGTAAGAAGCGCCAAAATTAACACTTAATATAGAAGGTGTGTCTTTGACGTTGAGCGTAAGAGCCGTATCAAACTGTATGTTTTGATTCCACAAATAGCCCCCTCCAAATCTAAATAAATTATCGGCATAGAAGTCACTTTTGATCCCTTGAGTTTCACCAAAAACCATCCACTTTGGATTAAAGGAGTGGGTTAAGGTTACTATATATTGAAATTCTTGTTGCGCGCTTGTGATACGATCCATGATGATATTCGTCACCAAAACCCATCCACCCGAAAAATTATTTTGAGTGATTAAAGCCCCGCGATAACTTAGGCCTTCTACTCCGGGAGCTGTATATGGGTTGTCTGCGGAATCAAAATTTACGCCTGCAGAAACAGATAATGCTGGGATTAAATTTTTTAGCTGAAAACTTCTGTTGGCATGATAGCTGTAAAGATTCGGTTGATTGTTTATGTTTTTTTTATTTGGATCATACACCAAATATTTTGCGCCCGCATTTAATGCCTTAAAATTTGCGCGCTTATTTTCAACACCTCCAAGTGCATCGTACAACTGAACATCACTTTGGAAAGTTCCTTGGATATTAAATTCCAAAGCCTCTTTCCAAAACCCATAATGTGCCGCAAAATCAACGCCATATCCAGAGATTTCATATTTCGGGTAAATGGCTCTTTTTTCATTAACAATATAAGGCCCTACTTCTAACTGAAACACTTGAGTCCCTACAGAGAATGCACTTTGTGAGGCGCCTGGACGATTCGAGTTTATAACATCTGTGTATTGCGCATGTGCACTAGGATAGAACCCAAAAGCAGCTGTAAAAATAATCAGGTAAGAATAAAATTTCATTTAAAACAGTTTTATCAAACCTACATAATTTTTTTATATTTATAATTAATTAGAAGTAAATTCTTAATGGATTTTCACTATTTTTCTTGAAGTATGAATCATTTTATATAATAATTTATCTAATAAAAATAAGAATTGTATTTTTGAAAAAATAATCTACCGATGTTACAAACTGCGTCTATTATTGGATTCCTTAGAACGGTTCTAATTTTTATTTTAGTCTATACCATTTTTAAATATGTGATGCGTCTGCTTGCGCCCTTTATTGTTAAATCGATCGCCAAAAAAGCGGAGGCTCATTTTAGAAATCAATCCGCTCCAAAGCCACCAACTCAAAAAGAAGGTGAGATTAGTATTGATAAAATGCCAAATTCCAAAACATCTAATAATGATGTAGGTGAATATGTGGATTATGAAGACGTTGAATAAATAGACAAACGATGAATTTTAGCTTAAAACAATTTGGTACACATCTATTCGTAATTTTAGGCTTTGCTTTGGTTGCTGTACTGTATTTCAATCCAGTATTAAAAGGGCAAAAAATTTATCAAAGTGACATTGTACAGTATACTGGCATGGCCAAACAACAGAACGATTTTCGAGACGTTTATAATGCCGAATCGTATTGGACTAACAGTGCTTATGGTGGTATGCCAACCTATCAACTGGGTGCTAAATACCCTCATAATTACATCAAAAAACTGGACTTAGCACTTCGGTTTTTACCCAGACCTGCTGATTATCTCTTTTTATATTTATTAGGATTTTACATTTTGTTGTTGGTCTTAAAAGTAGATTATAAAGTCGCTGTATTCGGGGCCTTAGCCTTTGGTTTTTCTACCTATCTAATTATAATATTAGGGGTGGGACACAATTCTAAAGCGCATGCAATTGCCTATATGCCATTGGTACTGTCAGGGATTATTTTAACCTACCAAAAACGGTATTTTTCAGGATTTATAATCACGGCGGTTGCTTCGGGATTGGAATTGGTCACCAACCATCCTCAAATGACGTATTACCTCGGGTTTTTAATTTTAATACTAGCTATTTCATATTTTGTGCAAGCCTATAAATCAAACGAACTGAAAGCTTTTTTTAAAGCTTCGGCGGTTTTGGTCGTTGCTGCGATTCTGGCATTTGGAATGAATGCCACCAATTTATTGGCAACCAGTGAATATACCAAAGAAAGCACACGTGGTCAAAGTGAATTAACGATCAATTCTGATGGCAGTGTAAAAGAACAAACGACTGGCTTGGACAAGGCGTATATTACGCAATTTAGTTATGGACTCTTAGAAAGTTTTAATTTGTTCATCCCAAGATTTATGGGAGGCGGTAATAGAGAAAATCTCGGAAAATATTCGGAGACCTACAAAGCTTTCAGAGCTTTGGGAGCGACGCCGCTACAAGCACTTCAAGAATCGGAACAGGCACCAATGTACTGGGGCGACCAACCTATTGTAGAAGCACCCGCGTATGTTGGAGCAGTGGTGATTTTTCTTTTTGTATTCGCTTTGTTTTTATATAACGGACGTTTCAAATGGTGGCTAATTGCAGGTGTTTTAACATCCCTATTATTGTCTTATGGGAAAAACCTGTCATTTTTAACTAATTTTTTCATTGATCATATTCCTCTTTATAATAAATTTAGAGCGGTAAGCTCTATTCAAGTCATTTTAGAACTGTGCATTCCGCTTTTAGCGACCTTAGGATTAACTCAATTATTTCATAAGGACATAAGCTTAGAAGCAAAGCACAACGCTTTAAAAAAGGCTTTCGGAATTGTAGGTGGATTGACGGTCTTATTTTTAGTTTTTAAAAACAGTTTGTTTGATTTTGTTGGAAGCAGTGACGGCCAGTTTCAACAGTATTATGGTGCTTCATTTGTAGACTCGATTCGCGCAGATCGAAGTGCGATTTTTAGCGCTGATTCCTTGCGAACCTTGCTATATGTCTTAGCCGCTGCAACTCTAATTTTTGCTTATATTAAACAAAAAATAACTCAAAACACCACGATACTTATTTTAAGTCTTGTGCTTGTTTTTGATTTAGTTGGCGTCGACCGTCGCTATGTGAATTCGGATGATTTTGTAGCGGCCATTAAAGTCGACCGTCCTTACCAGGCAAGCTCTATTAATAAAGAATTATTAAAAGATACCACGAATTTTAGAGTTTTTGATAGGTCCGACAATTCGACTAAAGCTTCTTATTTTCATAATTCAATAGGGGGGTACCATGCGGCAAAATTGAGACGATTCCAAGAATTGCAAGAATTTCATATTGATAAAAACAATTTTGAAGTTCTAAATATGTTAAATACAAAATACATTATCTACCAAGACAAAGAAGGGGAGGTTCGTTATTTTGAAAACGAAAAAACCAATGGAAATGCTTGGTTTGTAGATACGATTGAAACCTTTGATTCTGCTGATGAAGAAATTTTAGCTTTAAATAAAATTAAGACCAATACCACAGCGATTGCAAATACTTCGGAACTTAGTTCGAGACACTATACGAAGGATTCTACGGCCTCGATTAAGTTAGTAGATTACAAACTCAATCATTTGGTTTATGAAACAAAGAGCACCGAAGATGGGTTTGGGGTATTTTCGGAAGTCTATTATAAAAATGGTTGGTCTGCCACTCTCGATGGAACTCCAGTTGATTATTACAACGTTAATTATGTGCTTCGCGGCATGGAAATTCCAAAGGGCTCACATACGGTTGTATTTAAATTTGACCCAACGGTTGTAAAAACAGGATCCACGATTGCTTTGATCAGTACTGTTTTAGTAATGGTTTTGATGCTGGTTCTCGCGATTCTAAATTCCAAAAAACCATCGTGAAAAAAGTCCTAATCATCACGTACTATTGGCCACCTGCAGGGGGTCCCGGCGTTCAACGTTGGTTGAAATTTGTGAAATACCTTCCCGATTTCGGAATTCAACCTGTTGTTTATTGTCCTGAAAATCCCAATTACCCAACACTAGATTCTTCGATGGTATCGGAGGTGAATATGGGGCTTACCGTTTTAAAAACCCCCATTAGTGAACCTTATAAATGGGCTCAATTATTTTCTAAGTCCAAAACAAATCATTTATCTAAAGGCTTGATTTCGAATCAAAAAAAACAATCCATTTTAGAGAAATTACTACTTTTTATACGAGGTAATTTTTTCATTCCAGATGCGCGAGTTTCATGGGTTCGTCCATCGGTTTCATTTTTGTCTGACTATATTACGACCTATCAAATCGATACAATTATCACCACGGGTCCTCCACATAGTTTACATCTAATCGGATTGAAATTAAAGCAATTACATTCTCTTAAATGGATCGCAGATTTTAGAGATCCTTGGACTCAAATCGGTTATCATAAAAAGTTAAAACTAAGTTCATTTGCTAAAAATAAACACCAAGCCCTTGAAAGAGAAGTGCTCAATGGCGCTGATGAATTGGTCGTGACAAGCTTACAAACTAAGCAGCTCTTTTCTGAATTAACAAATACGCCTATCGCAGTGATCACCAATGGTTTTGATTTTGAGATTTCGAACCGTCGTTCATTAGATTCAAAGTTTACCTTATCACATATCGGATCTCTGTTGGAGGGACGCAATCCCCAGATTTTATGGAAAGTGTTGTCAGATTTAGTGAAAGAATCTGAAGCATTTTCTTCTGCTTTTCAATTAAATTTAATTGGGTCTGTTAGTTCAAGCGTCCTGGATTCTATCGGTAGTTTTGGTCTTGAGAATCATATCCATAATCACGGTTATGTGTCTCATAAAGAAGCTTTAGAGTTTCAAAAAAATTCTCAGATGTTATTACTGATTGAAGAAGATTCAAAAGAAACGGAGTATATTATCCCTGGTAAATTATTTGAGTATATGGCCTCAAAACGTCCAATCATAGCGATAGGTCCGAATACTTCAGATATTGAAAAAATAATAAACCAAACAAATTCTGGGTCCTATTTTAGATATGATGATGCATCTTTACTTCGTACAACTTTGATGCAGTATTTTGAGGCTTTCAATAGTCAACAATTATTTGCAAACTCTAAAGGATTAGACCTGTACAGTCGTAAGTTTCTGACGCAACAACTATCTAAAGTAATTCTGAAATAAAAATAAAGACTCCGTAGTGATGTGGGATATTCAACTACGGAGCCTTCAACTAACTAACTAACTTAAAATAATACTTTTTGTGCCTTGTTGGGCATTCTATTTGTGCGTTCTTAACGGGTTCTTTGTGCTGCCACTCTAGAGTTTGGAATTCGGGTTCTCGTTTTTGTTTTAGTTCTCGTTTTTGGACTTGAACTTTTAACGTTTGGTTTCGATCGATTTGTGGTTGACCTTGTTGTTTGACGCGTCGTCGGAACCGTACGCTTTGTACTTCTAACGGTTCTTGTTTTAACGGTTGGACTAGAACTTGCCACTCTTCTTGTATTAGATTGCGTTGTGGTAGTGGTGCGTTTTCTTGTCCCTCGATTGGTTTTATAACGGTCACTCTGGTTTGATCGTGTCGTAGCCACTCTGTATTGAACATTTTGATTTCTATAAACAGTTGGACGTTGATTGTGTCTGTACGGATTTTTGTAATGATGTCTTACAGGTTTAAAGTGTCTTCTATAGGGCGTGTTGAATGTGACACAAAAATTGATCTGTGGCGCTCTGTAATATGCGTGCCAATTGCTTGGCGTATAATAGCGATGGTAACGATTAACATATCCATAAACCTGTGGCGTATAGTGAGAATCGTATCTAATATTCATACCGCCAATCCAAGAGACATCGCCTCTGTGATTATAATTTATATGCACAGTTCCGGCTTGACTGATACGTCCATAATAATCATAATAAATTGGGGTGTTTTCAATTTGAATGACCGCACCATACGTATCATATTGAATATAGGCGCCATAATCATAACCCGTATTAAAACTGATATTTATTCCTTTATGATTTGAATAACGATTGAGACCTTGACAATGTCTTATAACATTAAAATCAAATTGACCATCTTTAAAAACAGCAAACTCAATTCCTTGTTCGTTAAATACGAAAGAATTATTGGATCTCGATTGATTTGGAAATGGCGTTGCAAAGACAGTTCCGAATAAGGTGATACTAGCGAGGGTTAAAAATAATTTTTTCATAATACAAAGTTTTAAAAAGTTAAACTCAACTATGTATCACCAAACAACGTGCCAAAAATAAAATTATAATATATCTATCTGACTGTTAATTATTTATATTTTAAATTATATTAAAGTAACTTACTTTTTAGAAAATGGCCTGTAGACGACTTTTTAGATTTAGCAACGGATTCTGCTGTGCCCTCTGCCAGTACGTATCCGCCGTTAGCACCGCCTTCAGGTCCTAAGTCAATCACATGATCGGCACATTTAATAAGGTCTAAATTATGCTCAACCACCACGATAGAATGCCCCTTATCAATTAAGGCATTAAAGGATTTAAGTAGTTTTTTAATATCGTGAAAATGAAGTCCAGTGGTGGGTTCGTCAAAAATAAACAAACCTGTTTCTGCTTTGGATCCTTTCCCTAAAAAGGAGGCTAATTTTATCCGCTGTGCTTCTCCACCAGAAAGTGTTGATGAACTTTGCCCTAGCGTTACATAACCCAAACCAACATCTTGAAGTGGTTGAAGTTTGGTTTTAATTTTAGTCACACTATGGGTTTCAAAAAAAGCAATAGCATCATCAATGGTCATATTGAGAACATCATCGATTGTTTTGTCGTTGAATTTGATTTCCAGTACCTGCTTTTTAAAGCGTTTTCCATGACAGTCATCACATTCTAGCTGCACATCTGCCATAAACTGCATTTCAATGGTCACATTACCTTCGCCTTTACACGTATCACAACGACCACCGTCTACATTGAATGAAAAATGTTTGGGTTGATAATTTCGCATAACACTTAGTTTTTGTTTAGAAAACAAGGCACGAATGTCATCATAGGCTTTTATATAGGTAACAGGATTGGATCGCGAAGAGCGTCCAATCGGATTTTGATCGACAAATTCAATAAACTTAACTGTGCTAAAGTTACCTTCGATGCTTGTAAATTCACCTGCTTTTTCACCATAACCTCCAATTGATTTAAGTAGGGCAGGGTATACGATCCGTTTAACGAGCGTGCTTTTACCACTTCCAGAAACGCCGGTAACAACTGTCAGCATATTTAGTGGAAATGTAACGTCAATATTTTTTAAATTATGCTCGCGTGCCCCTTTAATCGTTACATGGTATTTTGAAGTTCGACGCTTTTTTGGAACTTCAATTTCTAGAGATCCATTTAGATACTGTGCCGTTAAGGTATTACTTTTTAGAAGCGATTTGTAAGTACCACTCGCCATCACTTCACCACCAAAGGTACCTGCTTCGGGTCCAATATCAATAATGTAATCAGCTGCCGCCATAATGGCTTCATCGTGTTCAACGACAATAACTGTATTGCCTAAATCTCGCAATGCATTCAGCACATTGACAAGGCGTTCGGTGTCTTTTGAATGCAGTCCAATACTGGGTTCGTCTAAAATATACATGGAACCAACCAAACTACTACCGAGAGAGGTTGCTAGATTGATTCGTTGACTTTCCCCCCCAGATAACGTATTTGATTTTCTATTTAGTGTCAAATAATCCAACCCTACATTGGTCAAAAAATCTAAGCGATTATGAATCTCTTTGAGAAGTCGTTTGGCAATTTCTTGTTCTTTAACGTCTAAGGTTAGATGATTAAAAAATGCTTTTAAATCCCTGAGAGACATTTCAACCAAATCAGTGATTGAAGCCGCTCCAACTTTTACAAAATTAGCTTCTTCACGTAATCGTTTCCCGTAACAACTTCCACATTTTGTTTTGCCTCTATAACGGGACAACATCACACGGTTTTGAACTTTATAGGCCTTGGATTCTAAGTCTTCAAAAAAGGAATTTAAACCTGTAAAATGAGTGTTTCCAGTCCATAATAATCGTTGATCTTTTGGAGTTAATTCAAAATAAGGTTTATGAATGGGGAAATCAAATTTATGGCTATTATTAACCAATTGATCTCTGAAATATTTCATGCTTTCACCCCGCCATGGAAACACTGCATTTTCATATATAGAGAGGGAGGTATTTGGGATGACTAAGCTTTCATCAATTCCAATCACATCGCCATAGCCCTCACATTTTGGGCAGGCACCATAGGGATTGTTAAAGCTAAATAAATGGGTGTTTGGTTCTAAAAATTTTTGTCCATCAAGTTCAAATGAATTGCTAAATTCACGACTGTCAGAATTCTCTAGTTTTTCGATTTGACAACGTCCATTGCCTTCAAAAAAGGCCATTTCAATCGCATCTGCCAACCGGTTATAGAAGTCATCTTCATCTTTTACAATAATCCGGTCCACCACAAGACTGATGGCTTTAGGAAGCTTTTTAAAATCTTCAATTTGTTCGATACGTTCAACGCGATCGCCGATCTTAATTCGTGCATATCCCTGATGTTGAAGCGCTTGTAGTTTATTTTCGATGCTACGTCCTTCTTCTAAAATAACCGGAGCAAGGAGGAGAAGTTTTTCGCCGATTTCTAAGGTCTTCACGTAGTTGATGACATCACTAGTCGTATCTTTTTTTACTACATTATTGGATGTAGGGGAATAGGTTTTTCCGATACGTGCAAAAACTAATTTTAAATAATCATAAATTTCGGTCGTCGTTCCAACCGTCGATCGTGGATTGGTAGAATTCACTTTTTGTTCAATGGCAATCGCTGGTGCAATTCCTTTGATGTAATCGACATTTGGTTTGTTGAGTCGTCCTAAAAATTGGCGGGCATAACTCGATAAACTCTCCACATAACGGCGTTGCCCTTCGGTATATAAAGTATCAAATGCCAAACTTGATTTTCCAGATCCAGAAAGCCCAGTAATGACCACTAATTTGTGTCGAGGAATCGCAATATCAATATTTTTTAGATTATGCAATTTTGCACCCTTGATTAGAATGTGCTCTTTTGGACTTAATTTTGAAAGGTCTAGTGGCATTTATTAAGTTAAAATTAGTTTGCAAAGATACCATTATTATGAAAAACATTAAAGCAGACTGAAACCTACTTATTCATAAAAACTAAAATAAATTTGTAAAATTGAATGGATTGTTGTTATATTTGATTAATTATTTCAAAACAAACGCTTATAGAATAATATTACTTTTTTAATTTTTCAACTATGCACACCCATATTGTGTGCTATTAAAAGTAATGTTATGATCTCAAAATCTCTAAGCGATGCTATCCTCGTCAGTAATTATATTAAAGGAGACGAACCTTCCTTATCAATTTTAATCAATCGGCATCAACAACGGCTCTATAGTTTTATATACTCTAAAGTGTATGACCGTGACGTAACCGAAGATGTATTTCAGGATACCTTTATCAAAGTCATTAGAACTTTAAAATTAGGCAAGTATAATGAAGAAGGTAAATTTTTACCTTGGGTGATGCGAATCGCCCATAATTTAGTTATTGATCACTTCCGAAAAAATAATCGGATGCCAAAATTTAAAAACAGCGGCGATTTTGATATATTTTCGGTACTAAGTGATGGTGCTCTAAATGCCGAAAACGAATTGGTACAATCTCAAATTGTTCAAGATATAAGAGATCTGGTAGAAGAATTACCAGAGGATCAGAAAACTGTTTTGACCATGCGCATGTATAATGATATGAGTTTTAAAGAAATTTCCGAAAACACTGGCGTTTCAATTAATACCGCACTGGGGCGGATGCGTTATGCCTTGATAAATCTTCGTAAATTAATCGAAAAACATAATATTATTTTAACGAATTAATGGTTGTGTAAAATATATTGAGCAATTTGTCGTTAGTGTAAGTAACAAACTAACAATGATAGGCTAATGGCAAAACTTTACACTCAAAAACCCTCTAATTCTAATACATTTAAACCCAAGACAGAAACTATAAATTTTCTTTTGAATTACTCAAAAGCCTTGAAAGTTTCTACTTATAGGGGACTTAAATTTGAGTCCATTCTCAATTAGTTTAGAACTTATAAATCCTGATGAACATCAGGATTTTTTTGTCCCGCTAAGTCAGGAAATTGACTTATGTGTCACGGACTGCAAGTCCGTTCGAGCAGCTAAATTATTAAAAAGCCCGAACAGCACGCACGTAGTTTGGGTCGAACTTACCCCAGTTGAACTGGTCGCCAGTGTCGAATCTCTGCCCCCATGCACCGGAGGTACGGACCTCCGTAGAACTCCAATATCTGTTACTTGCAAAACCGCCAACATTTCCTAATCCTAGTACATTTCCTGGTCCAATATTCTGATACATTAAATTGAGCTCATCTTTAGATGGTAGGTACCAATCACTGTACCCTCCCAAGATTAAATCATAACAGATTTGGGCAGCATACGTACCTGCACCTTGATTGTAAAAAATCATTGATGTATTTCCCTCACCGCAACCAACGCAACTTGCAAAAGCAGTAGTGTTCGTATTTGATCCGTTATACCACTGAATTCCTGTGCTTTGATCTGCTGTTGCACTAATCAAGCCATGACATCCTGAAGCGTCTAAATAAAAGATAATTCCGCCTTGGTAGGTGTCACCAATAGCAAGTCCGCAAGCTCCTGTAACTGTTTCAGCTGTTTTTGCATGTAAAGCATAAGGCACACTCAATAACTGGCTTGTTCCTGTTATGGTGTAATTTGTGCCGCCTGCTAGGTCAGTTTCTGTTTTTATAAAGTAAGGCCCAGCACTCCAATCTATTGTAGAAAAATCATCCGTTGTAGTTCCTATTCCTATTTCTAAGCTTACCAAACCATTACTATTGGTGTCTGGTGTTTGTGTTTCTACATACACTGCTGTACCTGTTGCACTTCCTTGTAATATACTTAGTTGCATTCCTACTGCTTGGCTTGTAACTAAGACATCACTTGAGTTTCTTATTACTGCTTGGTAGCTCATTTTTTCTGGGCTTTGTGCTTGCAAAGTTGAAAGTCCAAAGTTGAAAGCTAAAAGTATAGCTACTGCTATTTTTGTTGTTGTTTTCATAATGTTATTTGTTCTGTGATTGTTGTTCTCGATACACTCCTCATTCTTCGGAACACTCGAACTGACAATCTGTTTAATTTTAGTTTTTAATTACTTTAAAAGTTTTGCCCCATCGTGGCTTTTATTATTGCTTTATTACTTTAAATGTTTTTACGGGTTGGTTGTTTCTTGTTACCTTTAAAAAGTAAATGGCTTTTGGTAAGGCTTCCATTTTAATGGTTGTACTAGTTGCAGTTACTTTTTTGTTTGCTATTACTTTGCCTAGTAAGTCAATTAGTTGATAGCTCAAATTAGTGTTATTTTCTACTTTTAAGGTTAAATAATTGGTGGTTGGGTTTGGGTAAAGACTTAATTCTAAATTAATAGTAGTTTCATTTATGCCTAAGGTTGTAGAAATTTCGTACGGTTGGTGCACGCCTTGTGCTAGGCTTCCGTTTGTTCCTGTATTGGTCGTATAAACGACTTGTCCAACGGTGTAGCTTGAGGATCCTCCGATTCCTGTGGCATCACCACCTGCAGCGGTTGAGCTTTCTTGGGCGTGTAGTCCTCCGAGTCCTAGGAGGAGAAACGCAACGCTTGTGATTGTTTTTCTATGTTTCATATATTATAGGTTATTAACTTCAATAGTAAATGTTTTCTTTCTTATGTTGAGTAACTACTGTATATACACACCAAAAAGGTATGCATAGTTCTTTTTATAGGATGTGTTTTGTTCCACAGTACATCCACGCCACTGTCTAATTTACAGTCTTATAATATCCTATGCTCAAGTTAAATTGGTTGTGAAGAATCAGATTTGGAGTCTAATACACTAGTAAATATAGGTAAAATATTGTAATTGTGTAGCAACATCTTTTGGTTTTGAGTCGTTTAGCGATTTCTTTGTTTAACATTAATTTGTAGAAATTAGTCAATATATTTATTCTAAAAACCGTTGTTTTAACTGCTTTTGAAGGAGCCATGCATTGGTTCTGCTACTAAAGGTTTCCCAACTTTGAGCCATCTATTTTTTTACGTTTATTTAGATCCTTCTTTATGTTTTTTTCTCGTATTTCATCGTTTTTATTTTTAGGTTCCGCTCAGTCAGAGAATACGGAGCTTGGTAAATCTTCTTAATTTTCACTTTTTGGAACGCTTGTGCAACAAGTAAACGGCGTATAAATCATAGCTTATACGTGCAAAACCTCTCGGAAATCCTATAATAGCTATGTTTTATACACGTAGTAGGCAGTAGTTTTTATTTGTGTTTTTCTTTTACCTCATCATATTCAATTTCTTTCATTGTTTTTAATTCTGTTAGATAATTTGTATCGTGCATTGAGAAATATGCACCTTTTTTTAATTCTATTCCTTTTGTTGCTTTCTTCCAACAAATAAAAAACCAATTTTTAAAAATATTATATTTCTTCACGAAATATTCATCAAATAGTTTTATCTCTTGTTTATTACAATCTTCGTCATAACGTTTCATTGTTTTTTTACTTTCAAAATGATAAATAGATTCTTGCGTTATATTCTTCCAATTGTCATCAGGGAATTTGGTCGGCAATGCTATGTGTTCTGTGTATTGCGACAAGTATTTATCTAAACCATAAAATGTTAATCCAAGTAATTCAAAATCATATTCAAATAAATATGCTACTACACCAGATTCATTTCTGTTAAATTCATAGGTAACAATCTTGTTTAACAAAATCCCTTTTAAGTCAATTATTGTTTGATTGGATAACTTCGATAAATCGTCTCTGAACTGTTCTAAATTCTTTTGATACTCTTCCATTTAAGTGCGTTTCCTTTAATTACTGCCAACTAGTGTATATTGGTACTAGTACCGATATTTTCTTTATGCTTGTATATTGGTTTATTTCATTCAAAATACTTATAATCAGCTATTTAATATCTTTTTAAAACTTTCTAGCCCTCTTAATTCAGAAGTATAACAGCCTTGACCTCTAATTTTTAAGGTCCTAATAACCGTTAAATGGGGCAGACATCGGAACACCTTCAAATTATATTTAAAGTAAAATAATATCTAAATAGTAGATCAATTGGTTGTGAAGATTTCGACTTGGGGTCTTAATCCGATATAAATATATAAAAAAATCAGGGACTTCCTAATAAAACGAGGCGTTTGCAATGAAAGGTCTAGTGATTCTCATATTTTTTAGAATAGCGTTTCCACAGTTTTGTTTGATGACTTTCAAGGCTAATTTTGCGTCCGTCAATAAATGCATTTGTGAGTTTATTGGTTCGAATGTCTAAGGCATCCCCGCTGCTAATAAATAAGGTCGCACTTTTGCCAACTTCTAAAGAGCCATATAGGGGGTCGATCCCAAGAATTTTAGCCGTATTCAACGTTATTAATTGGAGTGCTTGTGCCTTCGTTAAGCCATGAGCAACGGTTGTTCCTGCATAAAAGGGAAGGTTTCTAGAGTTCATACGTTCCATATCGCCACTGGTTTCTAAAGCGACGGTGACGCCTTCATTGACTAAAAGACGTGCCATTTTGTACGGTAAATCATAATCATGGTCATCACTGTTAGGGCGGGAGTGTACACGTTGCAGTAAGACTGAAATATTATTTTCTTTTAAATAGGGAGCAAGTTTATACGCTTCATAACCTCCAACAATAACGGTTTTAGCGAGGGCTTGTGATTTAGAAAATTCTACCGCATCTACAATTCCTTTTTCATCATTCACATGTATGAACAGCGTTTTGGATTGATCAAAAAGTCCTTTCATGGCATTAAAAGGCAGATTTAGTTCAGCTTTAGTACTGTTTGAATTGGCTTTAGCATTGTTAAAATATGTGTCAATTTCAGCGGTTTGACCGTTGTATTTTGGATTGATTTTTAAGTTTAGTGCCCCACCTGACCAAGACCGTGCACGACTAAATGTACTGGGCCAATTTAAATGAATGCCATCATCTGTTTTAAGGACCGCATCTTCCCAATTCCAAGCATCTAGTTGCACAATTGATGATGTGCCTGAAATACGTCCGCCTCTCGGTGTGATTTGCGCAAGAAGAACGCCATTTGGACGCATGCTTTCCACCACTTTTGATTCGGCATTATAGGCAATTAAACTTCTAATATGAGGGTTCCAAGTGCCTATTTCTGAATCGTCATCAGAGGCTCTCACAGCATCAATTTCAATCAATCCTAGTGTGGAGTTAGGAACAATAAACCCAGGGTAGATGTGTTGCCCTTGCGCATCGATCACCTCCATTTTTGAGGTGTCTTCCGTTCCTGTGAGTTCAGAAATAGTTTGTAAGATTCCATTCTCAAAAGCGATAAAACTGTTTTGAATGACGGTTCCATTTCCTAGGTGTGCCGTCCCGCCCAAAATTGCGATGGGCTTGGATTGTTTATCGGCAGGTGTTTGTTGTGCATGTCCTATAAATACACAAACAATAGAGAGAGTAATTAGTTTGATACGTTTCATCTGTTCTGTGTTTATAGTTGATTAAAATCTATGGAGTCACAATGTAAAAGTTGTTTATCCTTTTTCTTTATTGGCTGCGTTTTTTGGCCTTTATTTTTTTCTTTTAACATCATAAGAATGAGTTCATTTCGTTCTTGTTGAATCGTTTGTCTCAGTTTTGAATCGCGCGCTTTATCAAAATATGTCACGCCTTCAATTAATGTTTTTTCAGCTTTTGCATACATCGATAGTGGATGGTCGCTCCAAAGTACCAAATCGGCATCTTTACCGATTTTGATACTCCCAACTCGATCGTCTATATGGAGAAGTTTAGCAGGGTTTAGCGTGACCATTTTCCAAGCATCTTCTTCTGAGGTGCCTCCATATTTGACGGCTTTGGCTGCTTCTTGGTTGAGACGTCTAGACATTTCAGCATCGTCACTATTAATCGCAGTCACAATGCCCATTGCATTTAAAATTGAGGCATTATATGGAATGGCGTCATTCACTTCGTATTTATACGCCCACCAGTCGCTAAAAGTCGAAGCACCCACACCATGCGCTTTCATCTTGTCGGCCACTTTATAGCCTTCTAATATGTGAGTGAAGGTGTTGATTTTAAAATCAAACTTCTCAGCCACTTTCATTAGCATGTTAATTTCACTTTGAATATAGGAGTGGCAACTTATAAAACGCTCTTTGTTTAAAATTTCCGAAAGGACTTCCATTTCGGTGTCTTTACGGTAGGGTTTTCCACTTTTCTTTTGAGCATCATACGTTTTTGCTCTCGTAAAATAATCAATATAGAGTTGTTCAACTCCCATTCGGGATTGTGGAAACCTGCTATAACTTCCCCAATTGGATTGTTTGACATTTTCTCCCAATGCGAATTTTATAAATTTTGGAGGGTTTGTATAGATTAAGTTTTTTGCAGAATTCCCCCATTTAAGTTTAATAATAGCCGAACGTCCTCCGATTGGATTTGCGGAGCCATGCAGGATCTGAATTGAGGTGACGCCCCCAGCAAGGTTTCGGTAAATATCAACATCATCGGCATCAATGACATCTTCTATACTCACTTCAGCAGACGAGTTTTGTCCTGCTTCGTTGATACTGGCCGCCGCAATATGCGAATGCTCATCGACAATCCCCGCCGTTAAATGTTTTCCTGTGGCATCGATTACCGTCGCTTTTGAGTTTTTAAGATCGGTTCCAATTTTTGCAATACGTCCATTTTTAACAAGGACATCCGTGTTTTTAAGAATTCCTTCATTCTCATTGGTCCATACCGTTGCATTTTTAAATAAGAGCATTTCTGATTTTGGAAGTTCTTTGAATCCATACGCTCCATTCGGATAACTAACCGAGATTATTTTAGGTGTTTTTGAAACCGTTTCTTTTTTAGATGTTGTGTCTTTTTTAGAAATTTTTAGACGCTTCATTTCAACAGTAGGGGATGCCCCATCAAGCAAAGTGGCGGTTCCTGAGATGTTTTCAAAACTCGAAATAATTTTTGCGTTTACACGAATAAAGTCTTGTTGTGTCGTGTCTTTCGTGGAAAATGTTAAATGAACCCAATCATTTTTATAGTTCAAACTGCTTTTTAACTTTAATGAATCGGATGTTATTTCTGTTTTAAGTTTGCTTAATGTCCCATTAATTTTAAGTTTATAAGTCTCATTGTTTATCGTAAAACTGTAATCTCCTCGAATGTCTTTTTTCGATATATCTTCAAATACAGTTCTTGAGCCATTGACCCAATTTTCATAAAGGGTAGTTTTAGCATCAAAAATTTCACCAGAAGTCACCAAGAAATTGGCATAGCTCCCCACATTTAAATTCCCAAGTTTTTTATTTCTTAATATTTGAGCCGGTTGTGTGGTCAAAGCTTCTAAGGCAGTGACCTTGTCTAAGCCATATTCAATCGCTTTTAGAAGATTCAATTTAAAATCTTTCATCGATTTTAATCCCTTTGTTGTAAACGCAAAAGACACCCCATTTTTATCTAAAGTCATGGGGTTTCCTGGGCGTTGGTTCCATTCTTTCATGGCTTCTAATTCCAAAGAATTTGTTAGAAATGTGTTTTCAACATCATAGGCTTTTGGAAAATTTAAAGGCAAAATAAAGGTTGCTTGAGTGTTTTTGATATCATTGATGCGTTCATATTCATCACCACCCCCTACAATCACATATTGAACAGCAAACGCATCGCCCACGGCATCAGCTCGTAAGGCATTGGCTCTACTACCTGCTTCAAAAATTTGAACTTGATTTCTATTTCGATTGAAAGCTTCAATAGAACGGTCTTTTGTTGGAACGTTTCCATTAGCATACCAGTCTGCATCGTGATTAAGCTGTCTTAATAGGGCCATCACTCCCATAATAGATGACGGGTAGGCTTGTTGTGAACGTACGCTTTTTGAAAAAGAGACATACTGTGCCGATTGATCGGATAAGATGCGTTGGGAATCACTGCCTAGTGAGTCTAAGGCAACTAAAGCGCCTGTTCCGCGAACGATGCCGTCTTGTAAGTGTGTATTGACCACACCAAAACCAGCTTTTAATAATGGTTTAGCAGCTTTATGGTTATATTTAAAGTAATCGATTGCATTTTGTTCGGGTCGTATGTGGTCGTTCCAATAAAAGCCTTCACGACTGGCGCTGTAGTGTGGGGATCGACTCGTACTGCTTTGACGTTTTGGTTTTGTAACGCCAAAATCGGCGTAAAGATCAATAAATGAAGGGTAAATGGAGTGGCCCTTAACATTTATAATCAACGTATTTTCAGGAAGTTTGATATTGACTCCAACATTAATAACGTGGCCATCTTTTATTAATAGGATTCCGTTATCAATACTTTTTGAAGGGGTGATGAAAATTTTCGCTCCCGTTAAGGCGGTGTAATTGGTGTTTTTAGATTTGACGCCGTCATTTTTTGGAAAATAATCTTGCGCTGATAACATTAGCGCTCCAAAAAGACTCCAAAAGAGAAACAGTTTTTTTATCATGGTACATATTTTAGTTAGTATCTCAATGTACTTATAAAGTTTTATAGAAAAAAATAAAAATTATTTAAGTTATTGTCATCGGTGGGCTGTGTTTTCATAATGAGGTTTTGTATCTTCCAGCTACACAATGTTTGACTTGGTCAATTTTTCGTTTCCCAACGTTGAGCCAAGTGATTTCTTTTTCGTTGGATTTTTTCGGATTCCGTTAAGTCAGAGAGTTCGAGGGGGGAATACAAATGATTTTGAAATTTATGCGTAGAAGCAGATCGCATTATAACACTTGAAGTACATCTCGATAAAGGCATCGGTACGCTTCTGTTAGGGCTTCACTTAGACTATTCGTTGGCCCAATAATTGCTCATAGCAACTCTATTTTTTCTTTTTTGGCGTTCCAATATCAAATGTATAACTATATCCAAACGTTACTGTTAATTCATTTAAAGCTTCCTGATTAGTCGTACTTCTAAATAATTGCACCGCATTTAAACTAAAATTATGTTTTTCTGAAACAACCATTGAAGCATTGGCTCTAAAATTGAGGACATCTGTTTTTGTGTCTTTGTTATTATTGGTGTTGTAAGCCACTCCAAATGTTGAATTGAGTTTGTCTTCAAAAAACTTTTTACTGATATTTAAAGCACCACCATAGGCATTACTATCGTCTCTACCGATATCACTATACGTATAATTTAATGAAGTTGAAATGTTTAACCCATTTTCAGGGAAACCAATTGTATAAACTGAATTTGCATTGTGAAAATTATTGGCTTGCCCCACCCTTATAATGCCTGCTTGCTCATTAGCGGAAGAGGCTAAACTATAGTTTAAATTTATATTTTGGGTATTTTTTTCTCCTTCTGACAAAATCCAATTTATATTTATAGTAGCATTTTGTGAGAGTTGCTTAAAATCGAGAGCTTCCAAATCTTCATCCGTTAGGTCGCTATCATTGATATCATCAAACTGATTTAAATTTTTATTGGTATGTGTAGAAAAATTAGAGTAGGACCCCGCAACTGAGATTTTATCTGTGACTTTCAAAGTTCCGTTAATTGCTCCTACCAATCGGTTGGTTGCCTGTGTTTTTTGGTTTGCTAAATTATCACGTTGATACCCCGCATTAAAGCTTAGATTTAACTTGTCATTAAACAATGGACGTGCGCCATTAATTGATATGTTTTCAAAATCGTTATTAAAAAAATAGGCACCTAGTGTTTCGTAGCCAGGATCGATTCGTTCGTAGGCGACTCCTAATTTCATTTGTTCCAATTGAAAATCAAATCCCAATTTATAAGCATCATAATACTCTGAAGACCCTTTACTATTAAAGAGTAAACTTGCTAAACCACTTCCGTTTTGATCCACATTTGCAGCTCTTGTATCTTGTGTGATGGCAGTAGAGGCATATTCTGCTTTTAGGGTATAATTTTCAGCAATTGTGACTTCTCCGTCCAACCCAATGACTAAATTTTCTTTGGGTTTAATATTTCTATCCTCTGGGACAGCAGTTATAGAGTGAATGTCATCTTTCGCATAGAATCCTATGACCCCAATTTTAAACAATTCTTTTTCCCACCCTAGTTTGGTTCCGTATCCCACCCGGCTAAAAGCAGGTAGCGTTTGTTGATTGCCATCATCTTCGGTGGCTTTTAATAATTGTCCTCCCATAGCGCTAATGCTAAAACGACCCTCTGGGGTGAGTTCTAAACCACCCCCTGTAAATTGATGACCGCTTAAAGTATAGGGAGAAAATGTCATGGCAATGTCGCCTATATGGCTTTGTATCCATTTGTATTTGGGATGCATACTTACTCGATTAAATTTAAAGGGTGTTTCGTATCCTAGTTGACTCCCTAGGTTAGAATAACTATAACTTAGAGGCATGCTAAAAGTTAACCAGCTGATGTTTAAATTGCCTTGTAAAAAATAGGTAAATGGTTCTCGTGAGCTGCGCCCATTAGAATTGTAAAAAATACTATTGGCAGAGATGCCTCCATTAATTTTTAAAGGACTGTTTTTTATTTTATCAACTGTTTTAGAACCTATGTTCTCGAGATCTTGGGCTATAATACCTAATGGAAACAGGGACAATAGGACAATTAATGTTGTTTTATTTAGTAGGTTAAGTTTCAAAATTTTTGTTTAAGGGTTCTCTATTTCATTTTTTTTATAGGATCACATCACGTGGGGCGAGAGCGTGTTCGTAGTGAGCTATAAATGCTTATTTATATTTATTTTTTATTATATTTTCTACTCATTTATTTCTTAGTTTTACATACATAACTTAGTTACCACCACACAAAAGGATTCGTGCGGCAGCGGGGGCAAAGTCTCCTGACTTTGAGCTATTTTTTTTTATACTGTCCTGCTATTTTCATAATATTTTAATTTGCTACTTCTTATCTAATTTTGCCTGTCGCTTTTTAATGTTCCGCTAAGTCAGGAGACTTTGCCTTTAGATTTACATTTAATAAAATATCTATTATTTTGTTAATAAAAAAGAATGGGGTGAACTTTAGACTTTGCTAGCTACAGAACTAAGCTCCGTATTAGTCCCCATTCTTTTATTTCGATTACAAAAGGACCAAATAGAATTTCAATCAGCTTTAGTAAAGGTTTTAGTCAATGTAATCATTTTATTAACTTAAAAACAAAAGTATGAAAATTAAAGAAACAATTGGCATTGATGTTAGCAAGCTTACTATTGATGTTACCGTCCATTCTAACAAGGCTTATTGCAAGTTTGAAAACACAGAAAAGGACTTTAAAAAAATGGTGAACTGGGTATTTAAACAAAGTCCTTTTGATATTGAAAATGTATTATTTGTCTTTGAACATACCGGGCTTTATTCTCACAGATTAGCTGTTTATTTAACCAAGGAGAATATTTATTTCTCGATGGTTCCAGGGTTAGAAATAAAACGTTCTTTAGGAATCGTAAGAGGAAAAGATGACAGAGTTGACTCTCGCTCAATAGCTAGATATGGATATAGATTGAGAGATGAAATAACTCCCTGTAAATTACCATCAAAAGAATTAAAATCATTAAAAACCCTTTTAGCATTAAGAGAAACAAAAGTAAAACAAAGGTCTGGAGATAAAGCTTTACTCAAGGAATACAAGCTAGTTTATAGCAGAAAAGACAACGAAATTGTATTTAAAATTTTAGAGAAAAGCATTAAAAGTTTATCCAAATACATTTCAGAAATAGAGCTTGAAATGGACAAAATCATTAAAAGCGATTCAGGGTTAAAAAATCAATATGAATTAGTAACAAGCATCAAAGGAATTGGACCACAAATAGCACTTTATACCATTGTTTTTACAGAAGGCTTTACAAAATTTAAAACACACAGACAATTTGCTTCCTACTGCGGAGTCGCTCCATTTCCAAACGTTTCTGGAACTAGTATAAGAGGAAAAACAAAAGTGAGTAACCTTGCCAACAAAAAGATAAAAAGTCTGTTAGATTTAGGAGCAAAAGGATCTCTACAATATAACTTAGAAATAAAAACCTTTTACGAAAGAAGATTAGAGCTTGGTAAAAGCAAAATGAGCACTATTAACATAATTAGAAATAAGCTAATATCTAGAATGTTCGCTGTGATTAAAAGAAATTCACCTTATGTTGATTTTATGAAATATGCAGCTTAAAATTAATTGAAATTTTATTTGTTTAAGTCATAGAATACGGAGCGGGTTTATTTTTCAATATTTACCCTATATTTGCATACACATAAGCAATAATGCGATAAAACAAGCTAATTATATACCTTTATGACACTTGGTGAGAATATGAAAATAGTGAGAATGCAAAAGAAAATGTCACAAGCCGACTTAGCTAAACTTGCTGAAGTGCATCAAAAAAACATTTCTAAGTATGAAAATGATGGCGTAGTACCATCTGCTTTAGTTTTAAAAGAAATTGCTAGAGCTCTTGGAGTTACTACCGATTTTTTATTGGGTAGCCAAAGTGATAACGTAATTAAAGACGTAAAACTGCTAAACTTCTTTAAAGAAATAGACAATATGCCTGACAACCTAAAAGGTTCTTTAATGCAGGTTATTGAAGCGTATGTACAGAATTATAAAGCTAAACAGGCTTACTCATAAACTATGGCTAATAAAAGAAAAAAAATAATTCAACATCTACACAGGTGTATTAAACACGATTTCGGTTTCTATAACCCTGAATGGAAGTGGAACTCTCTCCCTGAAAACATAAGAGAAAACTATGATTTAATTGAAAATACACTTCTGGAGTGGAAACAAAAAGAATATATCGACCTTTATGAAAAAGAAGGTGTTAAGTATATTAAGATCTTTAAAGTACCTGAGATATCTTAAAAATCAATTACTTCCCCTGTATTAAGGTTTCTAAGTTTAGAAATTTTTATATCAGATTTTGTAATAAACTGACTAGCTCCTCCATCGCCCCATTTAGGAAAACTCCTTGTAAGAACTTCTAAATAATTTGCTTCATTCCACTTGGCATTAGGTATTTCAACTTTCCCTACTAATTGAGCACCATCAAATTCGGCAACCCAAACAGCATCCGTCCATTCATCATTTAACTGCATTTTAGAAATAGCTTCAATAGGGTCATCAAATTTATCTGCAGAAAAGTAGGTTGTATAACCTGCTGGTATTTCTCCTGTTTTCTTTAACTCCTTTAAGTAACCTGCCTCAGAACCAATATGCCTGTACAGTACCCTATCTTTAACTAACGCAGAAGCAATTTCATCTAATTCTTTTCCTTGTCTTAATAAATCTGCCCCTTCATCTCCAAACCTTTTAACAAGAACAGCTAAAGCACCTGTATTTTCTTTTCCATATTTAAGAGTAATTTGATTTAAGAAGTCCTGACTGTAGTTATTTCTAACAAATTGTCTAGCACTTTCAAATATTTCACTCCCTGCATCAGCCAAGTCATCCCCACGTTTTTTAACGCCCTCAACAAACCCTTCCACAAAGTTAGCCCCTTTTTTTGCTTTAGACAAGCCCAAAACACCTCCAGAAATAAAAGTAGAAGCAAAGGCTATAAAATCCTTATTAAATTGGTATTCTATTTCGTATGGAGAACCGCTGTATTGTTCAACTTTGCTTTCTGCCCAATTTTCAACCGCTTTTTTAAACTCAAAGTCATTTAATGCTTTCTGAATCCGATACCGCGCCACAGGGTCAAGCTTATAATCAACTATCACACTCACCAAAAGAGGTATTCCCGTAATTTCCTCCAACAAACCATCAATGGTTCCGGCATCTTTTGGCTCTACAATAAGGTTAAAACCATTTTCTGAACAAGGTTGTTTTGCTATATGGCTTGTTATATAAAAATAATAGTTTTTTTTTTAAATTTGGGGCTCCCGTTTCTCACCCTTTTCAATGCTTTATTTATTCACATTTAAAAGCTATTTAGTTAAGGTTTCTCATCGTTTTACAACAGTCAAAAATGAGTGGTTGGGATGATTTATTTGATTTAATAGTAAAATTAAATAGTGATAATTAGACGGTACTTTTTACGAATTATTTACGCCAAATTAGAATCCCTAATTTCTATTGCAGTATTCAACTTTGAGACTGGTAGGAGGTCTAGTTAAGGGGTTAGATTTTGAGTATCGAGTCATGTAATTTAGACGTCTATCTCAATGTGTCACTGTTTTTTAATGCGATTAAACCTTTACATCAATTAAAGATCGTAAAATATTGATTAATAAAAACTTAATTATTCACTATAAATAAAAGCTATCGTCAAAAAACAGACGTTTTTATAGATTATCCAAAGAATTTAAATAACTTTTTAAGGGCGTTAAGTTTGTTGGTATAGGGTGCATAACGTAGTGGAATATCCAACCAATTTCCTTTAATTACAATTCCTTTTTTGTGTGAAAAAGTGTCAAACCCAAGACGTCCATGATAGGCCCCAATACCGCTTTCGCCAACCCCGCCAAAAGGTAAATTGGGGTTTCCAAAATGAATCATCGTATCGTTGATTGTACCCCCTCCAAAACTAAAGGTTTCAATCATTTTTTTGTAAAAGGTTGTGTTATTTGAAAACACATAAAACCCAAGTGGTTTGTCATAGTGACTCAAAACGGAATGGATGTCTTTTTCTGTTTCATACGACAAAATTGGTAAGATGGGACCGAAAATTTCATCCTTCATAACTTCTGAATCCAATGCTGGTTCGTCAATAAGCGTCGGCGCTAAGTAGCAATCGTCTGTATCAAATACGCCACCAAACACTACTTCAGAATCTTGAAGCATGTTGGTGAGTCTTGCTAAGTTTTTAGAATTAACAATGCGAGGATAATCCTCAGATTCTTGTGGATTTTCGCCATACGCTTTGATGATCTCCAATTTTAAGTCAGAAATCAACTGTGCTTTTATGGATGTATGAACCAATAAATAATCGGGTGCAATACAAGTTTGTCCTGCATTGACAAATTTACCCCATACCAATCGTTTTGCAATTAATTGTGTAGACATTGTTGAATCGATGATACACGGGTTTTTCCCACCTAGTTCGAGGGTAAGCGGCGTTAAGAAAGGCGCAGCTGCTTTGGCTACAATTTTTCCGACAGCGACACTGCCAGTGAAAAAGATGTAATCCCAACGCTCTTTTAAGAGCAAGGTTGTTTCTGTCACGCCTCCTTGAATTACCGTGAGATGCTCTGTAGGAAAAACAGCCGTCAGGATGTCGTCTAATAATTGTGAGGTATGCCTTGTGTGTTCACTCGGTTTTAAGACCACCGTATTTCCTGCTGCAATGGCCGAAATGACAGGGGCAATAGCAAGCTGAAAGGGGTAATTCCAAGGCGCAATGACTAAGACGCATCCGTAAGGTTCACTATAGATATAATCTCTGGACGGGAAGTTGAGTCCTGAAGCCCTTACTTTTTTAGGTTTAGACCAAGTATTTATATGTTTTAGTGTGGCGTCAATTTCTGAAATCACAATACCGATTTCGCTAAAATAAGTTTCAAATTTAGACTTTTTAAAATCTTTATAAAGGGCTTCGTAAATAGCGTTTTCTCTATTAAGAATTTCGACACGAAGTTTAATTAATCGGCCTTTTAGCAGTTCAATATCGCGAGTTGCCCGCGTTTGAAAATACTGTCGTTGGTTTTCTATGATTAATTTTGCTTCCATAATTATACGTCGATTTTTCTCATACATTCGTTCCATAACACCTCATTTGGAGGGGGTGCAGAAATTGTTATTATCTGGTCATTTACAGGGTGTATAAATGAAATATTACGAGCATGAAGATGGATGCTACCATCTGGATTGCTTCGATCGAATCCATACTTTAAATCGCCTTTTACAGGACTTCCTATGGTGGATAGCTGACATCTAATTTGATGATGCCGTCCAGTTTCAAGATTCACTTCTAGAAGGTGGTAGCGGTCTAAGCTATGAATTAATTCATAATGTAAAATCGCTTTTTTACTTTGATCCACTTCTTTTTTGTAGGCCGTTGATTTATTGTTTTTCGGATTTTTTTTAAGCCAATTAATAAGCGTCTCTTTTGATTTTGAAGGCTTGTTTTTCACCATCGCCCAATAGGTTTTGTCTATTTTTTTATTTAAAAACAATGCATTCGTCCTGGTAAGCGCTTTAGAGGTTTTTGCGAAGATGACAATCCCAGTTGTGGGGCGGTCCAATCGATGCGTCACTCCAAGATATACTGCACCAGGTTTGTTATACTTTTTTTTAATATACCCCTTTACAATATCACTAAGAGGGGTGTCGCCCGTTTTATCCCCTTGAACAAGGTCACCAGAGCGTTTATTAATAATGATTAAATGATTGTCTTCATGTAGGACTTGAAGGTTGTCAGTAGTTGAAACAATCTTTTCCATCATTTTAATACTGTTCGTTTTCACTTGGAAAATCAGAAGATTTTACATCGTCAATGTATTGATTGATCGCCGTTGTCATTTCTTCGTGCAAACTCATATAGCGACGTAAAAATCTCGGATGAAATTCTTGTGTCATTCCTAACATATCGTGTAAAACCAAAACTTGTCCATCGACGCCGCCGCCAGCACCAATACCAATAACTGGGATGCTAATACTCTCAGCGACTTGCTGTGCCAAGGATGCAGGGATTTTTTCAAGAACTAAAGCGAAACATCCCAAACGTTCCAAGAGTTTGGCATCTTCAATTAGTTGTAAGGCTTCCTCTTCTTCTTTTGCTCTGACCGTATAAGTTCCAAATTTATAGATTGATTGTGGGGTAAGTCCCAAATGCCCCATGACAGGAATTCCTGCATTTAATATTTTTTTAATTGAATCTTTAATTTCTTTGCCACCTTCTAGTTTAACAGCGTGTCCACCGCTTTCTTTCATGATGCGAATTGCAGAGCGTAAAGCCTCTTTTGGGTCACTTTGATAAGTTCCAAAGGGTAAATCAACCACCACAAGAGCCCGGTCGATGGCGCGTACCACAGAGGATGCATGGTAAATCATTTGATCCAATGTAATAGGAAGCGTTGTTTCATGACCTGCCATTACATTGCTGGCAGAATCGCCCACTAATATGACGTCAATGCCTGCGCCATCTACGATTTTAGCCATCGTGTAGTCGTAAGCCGTCAGCATGGAGATCTTTTCGCCTAATGATTTCATTTCAATGAGCGATTTCACCGTCACTCTTTTATATTCTTTTTTTGATGCAGACATTATTGTGTATAATTTATGATGGAGTGTAAAAGTACTAAATTAGTACACAAGTTTTACTTTTTATGAAAGAAGTAAGTCGTTGGAGCATGTATCGAAAAATAATAAATTCAAAACAGGTATTTAAGACATTAAGAAGTTAGAAAATAAAAAGAACACAAAAAAGCTCGAAAAATTAAATTTTCGAGCTTTAAATATATAGTAGCTAGGTTTTATTTTACTTCAAAATTTTCAATATTTCCTAACGCCATCACTGTATTGAGATCAGAGGAATCAACACTATTAACTTGATTGGCGGGTACAATAACGACTCTAAATTCTTGATTTTGTGTCCAAGAATTATCTAGAAAGTTAAAGTCAATAGTACCATCTAAAAAGAAGGTAATAGTGTCTTGGGTGAAGTCAAAATTATAAATCAGAACACCATTATTGAAAAATACAGTTTGAGGCAACTGTCTCCAAGTTATTGTGCCATCATCTAATATCCATTTAATATATACCAAAGCCACATCAGATTCTATAAGATCAAAACCCTCAAAAGTTACTTGAAAATCATCACTAGAAATAAAATCAACATCAGTTATTTGAAAAGCATCTGCTACAATTAATTCACCGTCTTGACCATCTAAGCCATCAAACCCTGCAGGCCCAGGAGCGCCTTCACAAGCCGTTAATAATAAAGTAAACAGGGTCATAAAAGTTAATATACGTTTCATAGGATTGTATTTATTGTTTTTAATCGGTCACATGGTACATCCATGTGAAGGTTTTTTTTTGAATTCTAGTTTCTAATTATGAACGTTGCGAAATTAGTTAACTTATTAGTCATTTACAAAGCACGTACCAAAGTTTCATTTTTATAAATAAATTTTAATTTTCCTAAATCTGCCATCGTGTCAGTCCTATTGTATTGGCATAATGATTGACTATATTGAATTGAAAATAAAAAAAATTCAATTTTAACAATAACTATATTATGAGTAAAATAATTGGAATCGATTTAGGAACTACGAATTCTTGTGTTTCAGTGATGGAAGGTAATGAGCCAGTCGTAATTACTAATGCCGAAGGACGACGTACTACGCCGTCTGTCATCGCTTTCGTTGAAGGTGGTGAAATCAAAGTAGGAGATCCTGCCAAACGTCAAGCGGTCACTAATCCAACAAAAACCGTTTATTCGATTAAACGTTTTATGGGAAATAAATTCTCAGAATCTAATCAAGAAGTTGGTCGTGTCCCTTACAAAGTCGTTAAAGGAGACAATGACACACCTCGTGTCGATATCGATGGTCGTTTGTATACGCCACAAGAATTATCGGCGATGGTACTTCAGAAAATGAAAAAAACAGCTGAAGAGTTTTTAGATCAAGAAGTGACTGAAGCGGTGATTACAGTGCCTGCATATTTTAATGATGCACAACGTCAAGCGACGAAAGAAGCGGGTGAAATTGCAGGTTTAAAAGTACGACGTATTATCAACGAGCCGACAGCGGCTGCATTGGCATACGGAATGGACAAAAAAGGAAAAGATCAAACGATCGTTGTTTTTGATTTTGGTGGAGGAACCCATGATGTTTCTGTATTAGAATTAGGAGATGGCGTGTTTGAAGTGCTTGCTACTGACGGAGACACTCACTTGGGTGGTGATGATGTTGATGAAAAAATCATCAACTGGTTAGCAGAAGAATTCAAAGCCGAAGAAAATTTAGACCTACGTAAAGATCCTATGGCGCTTCAACGTTTGAAAGAAGCCGCTGAAAAAGCTAAAATCGAGTTATCATCTTCTGCACAAACAGAAATTAACTTACCCTATGTAACGGCAACTGCGAGTGGCCCAAAACACTTGGTACGTTCACTTTCAAAAGCAAAGTTTGAGCAATTAATAGACGATTTAGTAAAAAGAACCATAGAACCTTGTCAAACGGCTTTAAAAGCAGCTGGTTTATCAACAAGTGATATTGATGAAATTATCCTAGTAGGAGGTTCGACTCGAATTCCTGCAGTTCAAGAAGCGGTTGAAAAATTCTTCGGAAAAAAACCAAATAAAGGTGTTAATCCTGATGAGGTTGTCGCCGTAGGTGCTGCAATTCAAGGTGGTGTATTATCTGGAGATGTGAAAGATGTCTTATTATTAGATGTCACACCATTATCTTTAGGAATCGAAACAATGGGGAATGTGTTAACCAAATTGATTGAGTCTAACACGACCATTCCTACCAAAAAATCTCAAGTATTTTCAACAGCTGCTGACAATCAGCCATCGGTTGAAATTCACGTCCTTCAAGGCGAGCGTGCCATGGCTGCGGATAATAAAACAATTGGACGTTTTCATTTAGATGGTCTTCCACCAGCACAACGTGGAACGCCTCAAATTGAAGTCACGTTTGATATTGATGCCAACGGTATTATCAAAGTTTCTGCGACAGATAAAGCAACGAATAAAACACAAGACATTCGTATTGAAGCATCTTCTGGATTAACTGAAGAAGAAATCCAAAAAATGAAACAAGATGCTGAAGCGAATGCCGATGCAGATGCGAAAGCAAAAGAAACAGCAGACAAATTAAATGCTGCAGATGGGATGATTTTTCAAACTGAGAATCAGTTAAAAGAATTTGGTGACAAATTATCAGATGATAAAAAACAACCCATAGAAGCTGCTTTGGAAGAATTAAAAGCGGCCTATGAAACAAAAGACATCGCAATTATTGATCCTGCTTTAGAGAAAATCAACGAAGCATGGAAAGTCGCTAGTGAGGAAATGTACAAAGCCCAAGAAGGTGCTGAAGGTGCTGCTCCAGAAGGTGCTGCTGATGCAGAAGCGTCTCAAGAAGACAATGTTGAAGATGTTGATTTCGAAGAAGTGAAATAAACCTTAGTTTTGTTTAATACTGAAAAGCACAATCAATTTATGGTTGTGCTTTTTTTTTGGAAAACATTTTCACCATTACAATCGCATGAGGAAATGTGACTGCTGCAATGAATGCAAAGAACAGCGAATAGAACTGTTTTTCACTACTAAAAATCGCATATAAAATTACCATGCCAACCAATGAAATAATCCAATAGGGGAGTGCTGCTTTACAATAGTTTAAAGCAGATACTGTTTTGACATCGCCATATATAAATTTAATTTGTTCTAATAATGAAGGAATACTATGCCAAAGGATGAAGTAAATAGCAAAGCCCCATATAAGGGATGAGGATGAAAAAATCATAGCCAACACTACTAGAGTAAATAGTTCTTTAAGGATCACCTCTATAGCAAGACGTTTCGTAAGAAATTCTGTTATCAAAACAAGCCCTATAATACTTCCCAAAACAATGAGAACGATTTGACTGTATAAATGAGTAATCTCGTAACTAGTAATTTCAAATACGATCGATTTCACGCCTGTATCGTTAAATGCAAATAACAAATACAGAATAAACATTCCGTATGAAAAATAGAATATTGATTTACGATAGGTGTTTAATATAGAAAAACGATGTTCCCAATGTTGCTCTCCAAAATGGTAAGCACTAAATAACATAAACAGAATCATTGCTAAGGCAGGCGCCCAATAAAAAATTAAAATAGCAAATGACACCACAAACAAGTAAGCTGTCAGTAGTGTGAGCTTTGAATAGTGTTTAGTATTTATTAAAAGTTTGTTAACTATTAATAAATCATTTGATCCGTGAACCATCCCAAAAGTAAAAATTAAAATAAATCCCAAGATAAGTTCAAAACTCTCTGGGACATGTGTGGTAATCCATAGTCCAACGAAGCTAGCGACGATTGAGAAATTGAAAACATTCTTCATAAAATAGTGTTAAATACGTGGTGTGAGGCTACAAATTTACGAAATACTCAACAATTAGTTTAATTTTTTATATATTTGTTTAAACAAAACTAACTTAATTTAAAAAAAAATGACAAACTTATTTTTACCTTTGGTAGCCAAAATGGATCCAACCGATTACGTAGGGTTTACATTCTTTGTAGGATGTATGGCAATGATGGCAGCTTCTGCCTTTTTCTTTTTATCATTAAATCAATTTGACAAAAAATGGAGAACTTCCGTTTTAGTTTCTGGTTTAATCACATTTATTGCAGCAGTACACTATTTCTACATGAGAGATTATTGGGCTTCAAACATGGAGTCACCAACCTTTTTCCGTTATGTAGATTGGATTCTTACGGTGCCATTAATGTGTGTTGAGTTTTACTTAATTCTAAAAGTTGCAGGTGCTAAAAAATCGTTACTTACTAAAATGATTGTACTTTCAGTTATCATGCTAGTAACAGGTTACTTAGGGGAAGCTGTTTACACAGGAAGCGCAGCTCTTTGGGGCTTTTTCTCTGCAGTAGCATACTTTGCTATCGTTTACGAAATATGGTTAGGTGGAGCAGCAAAATTAGCCAAAGAAGCTGGTGGCGACGTTCTAGCAGCACACAAAATTCTTTGCTGGTTTGTACTTGTTGGATGGATCATTTATCCATTAGGGTATTTAGTAGGTACAGCTGACGGACAGTGGTATTCTTCTTTTGCGAACCTTGGATTAGACATGGATGTATTATACAACATTGCGGATGCAATCAATAAAATCGGTTTCGGTTTAGTAATTTATAGCTTAGCTGTAAAGAAAACTGCATAAGTATTACAAGTAGATATTAAATTTTGTAAAAGCGCAACCTTCGGGTTGCGCTTTTTTTTTGCACTTTTTTAACGTTCTGTAGTCATTGACTTCATCGTTGCTTTTTGTAACTTTACCATTAAATAAACGAATCAATGAGTCCAACTAAAGATCAAATTATGAAAGCTGCAAATGCAGCTTGTAAAGATACCTTAATGGAAACTTTACAAATTGAATTTGTGGATGCAGGGGAAGATTTTGTAATTGCTAAAATGCCTGTTACAAAGCGGGTGTATCAACCAGACGGCGTTTTACATGGCGGTGCAACAGCGGCGCTGGCCGAAACAGTTGGAAGTTTTGCTGCTCATATTTTTTTAGATACTACGAACTTTTTTGTCAGAGGGATCGATATTTCTGCCAAACATATTAAAAGTGTAAAAGAGGGGTTTGTGTATGCAAAAGCAACCTTTATTCATAGAGGAAGAACCATGCAGATTTTTAATATTGAAGTTACGGATGGTGATCACCAGTTAATATCGTCTTGTAAATTAACAACGGTTTCATTGCCAAAAAACAGCTAGATGACTTCGACTGATTTTTTCGATCACATCGAATCCGCCTTAACATCAAAACATCCGTTTGTCCTTTTTTCTAAACCAGACCAGAAATCGGTAAAAGCCTATATCCAACGTGATTTGGAAACACATCTTATAAATGATTTTTCTGAAAGTGGATTTGTATTTGCCCCTTTTGATCACACAAAAGACAGTTATTATATACCATTTGAACGTTCTACAATCTTAGAATTAAACCTCCCTGTTTTTGAGGTTTTAACTAACACGAATCTTTTTGATGAGGTTGAGCCGACTGAAAATCATTTTAATCGAGTCTCTAAAGCGATTGCAGAAATAAAATCATCGAATTTAGAAAAGGTGGTGCTTTCAAAAGAATTTAAATTTTCAATGGAAGTTTCAAACCCTATCGAAATTTTTAAAAAACTAGCACAAAGATATCCGTCTGCATTTACCTATTGTTGGTTTCACCCTCAAACAGGATTTTGGTTTGGAGCCTCACCCGAAAGTTTGTTAAAGCTCGAAGGAAAGTCACTTTCCACAATGGCACTCGCAGGAACCCAAGCATTTCAATCTTCCGAGCAAGTCGAATGGGATGCCAAAAACTTAAAAGAACATGCCTTTGTTACGGATTATTTATTGGACGTCTTGTCTGATTATTTAGACCCTATAAAAACATCTGGTCCACAGACGTTTAGAGCGGGCGAATTACTACATCTTCAAACGCATATCACGGGTCGATTAAAATCGACAGATCATAGTTTAAAACAGTTATTACGGGCTATGCATCCAACCCCAGCTGTTTGTGGTACACCAAGAATTAGTGCCTTAAAATTTATCCATTCCAATGAATCCTATGACCGTGCCTTTTATGCTGGTTTTTTTGGTGAATTAAATACCCCTACAGCACCTTCTTTTAGGAATTCCAAAAAAAACATTGAAAATAGAGCATATCAAACAATTCGTAAACACACACATCTTGCGGTTAATTTACGCTGTATGTCTTTAAAGGATTCTCAAGCAATTTTATACGGCGGCGGCGGCATCACCGAGGATTCTGATCCAGAGGCAGAGTGTATTGAAATACAAAATAAAATTCAAACGATTAAAAAGGTGCTCTAAACCTTTTAGGAAATATTTATTATTTCATTTCTAATTAAACCCTAAAAATTAAATAACTTTGTGGGTCAATGATACAGCCAAAACAGCCATTAGCGCAATCGATTATTCAACTCTGTAAAAATCACAATATCCAACATATTGTAATTTCTCCTGGGAGTCGAAATGCGCCGTTGACGATTGGGTTTACCAATCACGATTTTTTTGATTGTTATAGCATTGTTGATGAGCGTTGTGCTGGGTTTTTTGCTTTAGGAATGGCACAGCAATTACAACAGCCTGTGGCGTTGGTTTGTACTTCTGGAAGTGCGTTGGTTAATTATTATCCTGCAGTCACAGAAGCGTTTTATAGTCGTATTCCATTAATTGTGATTTCTGCCGACCGTCCAGACCATCTTATCAATATTGGAGACGGTCAAACCATTACGCAACCTCATGTTTTTGGCGCTCATATTTTATTCGAAGCAAATCTAAAAGAACCGTCCAAGAAAAGAATTTTTAAGATCCCTAAAAACAATAATTCACTTATTCATAAGGCACTGCAGCTTGCAAAAGTAGAAAAAGGTCCAGTCCATATAAATGTGCCGTTTGCAGAACCCCTGTACGAAACAGTCGACGGATTTACCGAGCGACTAACCCCTCTTAAAATTAAAACTCAAAACCCTTCATTTTCACTCTCAAAGTCAGACTCAAAAATTTGGAAATCCTCAAAGCGGAAAATGATCTTAGTTGGCGTGAATCCGCCTGATAACGTTAAAAAAGTTTATTTAAAATTGATTGCAGACGATCCCTCCGTGATTGTCCTAACCGAAACGACTTCGAACGTGCATCACCCAAATTTTTTTGCAAGTATCGATCAATTGATATCGCCTTTAGATTCAACGGAATTTGAGGCCCTAAAACCTGAGTTATTGCTCACATTTGGAGGAATGGTTGTTTCAAAAAAGATTAAAACGTTTTTACGGACCTATACTCCAAAAACCCATTGGCATATAGATTCTGTGCAAGCAAATGACACGTTTTTTTGCTTAACTAAACATCACAAATGTACAGTAAATACCTTTTTTAGTGAGCTTACACGTTTAGATAATTTAGCAAATGAAAGTACTTATTTTGAGACTTGGAATACCGTTAAAACGCACCGTCTTCTAAGACATGGTGATTATATAAAATCGATTCCATTTAGTGATTTTAAAGCATTTGACAGTCTTTTGAAACAGATCCCTGACAACTACAACTTGCAGTCAGGAAATAGTTCCACGATACGATACTTACAGTTGTTTGAATTGAACAAAACGCTCTCTGTATTTTGTAATCGTGGCACGAGTGGCATCGATGGATCTACCAGTACCGCCATTGGGGCAGCATGTGTTTCAAAACAACCGACCGTTTTTATTACAGGTGATCTGAGCTTTTTTTACGATAGTAATGCTCTTTGGAATAATTATATTCCCGCACACTTTAGACTTATAATTATAAATAACTGGGGCGGAGGAATTTTTAGGATTCTACCGGGGAATAAGAACTCCGAAAATTTTAGTACTTTTTTTGAAACCAATCATTCGCTGACTGCCGAGCCGTTTTCAAAACTTTTCGATTTCGAGTATGCATCTGCAAGCTCTGACACTGATTTAGCGACTGAATTAGAATTTTTTTACACCCCTAGTATGCGTCCAAAAATTTTAGAAATTTTTACGCCTTCATCTGAAAATGATCAAATTTTATTATCTTATTTTGATTTTGTTAAATAATTTATTTTAATTTAAATGTGACTTTTTTTTTAGCTGGTGTCTAAACTAGTAGAAGAAGATACTTATGTGTAAAATCAAATCTAAAAAATAAATTTAATTATGAACAAAAGAGATGAACTTATTGAAAAATATGCCAATGATTTAAGAAAAAAATGTAGTGTTATTCCGGATGTTGCTTTACTTCGAAAAGTCACGATTGGATGTGGACCTTCTATCTATAATAATGATTCTAGTACCGTATCTGGAACGGATGAATCGGAGTTAAACACCGTTCGAAACAATTTTTTAATTAAAAAACTTGGGCTCTCATCAAATGATAAACTAAACGAAGGTATCGACAAGGTACTGGAGCAGTACGGACGCTCTAATAGCCATAAATACCGTGCGGTGGTTTATTATTTATTGACAAAGCATTTTGGAAAAGAATCAGTGTATTAATATCCCATTAAATCTAATTCTTTAGCGTCACAATTTGTTGTGACGCTTTTTTTATTTTCTCACCCTATTATTCTTACCTTTGTGGCATGATACACATAGGAGATTACAATACGCTTACAATTCTAAGAGATACAGAGCCGGGACTGTTTTTGGGAGACGGCGAAGATCAAGAAGTTTTACTTCCAAATCGATATGTTCCTGATACATTTGAAATCGATGATGCTATTGAGGTTTTTGTCTATTTAGATAATGAAGAACGATTGGTCGCTGTGACAGATCATCCTTACATTAAAAAAGGAGAATTTTCATTACTTCGTTGTAATTCTGTCAATGAATTTGGAGCCTTTCTAGATTGGGGATTGGTAAAAGAATTATTCTGCCCCTTTAGAGAACAAGCATTTCCAATGAAAGCTGGTGGCTGGTATTTGGTGTATTGTTATTTAGATGAAACATCGGAGCGGTTAGTAGCTTCGAGTAAAACAAATCGATTTTTAGATAATAAAGAACTTTCAGTACTCGCTTTTGATGAAGTTGATTTGATCGTATCTCACCCCTCTGATTTAGGAATGAATGTCATTGTAAATAAATCTCATTTAGGGTTAATTTTTAATCAAGACTTATTTAAAGATCTTAGTATTGGTGATAAGTTAAAAGGAATGGTGAAAAAAATTCGTCCAGGTAATAAATTAGATATCACACTCGATAAAATTGGGTATCGAAATATTGAGCCAAATGCTCAAGTTATATTAGAGTTTTTAGAGAATAATGAAGACGGCTGTTTAAAACTAACTGATAAATCATCGCCAGAAGCGATTAAATCAGTAGTTCAAATGAGTAAGAAAAGCTTCAAAAAAGCAGTTGGAACTCTTTACAAACAACGTCAAATTCGAATTGAATTAGATGGTATTTATTTAACCACATAAAACTGTACTTTCATGCCTAGTATACAATGGAAAACTGTTAAAGAATATGAAGATATTACCTATAAAAAATGTAATGGCGTAGCCCGTATTGCATTTAATCGCCCTGAGGTTAGAAATGCTTTTAGACCAAAAACGACCCTTGAATTATACCAAGCGTTATATGACGCAAATGAAGATACAAGCATTGGTGTGGTTTTATTAAGTGCTGAAGGTCCTTCTCCAAAAGATGGCATTTATTCATTTTGTAGTGGCGGCGATCAAAAAGCCCGTGGCCACGAAGGCTATGTAGGCGATGATGGGTACCACCGCTTAAATATTCTAGAAGTTCAACGTCTTATTCGGTTCATGCCAAAAGCGGTCATTGCAGTTGTGCCAGGTTGGGCTGTTGGGGGCGGTCATAGTTTACATGTGATTTGTGATTTGACGCTAGCGAGTAAAGAACATGCTATTTTTAAGCAGACAGATGCCGATGTTACCAGTTTCGATGGTGGCTATGGATCTGCCTACTTAGCTAAAATGGTAGGACAGAAAAAAGCAAGAGAAATATTTTTCTTAGGAAGAAATTACAATGCGCAAGAAGCGTTTGATATGGGTATGGTTAATGCGGTGGTCCCGCATGCAGACTTAGAAGCTACGGCCTATGAGTGGGCGCAAGAAATTTTAGCAAAATCTCCAATATCGATTAAAATGCTCAAGTTTGCCATGAACCTTACCGATGATGGTATGGTAGGGCAGCAAGTATTTGCAGGGGAAGCAACCCGATTAGCGTATATGACCGATGAAGCAAAAGAAGGCCGAGATGCCTTTTTGGAAAAACGCCCCCCAAATTTTGAAAAAAAATGGATTCCATAGTATGAGAAAATTAAAAGCATGGATTTCTGCCTGTCGACTCAGAACATTGCCACTGTCAATTTCAGGAGCTATACTAGGGACCGGAGTTGCTTATTCAGAGGGGTTTTTTAATCTAACGGTATTTGTTTTAACCATTATAACAACTTTAAGTTTACAGATTCTATCTAATCTTGCAAACGATTATGGCGATGGTATTAAAGGCACTGACAATGAAAATCGTATTGGTCCAGAACGGGCCTTACAAAGTGGTATCATCAGCCCAAAACAGATGCGAAATGCGATTGTTATTAATGTTGTTATTTGTCTCATTTTAGTCGTGACTCTAATCTATCAAGCTTTTGGAGCTGATCAATTTTTAACGTCATTGGTGTTCATCATTCTTGGAATTTTAGCAATTGTGGCAGCAATTAAATACACGGTTGGGGCTTCTGCCTACGGATATAAAGCATTGGGTGATGTGATGGTCTTTTTGTTTTTTGGTTGGCTTAGTGTCTTAGGTACCTATTTTTTATATTCCAAACAACTTGATTTTTTAATGCTCTTTCCGGCGAGTTCGGTCGGACTTTTAAGTGCAGGGGTGCTCAACTTGAATAATATGCGTGATTTAGAATCTGACAAATTATCAAACAAGCACACCTTAGCAGGCTATTTAGGTTTTAATCGGTCTAAAATATATCATCAATTTTTAGTGGTTATTGCGATGGTTCTAATGGGAGTTTATTCGTTTTTTTATGCCGATAATTCAATCTTTTTAGTTCTAGTTGCTTTCGTTCCCTTAGGGATTCACCTCATTAGTATTCGCAAAATAGAGAATCCTAAAAATTATGACCCTCAACTCAAAGTTTTGGCGCTTTCAACATTTGGTCTAGCACTGCTGTTTAGCGTCTCACTTTTATAGAGGCAAACCTATAATTTTTAATTTGTAAATTAATTAATTCAATTTTTTCAATTCCTTAGATGCAGGCAATTTTCTTTAAATACCAACTTCAATTTAAACAAGCAAGCGGTACGTCTCGTGGGGTTTTAACTTACAAAGATACTTGGTTTATCCAACTTGAAGCGGATTCTTTAAAAGGGATTGGAGAGTGTGGAATGTTTAGAGGATTGAGCATTGATGACCGTGACGATTTTGAAGAAAAACTTAGTTGGGTATGTCAAAACATCAATTTAGGTCTTGCGGTTTTACTAAGTAATCTAGTAGAGTTTCCCTCGATTCAATTTGGATTAGAAATGGCATTTTTATCACTGAAACAGAAGGATTCTTTTGAATTATTTCCGTCAGATTTTACCAGAGGTCAGGACTCAATCCCTATTAATGGTTTGATATGGATGGGCGATGCTCACCAGATGAAACAGCAAATTAAGGATAAACTTAAGGATGGTTTTTCATGTTTAAAACTTAAAATTGGTGCCATCGATTTTCAGAGTGAACTCGAACTTATAAAATCTATCCGAACCGAATTTGATGCGCAAACCATCGAAATACGTGTGGATGCTAATGGCGCTTTCAAACCAGATGAAGCCTTAGAAAAATTAAAACGACTTTCAGAATATAACTTACATTCAATTGAGCAACCAATTCAACAGGGTCAACCTCAAGAAATGGCTAAATTATGTGCTCAAACACCATTGCCTATAGCATTGGACGAAGAGCTGATTGGAGTATTTTCAATATTAAAAAAACAGTTGTTACTAGAAACGATCAACCCTCAATATATAATCCTGAAACCGACACTCGTCGGCGGTTTTGGTGGCAGTCAAGAATGGATTAACTTAGCAACATCAAATTCTATTGGATGGTGGGTGACCAGTGCATTAGAAAGTAACATTGGATTGAACGCGATTGCGCAATGGACCTATGGACTAAAAAGTCCGCTTCCTCAGGGGTTAGGAACAGGCGGTTTGTTTACCAATAACATTCAAGCGCCCTTAGTAGTCAATTCGGGTCAATTATTTTATGATTTAAAAACAACGTGGAATTTAAAATTTTAATTTATGTATATCAAACAAGCATTTAATATCAAACACGATTGGTGGCTATACCTCATAGGCGTCCTCATCATTGTCATTGCGGTCACTTTAGGTCAAATTCCTTACACAGTCGCTTTAATTGCCAAAGCAGTGGAGGCCGGAATGGATCTTTCGAAATTAGATATGAATGAAATGATGGGGCTTTTAGAGTCTAATTTGAATTTATTCCTCATGCTTTTGTCATTCGCCGTTGGCCTTGCAGGCGTATTTTTTGTGGTTAAATTTTTACACAAACAATCTATAAAAAGTTTAACAACATCCAGATCAAAAATTGATTGGAAACGTTTTTGGTTCTCATTCTTATTTTGGGGAATTATTTCAAGTGGATTGGTCTTAGTTGATTATCTGATGTCTCCAGATAATTATGTTTATAATTTTAAATTGGTTCCATTTTTAACTTTAGCAGTCATTGCTATTGTTTTAGTCCCGCTTCAGACTAGTTTTGAAGAATATCTATTCAGAGGGTATTTAATGCAAGGGCTTGGGGTGTTATGTAAAAATAAATGGGTGCCTTTGGTCTTGACTTCTGTTTCTTTTGGGCTCCTTCATATTGCCAACCCAGAAATTGAAAAATTAGGATACATCTTATTAGTACATTATATTGGAACAGGATTCTTTTTAGGAATTATCACCTTGATGGATGAAGGTTTGGAGTTGGCCTTAGGGTTTCATGCAGCGAATAACCTATTCACCGCTCTTTTAGTAACTGCAGATTGGACCGCATTTCAAACCAATTCGATTCTTAGAGATGTTTCAGATCCAGATATTGGGTCGGTTGAAATATTTGCCTCTGTACTAATTGTATATCCTATTTTAATCTATATTTTTTCGAAAGTCTATAAATGGTCCAACTGGAAAGAAAAATTAACAGGCTCTGTACTAAAAGATGATTAATTAAGCAAATCACTATTTATAAATCGTTGAATCGGAATATAACATACAGTCAACCAGATCCCTCGTTCAAATTGAACGGCATTTTTTATGATAATTTAGGGTTGTCAACTCTTGCTGATCGATATATCAAAGAAGGAGAGGGCTTTCCTTTTTTTTTAGGCCATTTTATAGCGCAATGGATTGATTCAAATTCAGATATTACGCTTCAAACTTCGGGGTCAACCGGCACTCCAAAAACGATTTTAATGTCCAAACAAGCGATGGTTAATTCTGCCATTGCGACAGGAAATTACTTTAAATTACGGCCAGGAAACTCCGCTTTGTCATGTTTACCATACTCCTATATCGCTGCTAAAATGATGTTTGTAAGAGCCTATATTTTAGGTTTAGAATTAGAGGTAGTCGAGCCGAGTTCGACTCCCTTAGAATCCGTGTCTAAATCGTATGATTTTTGTGCGATGGTCCCCTTGCAGCTTGAAAATTCAATTCAGTATTTACATCAGATAAAAACTCTCATTGTTGGCGGTGCAAAACTTTCCAATACTTTGAGAATTAAATTAAATAATTCATCGGCAAATTGTTATGAAACTTTTGGGATGACTGAAACCGTGAGTCATATTGCGGTTAAGAAAATAAGATCTACACTTTCGTTTTTTGAAGTGTTCCCTTCAGTCTCTATCAAGGTAGATTCACGTAGTTGTTTAAGTATTGAGGCGCCCGAATTAGTTTCAACACCCATACAAACAAATGATATTGTAAAACTGATTTCTAAAACTTCTTTTGAATGGATAGGTCGGTATGATTCGATTATTAATTCGGGAGGTATTAAAATATCCCCGGAACAATTAGAGCAACAACTCGAAGGGTTTATTGAAGAACGTTTTTTTGTATCGTCTCTAAAAGATGATAAGTTAGGTGAGGTTGTGGTGATGGTCATAGAACGTTTATCTCCTTATGACACTTTAAATTTTGATACTATAGATCCAATAAAACGGCCAAAGCATGTTTATTATATAGATCAATTTAAGGAAACTTTATCTGGAAAGATAAAGCGTCAGGAAACGCTCCGTCAAATTAAACCTGCGTCACCCCCATATTGAATGCTTTTTTAATTGGTGCATTGTTAGCGGCTTCAATCCCCATACTAATCCAATCACGTGTATCAGTAGGATCAATGATGGCATCCGTCCATAGTCTAGCAGCAGCATAATAAGGAGATACTTGATCATCGTAGCGCGCTTTAATTTTATCGAATAATTCAGCTTCTTTTTCGGGTGTAATGGTCTCACCAGTTTTCTTTAGAGAGGCTTTCTCGATTTGTAACAATACTTTTGCAGCGCTGTTTCCACTCATCACAGCTAATTCGGCACTTGGCCAAGCAACGATCAGTCGTGGGTCATAGGCCTTTCCGCACATCGCATAATTTCCTGCGCCGTAGCTATTTCCTATAATAACTGTAAATTTTGGCACCACACTATTACTGACTGCATTGACCATCTTCGCACCATCTTTTATAATGCCACTGTGTTCACTTTTACTGCCCACCATAAATCCGGTGACATCTTGTATGAAAACTAAGGGTATTTTTTTCTGATTACAGTTTGCGATAAAGCGAGTGGATTTATCGGCACTATCATTGTATATGACGCCTCCAAACTGCATTTCTCCAGTCGATGTTTTGACTAATTTACGCTGATTAGCAACAATCCCAACGGCCCAGCCATCAATGCGTGCATAGGCTGTAATGATTGTTTTCCCATAATCAGCTTTGTATTCTTCTAATTCAGAGCCATCAACCAACCGTTTGATAATTTCATACATATCATATTGATCTGCTCTTGATTTTGGAAGAATTCCAAAAAGTTCTTCAGGATTTTCTTTGGGATTTTTAGGTTTTTTTTTGTTGTAGCCAGCTGAATCAAAATCTCCAATTTTATCCATAATGGATTTGATTTTGTCGAGCGCATCGGCATCATCTTTTGCTTTATAGTCGGTTACACCACTAATTTCGCAGTGGGTAGTTGCACCGCCAAGTGTTTCATTATCAATAGACTCACCAATTGCTGCTTTCACTAAATAACTTCCTGCCAAGAAAATACTGGCCGTTTTATCAACAATAATGGCTTCGTCACTCATAATGGGTAAATAGGCGCCACCAGCCACACAACTGCCCATGATGGCCGAAATTTGAGTGATTCCCATACTACTCATTTGTGCATTGTTTCTAAAAATTCGTCCAAAGTGTTCTTTATCAGGGAATATTTCGTCTTGTAATGGCAAGTAAACACCCGCAGAATCTACCAAATAAATAATGGGTAATTTATTTTCTATGGCGATTTCTTGAGCTCGGAGATTTTTTTTAGCCGTGATTGGAAACCAAGCACCCGCTTTCACCGTGGCATCATTGGCAACCACAATGCATTGTTTCCCTTCGATATAGCCAATTTTAACAACCACACCACCAGAAGGACAGCCACCGTGTGATTCATACATTTTATCGCCAGCAAAGGCTCCAATTTCAATGGATTTGGATTTTGGATCTAATAAATAATCAATCCGTTCTCGAGCGGTTAACTTACCTTTTGCGTGCTCTTTTGTGATTTTGGAGGCTCCACCACCCAATTTAACAGAAGCTAAACGCTTGTTAAGATCCCTTACGAGTAGTTTATTATAATCTTCGTTTTTGTTGAAGTTTAAATCCATGACTCTTATATTTGTGAAACAAAAATAACAATATTCTTTGGTTTCAAGTTTTTGTTTAACGAACAATTATAAATATATTTATAAATGAAATTAATTTTCCACAGTGCTACTTCTAGAGGATCCGCAAATCATGGCTGGTTACAGGCAAACCATTCCTTTAGTTTTGCGAATTATTACAATCCAGAAAAAATGAATTTTGGTGCCCTAAGAGTTTTAAATGATGATCTAATAGCACCCAGTATGGGATTTGGGACGCATCCACATGACAATATGGAAATTATCACCATTCCATTATCGGGTCTTTTGAAACATAAAGATTCTATGGGAAATGTTTGGGAAGAAGTCAAAGCAGGTGAAGTTCAAGTGATGTCTGCTGGTACAGGGATTCAGCATTCAGAAATAAACGGATCGGCTTCAGAGTTTTTAAGTTTATTTCAAATTTGGATTCTACCCAATAAAAACAATGTCACGCCAAGATATGATCAACACTATTTTGAACCCTTATCCGATGGGGAGCTTCAAGTTTTAGTGGCATCGATTGATGAAGAAACTGCTAACAAGAGTTTGAAAATTCATCAGGATGCACAAATTTCCAGACTAAATTTAGCTGCGAATACATCGTTTGATTATCCTGTGAAATCATCGCGTCATGGAGTTTATGTGATGCAGATTCATGGTATTTCAAAAATTAATACAACACAATTACAATCGAGAGATGCGGTGGGTATTTCTGAAACAGATGACTTTAAAATCGAAGCTTCAGAAGATTCACAGCTCTTATTTATCGAAGTTCCTGTAACTTTCAATGAAAGCTAAACAAGTTACACTCAAATTAACGATATTTGCAATTATAAAAATTTTAATTATGGCAATGAATAAAAACACAGTACTGGCTTGGGCCACATATATAATGATATTCACAGGAATATCTTTAATCGCATTAGGCGCTTTTAGATATAATGAGGTAGCAGGATGGGGCTTTGCTGCTGTAGGAATTGGGTTTTTTGCAAATGCTTGGGTGTTTAATGCTTTAAAAGGTCGTGTATAATGAGTGATGATAAAAAAATAATTTTTTCAATGTCGGGTGTGACGAAGTCCTACCAAAGTGCAAACACGCCAGTTTTAAAAAACATATACCTTAGTTTTTTTTATGGGGCTAAAATTGGAATTTTAGGACTTAACGGATCTGGTAAATCAACCTTACTTAAAATTATTGCTGGAGTTGATAAAAACTACCAAGGGGATGTGGTTTTTTCACAAGATTACTCCGTAGGCTACTTAGAACAAGAACCAAAATTAGACGAGTCTAAAACAGTGATGGAAATTGTGCGTGAAGGTGCTGCAGAAACAGTTGCAATTTTAGATGAGTACAATAAAATCAATGATATGTTTGGGTTAGAAGAAGTGTATTCTGATGCCGATAGAATGGAAAAGTTGATGAACCGTCAAGCGGAATTGCAAGATCAAATTGATGCAGCAAATGCTTGGGAGTTAGATACAAAATTAGAAATTGCGATGGACGCCTTGAGGACCCCTGATGGTTCTAAAAAAATTGCCGTTTTATCGGGTGGTGAACGCCGACGTGTAGCCCTTTGTCGCTTGCTACTACAAGAACCTGATGTCTTATTATTAGATGAGCCTACAAACCACTTGGATGCAGAATCGGTTCATTGGTTAGAGCATCATTTAGCGCAATATAAAGGGACCGTCATTGCGGTAACGCACGACCGTTACTTCTTGGATAATGTTGCGGGTTGGATTTTAGAATTGGATCGTGGTGAAGGAATTCCTTGGAAAGGAAATTATTCGTCATGGTTAGATCAAAAATCAAAACGTTTAGCTCAAGAAAGCAAAACCGCTTCTAAACGTCAAAAAACATTAGAACGCGAACTCGAATGGGTCCGACAAGGGGCCAAAGGCCGTCAAACGAAGCAAAAAGCACGTTTGAATAGCTACGATAAATTAATGAATCAAGATCAAAAGCAACTTGATGAAAAATTAGAAATATACATTCCTAATGGCCCTCGTTTAGGAACCAATGTTATTGAAGCAGAAGGCGTTAGCAAGGCCTATGATGATAAATTATTATATGACAATTTAAATTTTAATCTCCCACAAGCGGGTATTGTTGGAATTATTGGGCCCAATGGCGCAGGTAAAACCACTATTTTCCGAATGATTATGGGGGAAGAAAACTCAGACAAAGGAAGTTTTAAAGTTGGTGAAACTGCCAAAATCGCTTATGTAGATCAAAGTCATTCTAACATTGATCCTGAAAAATCTATATGGCAGAATTTTAGTGATGAACAAGAGTTAATTATGATGGGAGGGAGGCAAGTAAATTCTCGTGCTTACCTAAGTCGTTTTAATTTTTCTGGGAGTGAACAAAATAAAAAAGTAAACATGCTTTCTGGAGGAGAACGGAACCGATTGCATTTAGCAATGACCCTCAAAGAAGAAGGCAATGTGCTGCTTTTAGATGAGCCAACCAATGATTTGGATGTAAACACCTTACGAGCTTTGGAAGAAGGTCTCGAAAATTTCGCGGGCTGTGCGGTAGTGATTAGTCACGACCGTTGGTTTTTAGATCGTGTTTGTACCCATATTCTTGCGTTTGAAGGAAATTCTGAAGTCTACTTTTACGAAGGGAGTTTTAGTGAATATGAAGAAAATAAAAAGCAACGATTAGGTGGCGATTTAATGCCAAAACGAATCAAATATAAAAAGCTAATTAGATAATCGTGTTAGAAATGCGTCCTGTTTGTGAGCACTGTACCAAAGCATTACCACCAGATAGTGGGGAAGCGATGATTTGTGCTTACGAATGTACGTTTTGTAGCAGCTGTGTTGGAACCATTCTTAAAAACAAGTGTCCTAATTGCGGCGGTACGTTTGAAAAGCGCCCTATTAAAACAATTACTTCTTAGCTTTTTTATATAGAGGTATTAGATAACTGATGTTGTAGCCAAATCCGACCCCAAAATTGCCACTGTCAAAGGTACGCCCAAACCCAGGGATGTATAGGTTTTCAAAATTTTCTGGTTCAGTCTCAAAAATTCGCCTTTTGATTTGTACATTAAAACCTAAAAATAGGTTGTTTAAAACCTCGGCTTTAAATCCTAATAAAACTTCAATCCAACCCGCTGTTAGGCCTGAAAATTTTTCACTTTCACTACTGCTTTTTGGCCCCCAGGTTAAACTGTTAACATCATAAATTGTGTAACTGTTTAGAGTTTGATGAAAGTTAGAAAACCCAAAGCGTACTCCAGAATAAATCAAATTTTCCATTCCAGCCCAATTGTCATATAAATTAATATCAAAACCGCCTTTAAAATAGGATCCGGTCGCCGTCGAGTTTAAATAGTCAGTTTCTGTTGTACGTTCTTCGGAGCCGAATGCACCGGCAACATAGAGTACTTCATTGAGGCGATAATCCCCATTAATTTCAAAGCCCGAATAATCGGTTTCTAGGAAGGTTCGCGCCAATTTGATTAAGTCAGTTCCTAGACGTAAACCATATTGATGCATGATGACGATGCTGTCTGTTTCCTGAGCGTTTTCCTCTTGCGCCTGTAAATGAATGCCAGAAACTAAAACGAGAAAAAGGCTAATGAAATATTTTGACATGGATATCATTTTCATTTGTAATTTGATTAAGTATGATTTCAGAATTATCCATCCAAAGGTTACTGTCTTCACTGATACTAAAAGTTTGTATCTCAAAGTTGTTACTATATCCACAAGCCTTTGAAATATAAACCTTTTCAATGTCGTAGGTAATGGTTATAATATCGGGATTTCCGTCTACAACAGCATCCTTAAGATCATAACGTTCATAAAGTTTAAACTGTGTCTGTGTATTGTTTATGTCGAGCGGAACTGTAAGGACCGTTCGATTCAAAACGGTTTCATTAATTATTTCAACGATCTCATTAGTTTCATCGATTCCAAAAGCTTTTAGCCCTGGTACAATTTTGGTTTTTTCAGGGGCGGTAATATCATAAAACTCAATCACTAATCGGGGGGTGGTTGGTGCGTTTTCCGAACATACGTCGTCTTTTTCACAACTACAAATGATTAGAATTAATAAAAGAAAACACTTCTTCATAGGATTTAGTTAAGCGTTACGTTTTTCCAAAAGTACAACATTTTCTACGTGATGTGTTTGTGGAAACATATCAACGGCTTGAGTTTTACTTATTTTATACACGGAATCTAACAACGCAAGATCTCTAGCTTGAGTAGCACTGTTACAACTCACATAAACAATTTTTTCTGGCGCAATTTCTAGTATTTGAGCAACCACATCCTTGTGCATTCCATCTCTAGGAGGGTCTGTAATAATCACATCTGGATGTCCGTGTGTGTCGATAAACTCTCTGTTAAAAACATTTTTCATGTCACCCACAAAAAAATCAACATTATCAATTTGATTTAATACAGCATTTTCTTTAGCAGCACTTATCGCATCTGGAACAGATTCAACTCCAATAACTTTCAATGCCTTTTTAGCAACAAATTGTGCAATAGTTCCGGTTCCGGTGTATAAGTCATATACCAATTCCTTGCCCGTAAGACCCGCAAAATCACGTGTTATTTTGTATAAATTATATGCTTGATCGGAGTTGGTTTGATAAAATGATTTGGCATTAATTTTAAACCGTAGGCCTTCCATCTCTTCAAAAATATGATCTCGACCTGCATAGCATACCACTTCTTGATCGTATATAGTATCATTAGCTTTGCCATTAATGATGTATTGTAAGGATGTAATTTCTGGAAAGGTTGTTTTTAAATGCTCTAAAAGTGCGATTCTATTTATTTCATCTTCTTTAAAAAATTGAATCACGATCATCAATTCTCCAATGCTTGTATTTCGAATCATCAAGGTTCTTAAAACACCTGTTTGTTGACGGGTATTAAAGAAAGGAATATGGTGTTCTAATGCGAACTCTTTAACTGAATTTCTGACAGCGTTAGAAGGATCGCCTTGAAGCCAGCATTTTTTGACATCCAATATTTTATCCCACATACCAGGGATATGAAATCCTAAGGCATTGCGGTCCCCTAAATCCTCGGTGGAAGCAATTTCATCAACGGTTAACCAACGACTGTCACTAAACGAAAATTCCATTTTATTGCGATAAAAGTATTGATCTTTAGAGCCTAAAATTGGTGTTATTTCTGGTAATTCAAGATGTCCGATGCGCGTTAGGTTATTTACAACTTCCTTTTCTTTATAAAAAAGTTGGTGCGAATAATCCATGTGCTGCCATTTGCAACCCCCACAAGTTCCAAAATGTTCGCAAGCAGCTTGGGTGCGCTTATCTGATAATTTATGAAAAACGGTTGCTTTTCCTTCGTAATACCCAGTACGTTGTTTAAATGTTTGTACATCTACAACATCTCCAGGGACCGCATTTGGTAAAAACACCACTTTACCGTCTGGCGCTTTGGCAATCGTTTTTCCTTTTGCACCCGCATCAATCACTTCTAGATTTGTAAATACTTTATTTTTATTTCGTCTACCCATGCCGCAAAAGTAAGGCAAAAAATAATGCTGCCCATAGAGAGCAGCATTAAAAATAATAGTTTGCTAATTTTTAGCTAATTTTATTTTTTAGTTAGTTTGTCAAAAAAGCTTTTTGCAGCATCTTTTCCTCCTAATCCAATGGCAATGGCCAAGCCAAGAGCAATGGCCCCAAACAAATATTGAGTCAGTTTAGAAACTAAATCATTTCCAATATTTAGTTGAGATAAAATCATTGAAAATACAATCAATAAAATACCAAATTTTGCAATAGACCCAATAAAGCCCCCTTGCTCTATATTCAAGTTATTGAGGCGTCCTGTAATAAAATCTTTGGTGAAATTTGCTAGAAACATACCAAATACAAACAAGACAATTGAGATAAATATATCTGGAATTAAACCGATGACATTGTTGAATAATTCTTTTGCAATTGTTAGACCCAAAATATCAAAGACTGTTAACAACACAACCAATAATAATACATAATAAATAAGGTTCCCAATGATTGTAGAAAAGGTATGTTTAATTCCTATTTGTTCTAACATAGCATCTAATTCTACTTTATCGGCAATCACATCAATTCTAATAAGTTTGGCCCCTTTAATCACAAGTCTTCTCATAAATCTTGCAATGATACGTCCTATAAACCAAAAGAGGAGCGCTCCAATTAATTTGGGTATGAATTGACCAATTTCATTCATGAAATAGCTAAAGCTCTCCCATACTTTAGCACCTAATTCTTTTGTACTGTCGATAACATCGTCCATAATAGTATTGTTTAGATTTGAATTAAATTTACCCTTTAATTAGGTTTCAACCTATTTGACACATGCATACACAAAAAGTCACATTTTCTTCACACTCCAATTAAACAAATGAATTTTAGCGACTCCTTAATTTATGACTAAAAATCTCACTATATTGCATCAGATTATGGATGATTTCTCTCCACTAAGAAGGAATAGTTATTTTATCATTTCAAACTATTACTAAAATGGCTATTTTAGATTCAATTACATCACAAGAAGCAATCAATTTAGAGAACCAATATGGGGCTCACAACTACCACCCACTTCCAGTCGTTTTGACAAAAGGAGAAGGCGTTTATGTATGGGATGTAGAAGGAAGGCGCTACTACGATTTTTTATCTGCGTATTCTTCTGTTAATCAGGGGCATTGTCATCCAGCTATTGTAAATGCAATGATTGCGCAAGCTCAAACTCTGACCTTAACGTCTCGAGCGTTTCATAACGACAAATTAGGGCCTTACGAAGAATATGTCACCAACTACTTTGGGTTTGACAAAGTGTTACCCATGAATACGGGGGCTGAAGCAGTTGAAACGGCTGTCAAAATTTCGCGTAAATGGGCGTATGAAGTTAAAGGAATTCCTGAAAACGAGGCACAGATTATTGTTTGTGAAAATAATTTTCATGGACGAACCACTACCATTATTTCATTTTCAAATGATCCCGTCGCTCGTGCTAATTTTGGCCCCTTCACAGATGGGTTTATGAAAATTCCATACGATGATACGGAAGCACTCGAAGCTACTTTAAAAAACAATCCTAATGTTGCTGGTTTTTTAGTAGAACCCATACAAGGAGAAGCTGGCGTATATGTGCCAACAGAAGGTTATTTAGCCAAAGCAAAAGCATTGTGTGAGGCGTATAATGTATTGTTCATCGCGGATGAAGTACAAACAGGAATTGCGCGTACAGGCCGCTTATTGGCCACTTGTGGGAATTGTGATTGTATTAAAAAAGATTGTTCTGGAACACCAGAAACAAAACCAGATATATTAATTCTTGGAAAAGCATTGAGTGGCGGAGTCTATCCTGTGTCCGCTGTATTAGCAAATGATGCCATTATGAATGTCATCACTCCGGGATCTCACGGCAGTACTTTTGGAGGAAATCCAATTGCGGCGGCGGTTGCAATGGCAGCATTGGACGTTGTTAAAAATGAGCAGCTCACCGAAAATGCAGATCGCCTTGGTAAGCTATTTAGGTCTCTTTTAAATGATTATATCTCGACGAGTAAAATTGTAAAACTGGTTAGAGGAAAAGGGTTGCTAAATGCAATTGTCATTGATGACCACGAGGACAGCGATACCGCTTGGAACATTTGTTTAGACCTTAGAGATAATGGTCTGTTGGCAAAACCAACTCATGGAAACATCATTCGTTTTGCACCTCCATTGGTCATGACCGAAGATCAGTTGATTGACTGTGTAAATATTATTACCAATTCATTAAAGAATTTTGAAACTAAGTAGGTTTTTAAAACAAATACCAATTTATTATTTAAAAGCACTCCAGACTGGGGTGTTTTTTGTTTTTTGGCATGAAATAGTAAACAATCAACAAGTGTTTTAAATAATTTTCATTTATTTTTGATAATTAATTTAATCAACTTTAATACCTATTTAATGCGTCAATTCTTTTTTTTAATCAGTATCCTATTTTCAATTTCAATACATACCCAAATCATTCAAGATGATTTTGAAGGGGCTGGAACAATCTCAACTTGGTATGAAGATGATTCAGTGATGGATACGAGTTTTTCAAACCCCTTCAAAGAAACGATAAACACTTCTAACACTGTTTTAAAATATACAGATGCAGGAGGATCGTATGCAAATGTTGGGTTCGATGTTTCTCCAAATTTTAATCTAAATGAAACAAACTCATTTAGTTTAAAAATTTATGTGCCATCTTCCGGAATTACTGGAAGTCAAAACAATCAAGTGTCTTTGAAACTTCAAAACAACTCAATTGATGAGAAATGGACCACACAATCAGAGATTATTAAAGATATTGTATTGAATCAGTGGCAGGAAGTGATCTTTAACTTTGAAACAGGGATTTATTTAAATTTTGATTCTAGTACGGGTTTTCCTGTTAATAGAACCGATTTTAACCGAGTTGTGATTCAAGTCAATGAAGAAGACAATACGGATTTAGTCGTCGCTTATATTGATGATGTGATTCATTTTAATACTGAAAGTACTGAACCTGTCTACGATTATCTCGTTTGGTCGGATAATTTTGATGAGGACGGAGCGGTTGATGACTCTAAATGGTTTCATCAAACCCAATTTATAATTAATGGGAATTCATGGGCAAATAATGAGCAGCAGGCTTATACAAATCGAGAAGAAAATTCTTATGTAGGTGGAAACACATTAAAAATAAAAGCAATAAAGGAATCGTTTCCGGATCAGGGGACTACCAAACAATACACTTCGGCTCGCTTGAATTCTAAGTTTGCTTTTAAATATGGACGCGTGGAAGTGCGTGCGAAATTACCCTCTGTTGCGGGCTCTTGGCCAGCCATTTGGTTGCTAGGAAAAAACATTACAGAAACGGGTGGATTTTGGTCTGGAGAATTTGGAGATTCTGCTTGGCCCTATTGTGGTGAAATTGACATCATGGAACCTAATATTGCAAAAACCGAAATTTTAGGAACTTGGCATTGGAATAATGGAGATGGACAAAAAATGAATACTGCTGGCATACCAACCACGAATGTGGACACCTCTCAAAATTGGCACATTTACTCTTTAGTTTGGACTCCTGAAACCATGAAAATATATATGGACGAAAATTTAGTTAATCAAACAGATGTTTTTTCACCTTTTGATCAAGAGTTTTACATTTTACTTAATGTGGCTATGGGAGGAGATTTAGGGGGCTCAATAGCCACTAATTTCACTAATGACACGATGGAGATTGACTATGTCGAAGTGTATCAAGAAACGCCATTGTCAAGTGAAGCGCCCACAGCGGCTCAAACAATTAGCATGTATCCCAACCCTGTTGACAATCTGTTAAATATTCAAATAAAAAATACGCAAAGCCAACAAGCAGCTCTTAAAGTTTTTGATATTTCGGGGCGTATGGTCGCCACGGCGGAGTCTCGTATTCAGAATAAAAAAATTAAATTTAATACGTCTGCACTAAGTCCAGGCATCTATCTGATGTCTGTGATTCTTGACAATGGCCAACCAACAACACTTAAATTTATTAAAAACTAAACAGTTCTCTGCCAAAAAAAGCGATTACCTTAAAAATAGCATATTTAGCCATCGGTCTTGGAAGGCTTCATATCCATGATTTGATATCCAAATGGCAGTGTATCCGATATAAAACAAGTTCACTGCGAATGTAATAAGGCTCGCAATTTTTGCCAATTTCATGGTTTCTAAAGAACCCGAATATCCCAAGGGATTTTGCTGTGCTTGGTTGATTTTTTTATGAGCCATGTAAAAGCCAATGATAGAAAAAATAAGTCCGATGCCTCCAAAGCAAGCGCTAATTAGACTTATTAAACAGAGGGTGAAAATAGGGGCACTAACTAAGCGTGTTTTCATAGATAAGGGTTTGAACCCCATACACAACGCTATTCCAGAAAAATAAAGAACAGTAGGTTGTTGCGTTTGGAGCATTAATAAGTTTAAATGTACTAAAAAAAAAAATTCCTACTAAAATTTAGCAGGAATTGATCGTTAATAGTTCATTACTAGAATTTACTTTATAATAAATATTCTGTACTGACAAAGTTAGACTTGTTAGATTCTAACAGCGCTTTTAAAATGGTTTTATTAGCATCATTCTCTTTTGTCGCGACAAAAGTTCGTATAGAGAACGATCGCAATGCATCACGAACACTTAAGGTGCTAAATGCAGAATCTTTTCTTCCTGTAAATGGAAATACATCGGGTCCACGTTGACATGAACTGTTTAAGTTTACTCGGCATACAAGGTTGACGAGTACATCAAATAATGGCGCTAAAGTGTCTGCATCTTCTCCAAAAACACTCACTTGTTGTCCATAATTAGATTCTGCCATATCATCCAATACTTGTTGAACATCGGTAAATGTAATGATTGGAATGACGGGTCCAAATTGTTCTTCTTTGTAAACCTCCATGTCCTTGGTGACTGGATAAAGGACTGCTGGAAATATAAAATTATCAGAAACTTCGCCTCCTTTTGAATTTAATATTTTAGCCCCTTTAGACTGTGCGTCTTCAATAAGACCTTGAATATATGAGGGTTTGTTTGGTTCAGGAAGTGGGGTTAATTTAACACCGTCCTCCCAAGGGTTTCCAAATTTAAGTGCATCTACTTTTTCACAGAAACGTTTGTTAAATTCCTCTGAGATACTTTCATGCACATACAATATTTTGAGCGCTGTACAACGTTGTCCATTAAAAGAAAGGGTACCAGCAATACATTCGTTAATTGCTAAATCTAAATCAGCATCTGGTAAAATAATTCCAGGATTTTTGGCTTCCAATCCTAAAACCGATCGAAGTCGGTTGGCTTTTGGATGACTATTTTGTAGCGCATTGGCCGAACTGCTGTGACCAATGAGTGCTAAGACATCAATTTTTCCAGTTTCCATAATTGGTGAAGCAAGCACACGGCCACGTCCATAAAGAACGTTTACAACCCCTTTTGGAAAACTGTTCTGAAACGCTTCCATCAATGGAGAGAGTAATAACACACCTAGTTTAGCAGGTTTAAAGACCGTTGTATTCCCCATAATAAGCGCAGGAATCAACAATGCAAAGGTCTCATTTAAAGGATAGTTGTAAGGGCCTAAACATAAAACGACGCCAATAGGGCCCCGTCTGATGTGTGCATACACCCCTGAGTGTTTTTGAAACTTAGCAGAATTCCGATCCAACTGCTTATAATCGTCAATTGTATCATAGATATAATCGACCGTTCGGTCAAATTCTTTTTCAGAATCTCCTAAGTTTTTTCCAATTTCCCACATCAAGTATTTAACAATCGTGTCGCGTTTGGTTTTCATTTGCTCAGCAAATTTTTCCATGCAAGCAATTCGATCGCCAACTTTCATTGTAGGCCACAATCCCTGACCATTGTTGTAAGCCTGAGAGGCAGAATCTAAAGCTTCGAAAGCCTCTGTTTTGGTGAGTTCAGGAACGCTTCCTAACAGCGTTGGTTCATAAGTATCCGTTGATGAAATTGTAGAATAAACATCGGTCATTTTGCCCGACCATTCTTTTAATTCCCCATCTACTAAATAAGTAGTTTGTTTGACAAGACTGTCAATTTTGAACGCTTCTGGAATAGTTTTAAGAGTCATATAATTGGTTGTTAGTTTGTGGGCGAAATTTAGGAAAATATCATCCATAATTATCCTAATGAAACGTTAATCTTGGTAATTAAGTCTCAAAACACAAGGGTTGGTCTATAATTAATACTGATTATAAATAAAGGAACCCCTAGTAAACAGGGGCTGCTCCATAATTATTTAAATGTTTTCAAATGCTTCCATTGCTTCTCGCCATCTCCCATGAATTTCATCATAACCAACTGTAAAAAAAATGTATAGAGTGTATGCAAAATATAAGACATTAATAATCAGTATAATTAATGCGATTGTTTTGGCGGTATTCATCGCATTGATATTACCTTCATAGTCGTCTGGATTTTCTATTGCGGACTTCAATTTTTTATTGGCGATTAAATAGGCGGGGCCCGAGACTAAAAACCCAAGTCCACCAAAACAGCAACAGAGTAATCCGAAAATACTGAGAACATAGATGAGAGTCGTGTTTAATTGTTTTTTCATTGAAGAGATATTTAATTATAAAATTGTTTAATGGTGAAACTTAGTAAGATCGTTGCGATGGATACTATCGACAATAAATTGATGCCTTTTTGATCGTTTTTAAATTTATAAAATCGGGTGATGACTAAGTAAATCAAAAGAACCAATAAAGGATAAATTGCGGCATACATATAAAACGCTTCTAAAAAATGACCATTCCAAATCAAAATCAAGGATCTTTGAAATCCACATCCGAGGCATTCAAACCCAAAAAGAGTTTTGCTAAGACAAGGTATCATATAATTTTCTAGAGACATTTATGGGCTTTTTTACCGTAGGTGGTTCAAATTAAGAAAATTATTTTCGAAATAAAAAATAGATATTACTATTTATCATTAATTCAAAAGCTGTAATTTTGATTTCTAAGTTAACTCTCATGTCCAAACGATCTATTTCTTATTTGTGTTTAGTGTTAGGAATCGCTTTGGTTTTAGTTTCTGAATTTCAAGAAACACCGAGTATTCTCCTACAAATTTGTGGTTTGTGCGTACTGATGTTGTCCTTATATCAGTTATCAAAAGGGATTGAAGACCGCCCATCAAAAGATTCTTTTATAGAAAATGATGAAGAAGAATGAAGTTTAAAATCAATGACTCTGTGGCTGTATTAGATGATGATTTGTCCGGCACGATTACTAAAATAGAAGGCTCCGAAATTACGGTGGCGACTACCAATGGATTTGAATTGGTGTTTGAAGCCCATGAATTGGTGAAAATAAATCAAGATAAACTTATGGATCGGTCGCTGTTTTCTAACGCTTCTTTAGAAAGTGTACTATCGGATAAAGAATCTAAAAAACGTCAGAACCCCCCAAGAGTCTCTACGAAGGAACGGGCACAGCCTGCCATGGAAGTGGATTTACACATCAATCAATTGGTGCGATCTTCTCGTGGGATGCAAAATCATGAAATGCTGAATTTACAGTTAGAAACCGCTAAGCGTCGTTTAGAATTTGCGATCCAAAAACGAATTCAACGCATTGTGTTTATTCATGGTGTAGGGGAGGGGGTCCTTAAAATAGAATTGCAATACCTTTTTAAACGCTATGAAAATTTAAAGTATTATGATGCCAATTACCAAAAATACGGACAAGGGGCAACAGAGGTTTATATTTTTCAGTCCAAACCGTCTTAAAATTTTAGGATATATTCATACGTCCCTAAGAAAAAATTATCAGTTGCCAAAAGGGTGAGATCGATCTCTTCGAGAAAAATATTAATAGAATACGTTCGTTCAAACTTATTTGCTTTTATAACCGTCACATCATACGTATCTTCAAAGGTTGAATCTAAAAACCGTGCTTTTTGAGATCCAGATGCTAAATCATCAAACAAGTTACCATTATCGTTCTCATCTTCTAAACGTGTAAGTGTGGCATCTCCGTCATCATTATCGTCCAAATAATCGGGAATTCCGTCGCCATCGGTATCTTGAGCATCCGATAAGTCGCCATCACCATTTGGGTCTGGATTTTCATTTAAAGTAGGCACATTGTCGCCATCATCATCATTGTCTTTGTAATCATCAATGCCATCCCCATCGGAATCGCCATCATACTCAAGAGCGTTTGGTACGCCATCATTATCATCATCTTCAAAAGTGGACGTAAATATAATGGTGCCGCTTTTTGCCTCATAATCTTGATTCACAGAGACTGTGGCATCTGGAATTACTTGACAAATATAGTCCGTTGGATCGCCCGTATAGGTTCGGTAATTAAATCGAACAGAGCTTCCATTGAGGGACATTTCTGTGATCTCTTCAGGAGTTGTAGGTTTTAAAATAGTCATGGAGGTCTCATTCTTCGGAAACAAAAGGGTGAGGGATTCGAAAGGATCTTCTTTGGTGTCGTATAAAATATAACTATTGGTGTTGATTTCGCAAAGGGTTAAATCCTGATCAAAATCAAATTCAACATTAAGAACATCCCCATCATCACAGGATAGAAAAAAACTACAACTAAATAGCAAAATTAAAACGAATCGCATATCATACATATTTTATACAAAAGTAACCGATTTGTTAATTAGTTTGAAAGTTATTTGACAATAATTTAATTTGATTAAATTTGTGACAAATGAGAACGCTTATGGATTCAATTTATTTAGATAACGCTGCGACCACACAAGTAAGAGATGAGGTGATTGATAAAATGGCGTCTGTCTTAAAATCTTGTTATGGAAATGCGTCTTCAACCCATGGTTTTGGACGTTCTTCCAAATCTATTATCGAAAGTTGTCGCAAACGTATTGCAGCTCATTTTAATGCGTTGGCTTCTGAAATAGTGTTTACAGCGGGTGGGACCGAAGCGGATAATTTAGTACTTCAGTCGGCTGTAAGAGATTTGAAAGTCACGCATATCATCACGACTAAAATTGAGCACCATGCAGTGCTTCATACGGTTGCCCAATTAGCGATTGAATATGGTATTAGCATCAGTTACGTGGAGGTGTTATCCAATGGAACGATTGATTATAATCATCTTGAAACGCTTTTAAAATCAACTCAAAAAACCTTGGTTTCATTGATGCATGTCAACAATGAAATAGGCACTATTTTAGACCTTCAAAAGGTGGCTGATTTGTGCCAAACGAATGCCGCGCTGTTTCATACTGACTCCGTTCAATCTGTTGGACATTATCCGATTGATTTACAAAAAATACCTCTCGACTTTTTAGCGGCGAGTGCACATAAATTTCATGGACCCAAAGGGATTGGTTTTGCTTATATTCGAAAAAATTCAGGGTTGAAGCCGCAAATTCTGGGGGGTACGCAAGAACGAGGCATCCGTGCCGGAACTGAAAGTATTCATGACATTGTAGGTTTAGACCAAGCTTTGTCGCTTTCCTATGAAAATTTAGACTCTGAAATAACACAGGTAAAAGCTTTGAAATCCTATTTTATTGAGGAACTAACAACTCAAATACCATCGCTTAAATTCAATGGTTGTTGTAATGATTTAGACCAAAGTACCTATACACTTGTTAATGTGTGTTTGCCTGTTTCAGCGGCAAATGCGCCGATGTTTTTGTTTCAACTGGATTTAAAAGGCATTGCATGCTCGAAAGGAAGTGCCTGCCAGAGTGGAAGCGGAAAAGGGTCTCATGTGTTAGCAGAAATTCTTTCGGACGCAGATCTTATGAAGCCCTCCATCCGGTTTTCATTTAGTATCTATAATACCAAAGAAGAATTAAAGCATGTGGTTGATATTTTGAAGGATTTAGTCAACGAAACGACGTCTTAAAATCGCATCCCTAATCTCACATTAAATACGCGCGGCGTCAAGTAATTTGGAATCGCATATTGACGTTTCGAATACACATCTCTTACCCATGTATTTGTAATGGAATTTTGAACATCAAACATGTTAAAAATTTCGACTCCAACAGATAATTCTTTAAATCGTTTTTTCCATCCATTTTTAGAAGTGCTTTTGGTATCAATAATCACATAGGACATGCCAACATCGGCACGCTTATAATCGGGCAGTCGATTTTGATAATTATAAGGACTCGCATAACTTGGAGAGCCTCCAGGAACCCCTGTATTGTAAACTAGGTTTAGATACATTTTTAGGTTTGGTATTTTAGGTACATAATCCTGAAAAAGAATTCCAAATTTCAAACGTTGATCGGTAGGGCGTGCGATATACCCTTGGTTGCTAATGTTCTCTTGAGTGTTTAAATAGCCAAATGAAAACCAGGATTCAGTACCGGGAACAAATTCCCCATTGAGGCGTAAATCCAAGCCATAGGCATAGGCTTTCGCATTATTATCTGCGGCGTACCGAATGCGGACGTTTTCAACGGTATACGGATTAACGTCCGATATGTTTTTGTAATATGCTTCTGAAACCAATTTGAAAGGACGGTCCCAAATTTTAAAACTATAGTCGTTGGCGAGTACTAAATGCACCGATTTTTGTGCTTTGACATTGGTATTGACAAGACCGTCATTATCTCTTAGCTCACGATAAAAAGGCGGTTGGTAATACAATCCACCACTCAAACGAAATAACATATCCTTGTTCCAGTCGGGTTTAATTGCCAGTTGTACTCTCGGACTCACCACAGCTTGAGACTTGCTTTCGATCCCATCGCCTTGTACGTTCCATGCATGGTAACGGACCCCCACATTGGCATACACTTCATGATTTCCAACCATGCTTCGTCGGTTCCATTGTCCATAAGCTTGGATTCGATTGAGTTGGGTTTTGTTGGTCGAACGAATGTTTTTATAAGGCACTAAAGGCCCTTCATAGGGAGTGTAAGGTTGATCGTTAAAACGGCCTACTTTTGGTGGATTTATAGAAAATCCAGCCGAATCAATCACTTCCCACTCTACAATACGGTCGCGAATGTCCTCATGCGTATATTTAATGGACCATTCAAAATTATTTTCGCCTGATTTTAAATGTCCTTTGTGCTCCACATTTGTGATTAAGGCATCCAAATCGTTTCGGGCATGGTTAATTTGAGACCCAATCCCTTCCGAAAACTCCACTTCTCCTAAATCTTCATCTCCAATATTACTATTCACCTCGCCCAAGCGGTATTGAGCTAAAATATCAAAATATTCCTGTTCGGTGGTGTGAAAGGTCGAAGTAATTAGTTTTAAAGTTAGGTTTTCATTTACAAAATAACTCCCTTTAAAAGCTCCGAAATAGGTCTGGTATTTGTCATTTTCTTGGCCTTCATAAAACACGATTAACGCTAAGGGGTCTTGCAAGGTTCCAAAGTTAGTTTGACGGGTTCGAGGCTGGTAATTATAGTCGTTAATTGCTAAATTTCCTAAAAAGCTTAAATGAAATTTATCTGAAAATTTATAGGTCAGATAGGTTTGAGCATCGGCAAATTTTGGCGTGTAATTGGTTTCGGTTTCTTTAGAATCTACTAAGAGACTGTTATCGCGATATCGAAGCCCTAGAAGTGCTGAAAACTTAGAATCATTACTCACACTTTCGGCAGTAATACTGCCGCCGAGTAAACTCAAATCAGCTTGCACACCAAATTCGATGGGGACTCTATAGGTGATGTCTAAAACAGACGATAATTTATCTCCATACTTGGCTTGAAACCCGCCTGCAGAAAAATCTAAATTCTGTACCATATCGGAATTTACAAAACTGAGCCCTTCTTGTTGACCGGAACGCACCAAAAACGGACGGTAGACTTCAATTTCATTGACATACACCAAATTTTCATCAAAATTTCCGCCCCTAACAGCGTATTGTGTACTTAATTCATTGGAGATATTAACCCCTGGAAGTGTTTTTAATAAATTTTCAACGCCTGGTTGCGCTCCTTTGATCGTACGGATAAGTTGTGGTGATATTGTAGTAACGCCTTCCAGTTCTTTTCGTTTTGAGCCTCTAATGACGATGGTTTCAATTTGCTCATAATTTGTTTTTAAAACAGGGTTAAATTCGAGTTCTTCTCCATTTTTTAAATTAAATGGCGCTTCTAGATATTTATAGTTAAGATGTGAAAATCGAATTTTAACAGTTCCATTTGCAGGAATTTTTAACAAATAAAATCCATTTATATTAGTTGTCGTTCCTCTGTTATTAGCAATCACATTGACTCCCGCAATTGGTTCGTTAGTTTCATCGAGTACGACGCCGCGAAGCGTTGCAGATTGACAAAATACAATGGATGGTAAGATTAAGATTAGTAGTAAAAATTGGTAAGCAGCGTTTGATTTCAAATTATAAAATTATTATTTTCTGTAAAATATAGATTCAAATGTAGAACTATTTCCAACATTATCGGTTACAATGATTTTTAAATTATTTTTAGTATCGGTGACCACACCATCATTAAAATCGTGGGTTAAAGTTTCTGTTTTAGTATCGTACTCCATTAAAATCCATCGATCATTTAGAGTGGCTCTGTAATTTTTTATGCCTGTAATGCCATCCGAAATTTTAACTTTCAAATACCGGTACTTACTCATCCAACTATTATTTTTAAAATTTATTGCCTTTATCTTTGGGTTTTCAGTATCAATTCCTAGGGTGTAATCTCCTAAATATTTGGTACGGGCCGTCAAAATATCCCCTCGTCTTTTAGTGGAGGTATAGTAGAGTTTGTTTCCATAGCGCGACATTTTGCCAATAAACAATTTTGCCTTGTCGGTTGCTTTATATTGACTGATATCAAAGTTGATATTCATGGATTTTTTCAATGGGATATTGGCTTTGTGAAGTTTTAAAGTATCATTCGTAACGTCAAAACCGATGGCAACATCTTCATAAAAGGAGTCTTTATAAATTTGAACACTCACAGGTCCTTTTTCTAAAAGTGTTTCTTCGGAGGCAATAATGTTTTGAAGAACCTGAGTTTTGATCCTTGCTTTAGGAACGTTTTTTTGAAGGCCTATAATTGGGATGTTCAATTTGGATTGGTTGCCTTTATAGTCACTAACGCTTATTTTATAAACAGAATTAGTGTTGTCTTCAATGGATACAATTCCTTGACTTTGATGGTTTTTAAGAAGTTTTAAAGGGTTATTACTATTAATAAATAATTTTTGAATCCGTTTTTTGGTCTCATAAAAATAGCCATAATCAATATATCTGTTTAGATGTTTTGTTTCACTAAATGAAAAACGTTTAAAATCAACTTCTAAACTTTTGGCGCCGTTAAAAGTGGTTTCAATTAAGCTGACCCCATTTTTATTGGAGGCATAATCTTGTCGGTCTGTGCTAATAATTCCAAATCCAATTTCCCCAAAGGCGGTAATTTGTTCCGTTTTATAAGTTCCATCGGTTAACGTTATCAACCTAATTTTCACTCTGGTGTTCACTCCATTAATATGACTTCCTTCAGATAATGGATATCCAAACAATTCATACACTTCAGGCTTGGTGGTGTCTTTAATATCCATACCAAACAACATGGGGTTCATGGGGCGTTCTTGTTTATCTCTAATTTCAAAATGTAGGTGAGGTCCACCAGAACCTCCAGTATTTCCGGTATAAGCAATCACTTCTTTAGCAGCTACTTTGAGCGTTTCGGCTTTCGGAAATAATTCCAATTCAAACGTTTCTTTTTTGTACTGTTGTTGTTTAACGTATGCTTCAATACTTGGAGAAAACTTTTGAAGATGTGCATAGACTGTGGTGTATCCGTTGGGATGGGTAATGTATAAGGCTTTTCCATACCCATACCTTGAAATTTTAATACGACTAACGTACCCTTCAGCAGATGCATAGGTTTTAAAACCTTCTTTCCCTTGTGTTTTTATGTCTAATCCCGAATGAAAATGATTGGTACGTAATTCAGCAAACGTCCCCGATAAAACCAATGTGATATCGAGTGGGCTCGAAAAATAATTTTGGGGGTATGGATTTTGTGCGTTACAAAATGATATCACAAAAAGAAGGAAACAGAAACAAGCTTTCATAAAATTCAATAGAGTTGCTAATTTATACAATTGAACCTAAATAGAAAAATAAAACACAGATATCAATTGCATCACAGAAATAAATTAAAATATACCTTAAAACAATTGCGTTATTAAGTATGGAATGTTAAATTTGTGAAATAGGTATTGTAACTGCAAATGAGTAAAATCGAGTTAATTGTCAATTCTTTAGAGCAAAAAGTGAAACGAGTTTTGCATGAAATGACTGAATTAAAAAAAGAAAATGCATTTTTGAAAGATGAATTACTAAAAGCAACGACTTTGAGTTCAAAACAAATGCAAGCGCTTCAGCAGAAAGAAGACGATTATAAGACACTCAAATTTGCAAATTCAATCCTAGGCAGTGACGACAGTAAAAGAGAAACGAAGCTTAAAATTAATACTTTAATCAAAGAGATTGACGATTGTATATCGAATTTATCGGATTAAAGCTTAAAGCATATGAGTGAACGGTTAAAAATAAAATTATCCATAGGCAATCGAGTATATCCATTGACTATCACTCCCGATCAAGAGGAAGGGCTTCGAACAGCCGCCCAGAAAATTGAGACGACGATTAAGCAATTTGAGAAGAGTTACTCTGTTCAAGACAAGCAAGATGTACTGGCCATGTGTGCCCTTCAGTTTGCTACTCAAAATGAACAAAAAACAATAGATAACACCAGTTTGAATGAAGATTTAAAATTGCGTCTAATTGCAGTAGACGAATTATTAGACACCCATTTAAACAACAACGTTCTTTAAATAAAATAAGGTTACTGCCTATATTGATCATTTTTTTGATAAACTCAACGGAAATTCTTTAAAAAGGAGTGCGTTTAAGTTGTAAAAGCATGCTGTCTTGTTACAGATCCTTGATCAGCTTTTCAACTCTAAATCTTGTATTTATGGAGT
>CATEFX010000009.1 GCA_949499105.1 Formosa sp. Hel1_33_131 | reverse complement strand
CTGAAATGTGAGGTGTTTATATTAAGTAGAAAAGAGATAAAGCCTAATCTATCTCACATCTAAATTGGTTTGCCAGGCTGTGTAAATACTAACCAAATAACATTTTGAAATACTGAGGTATAGTATATAATTTATACGGAGGTAAAAACTTAAATACTGAAATGAATTACAAAAGTAATGTGGGTGCGAGAGCTTAAATTATTTCTTAGACTTTTGACCTTAAGGTGTCTTTAAAAACGTCATTCAGTGTATATTTGCACTTCAATGTTGAATCTGACAATGTGCTATCCAAACCTATGTTTGGGTATTTTGACAGTTTCACTTGAAGTTAATGTACTCTTAAAAGGCTTCCTTATTAAAGAGTGTATCAACAAGGGCCTATAGCTCAGTTGGTTAGAGCACCTGACTCATAATCAGGTGGTCCCAGGTTCGAGCCCTGGTGGGCCCACTGAAAATAAAGCACTTCCTAACGGAGGTGCTTTTTCATTTTTGCCCATCGGATCTGTTTGTATGGCCTTAAGATGTTCTTAAATTACCTCCAGATTAAAAATGGTAAATTTAAATGGTTTATGAGTATTACGGAAGAGCTCAAAACTTAAGCTAGACTGAGTTTATTTAATTCGCGAGAGCAAGCAGTGACACATGAAATTAAGCCCTTGATGGTATGAGAGATTTAAAATATCTATTTGCGTACACAGTGCCCATTTCAGTTTATATGTCGTTTATTTCGACTGGGATTTGGACGTATTCTGCGGTTATCTATGTTTTCTTGATCATCCCATTGTTGGACTTGATTTTGGGTGAAGAAAAAGACAATCTTCCCGACGAAAGTGCTGCCAGCATTCAAAATAAGTGGATTTTCGATGTCATGTTATTTTTAAATGTTCCAATTGTTTTTGGATTATTGTTTGTAGGATTTTCTTCAATTCAAACAGCCGATTATAATACTGTTGAAACGATCGGCATCGCAATTTCAACAGGCGTTTTATTAGCAACGAACGGCATAAATGTGGCTCACGAATTGGGTCATAGACGTACGTATTTTGCCCGATTTACGAGCAAACTCCTATATATGCCGTGTCTGTACATGCATTTTTATATTGAACATAATTTTGGTCATCATTTAAACGTTGCAACGCCAGAAGATGGCGCTACTGCTAGAATCAATCAGTCAGTCTACTCATTCTGGTTTACGTCAATCACCAAGCAATATTTAGACGCTTGGAAACGGCAAAAAATAATCCTCGAAACCCAGAAAAAATCTTTTTTCTCTCTGAAAAATGACATGATTTTTTATCATTTGATACAGCCACTATACCTGTTCAGTATCTATTATATCTTCTCTTTTGATGTAATGATTTTCGCAATCATGGTTGGAATAATTTCGATTCTATTTTTGGAATGTATCAACTATATAGAGCATTACGGTTTACAGCGTCAAAAGTTAGCTTCTGGCCGTTATGAGGGTGTTAAGCCCCATCACTCGTGGAATTCAAATTTTAAAATTGGAAGAATTACGCTTTACGAACTAACAAGACACAGTGACCATCATTTCAAATCTTCAAAGAAATATCAAGTCCTGGATAACCATGAAGAGAGCCCTACACTGCCTATGGGCTATCCATCTTCAATCCTCTTAAGTTTTATTCCTCCGCTCTGGTTTAGAGTCATGAATCCTAAAGTGCCTCAAGTTAAGTAGGGGCAATGGAACCTATACGGACTATGATTACAACGTATCAAGTTCAGGAGCTTCTACCCTAAAGAAAAACACACTGTTTAAGACCACAACCACAGCCAAGGAGCAAGGCGCCACTTCGCAGTTTACTCTAAAATTGAGCTTCACCCCACTAAAGACTCTGTTTTTCCTGTATCGCGTACCCGGGATTTCTAGCATACCAAACCGCCAACACCATGGCAACTAAATACAAACACAAGTCGATAGGGTCAAAGACTCTATTTACAATAAACAATTCTGAAATTTCCCATAGTATTGCGGCAGATATGGGAAATAGGGATTTTTTGTAGTCGCCCCAAATTACCCTGAAAAGTTGAATGCCAAAAAGTAACCAGCAGAGATCTACGCCATGATTTCGTAAAATTCCCTTGGAGAAGTAATGTAGAAGAACACCAACACAGAGAAGTGACAAAGCAATACCTAGTTGATCGTGCTTTTTCGCGGCGAAGTTGATCATTTTACTCACTAAAAATTTGCACGTTTTGCACATCACAACTTATACCAGAAGCATGATCGTTTGTCTCTAAGTCAACATTAAAACTGGCAACTGTATCAAAGACAAAAATGATGGAAGAATCGCTAGCCAAGTCACTTACACCTGGAGGAAGTAAAAATGTTGTTGTAACACAATAGGTCCTATAATTCATTTCCACTTCGCAAGGTGCTACGCATCCGTTATTGCTCACTCCTAGACCAACGGAGGTGCACCCACAATCATCGACCGGTTGATCAGCTAGACCAACAAAAATCATGATACCCAATGCGAGTATGCTCAAAACAGTTTTTTTCATACCAATCCAGATTTAGGATACTAATTTATAGCTTCTGTACGAGAGGCTTGGTGTCTAAAAAATGAT
>CATEFX010000008.1 GCA_949499105.1 Formosa sp. Hel1_33_131 | reverse complement strand
GGAACTGAAGTAGACGCAAAAGACTACTATTTTTTATCCATAGACGACTTTAAGCAACACATAAAAGCAGATGAGTTTCTAGAATGGGAAGAAGTGTACCGCGATAATTTTTACGGCACCCTCAAAACGGAAGTAGAACGAATTTGGGCTCTTGGAAAACATGTTATTTTTGATATTGATGTGTCTGGAGGCTTGCGTATAAAACGAAAATTTCCAGAAGAAACATTGGCTATTTTTGTAAAACCGCCAAGCATTGATGCCTTGAAAATTCGTCTCAAAAAACGACAGACAGAAACACAGGACAAAATTAATATGCGTGTGGCAAAAGCCTCTGCGGAACTTGCTACAGCCCCCTTATTTGACTGTATTATTGAAAATGACATTTTAGAAACGGCTCAAAAAGAAGCCTACGATACTGTGAGTAAATTTATAAACTAAGGCGCAATGAAGATTGGACTTTTTTTTGGAACCTATAACCCCATTCATGTGGGGCACCTGATCATTGCCAATCACCTCGCTGAACACTCAGATTTAGATCAAATTTGGCTAGTGGTTACGCCGCAAAGTCCACACAAAACAAAGCAAAGCTTACTGGACGACCACCAACGATTAGAATTGGTTTTTCGCGCCACCAAAGACTTCCCAAAACTGGTTCCTAGTGCGATTGAATTCAATTTGCCACAGCCAAATTATACGGTACATACCTTAGCCTATTTGGAAGAAAAGCATCCCGAACACCAGTTTGCCCTCATTATGGGAGAGGATAATTTAAGGTCGTTGCCAAAGTGGAAAAATGCAGATGTTATTATGGGCAATTACCCTATTTATGTCTATCCAAGAAAACTAAAAACCGCTTCGGACCCTGTGTCGTATAGTTCAGAAACGGTCACCCATATACACGCTCCTATTATGGAGATATCGTCCACCTTTATCCGTCAGCAAATAAAAGACGGAAAAAACATTAAACCCTTACTGCCTTTGGCGGTTTGGGACTATATAGATGAAATGAATTTTTATAAATAACACATGGTTAAAATTGGTTCTATAGAACTTCCTGAATTTCCCTTACTTCTTGCCCCTATGGAAGATGTAAGTGATCCGCCGTTTCGCGCTTTATGTAAAGAGCAAGGGGCTGATGTGGTTTACACTGAGTTTATATCTAGTGAAGGCCTTATTAGAGATGCCGTAAAAAGCACCATGAAATTAGACATTTATGAAAAGGAACGGCCTGTAGGCATACAAATTTTTGGTGCAAACCTTGATAGTATGTTGCGCGCAGTTGAGATTGTTGAGAAATCAAACCCCGATATTATTGATATTAATTTTGGGTGTCCGGTAAAAAAGGTGGTAAGTAAAGGCGCTGGAGCAGGTATTTTAAAAGATGTGTGTTTAATGGAAAAACTCACTGCCGAAATGGTCAAACGCACCAACTTGCCTATCACGGTAAAAACCCGGTTGGGCTGGGACCATGATTCCATTCGCATCGTTGAAGTTGCGGAAAGACTACAAGATGTAGGCTGTAAGGCGGTATCTATTCACGGACGAACACGAGCCCAAATGTATAAAGGGGCTGCCGATTGGGGGCCTATAGCCGAGGTTAAAAATAACCCGCGCATGCACATTCCAATTTTTGGAAATGGCGATGTAAACACTCCCGAGCGTGCTATTGAGATGCGCGACCAATATGGGCTTGACGGCGCTATGATTGGGCGAGCTACTATTGGAAACCCTTGGTTTTTTAAACAAGTAAAGCATTTTATGGAAACGGGGCAACACTTAGGGCCTATCAGCATGTTGGAACGTGTAGAGGCCGCTAGGCGACACTTACAAATGGCCATTGACTGGAAAGGAGAAGTGCTGGGTGTTTTGGAAACCAGACGTCATTACACCAACTACTTTAAAGGCATTGCGGATTTTAAACCCTTTAGAACAAAAATGGTGACTAGCGACCACAGTACCGATGTGTTTGCTGCTTTTGATGAAGTGGCATCCGTTTTTGGCGATTACCAGTTTGTTTAAGCGTTGAGTTGTGTTTTTGCAATGCGCTGAGAAGCGATGCGAGAAGCCACGGCTCCCAATACCAAAATAGTGGCAAATACAATCCCAATATTAGCCAGCTGTAAGTCTACAGGGTAGGCCAGTGAAGGCGTGATCATAAGAAGGGAAAACTGCTGTTGCAGCCAAATGATAACCACCCCAATAACCAATCCCAAACCTCCGCCAATAAGCGTCATTAAAACCCCTTGATAAAAGAAAATAGCGCGCAACTCTTTGACGGTCGCCCCAAGGTTATACAGCGTTTTAAGATTTTTCTTCTTATCTAAAATCATCATGATAATAGATCCAATAATATTAAATAAGGCAATGATTAAAATTAAGGTGAAAATTAAATAAACCGCTACATGTTCTGTATTAAGCATCTTATAAAGCGCGTCATTTAATTGAATGCGATTTTTAATGGTTACTTGGTTGTTAAAAACAGACTGAATCTCGGCACGGGCCGTGTCTTCGTCTACAGAAGGCGCTAAATAGACTTCAATAGCACTGACGGTTTCAGGGGGGTAATTTAATAAATACTTCGCATTTTCTATAGAAGTAAATACTTGTGAGTTATCAAGGGTTTCATTGATTTGAAAAATCCCAGCATTGGCAACTTTCAAACTTGTAAACGCCCCTTTAACAGAGCTGATCTGGCCAGTTCCTGGTTTGGGTGCATACAACTTTATGACTTTGGCAACATCAAAAATTCCAAACCCCAGTTCGCTGGTCACGCCCCATCCGGCAACTATTTGTGCACTCTCAGAATCGAACCACTGCCCATACACCAAAATAGAATCAATAGTGGCATTTGGGTAATTGGTATCTACTCCTTTTAGGGTGACCGCAAGGTGCTTGTTTTCACAACTCATGAGCATGCGCTCTTCCACAACTTCAGAATAGAAATCGACACTAGACAAGGCCGTTAAAGCCTGTTTTTGAGCTGCTGAAAATTGAATCGTTTTGGTGGTGGTTGGTACAATTTTTAGATCTGGATCGGAGAAAGAGGTAAACTCTAAGCTAAAATTTTTGAGGCCAGAAAATCCTGAAAGCACAATAAAAAGAGCCGCCGTACCTATAACAATTCCAAAACCTGCCACCAGGGTAATAATATTAATGGCGTTGTTCGTGCTTTTAGAAAACAGATACCGTTTGGCTATGTATAAGGAAAACTTCAATTATGCTTTTTTACGTTTCTCTAGCAATTCGGGGTTTTCAATAGGATTTTCGGTGCGTTTTAATGACTTGTCAATTTGATCGATGTATTCCAAAGAATCATCAATATAAAAGATGAGTTGTGGCATGCGTCGCAATTGGTGCTTGGTGCGTTGCGATAGTTCGTGCTTGATAAGCGGGGCATTAGACCGAATGCCTTCCAAAAGCTCTGCGCCTCTATCAATTGGAAAAATACTAAGGTATACCTTGGCAATGGAAAGATCGACAGTAACGTTGACCTTTGTGACCGAAATAAGTATGCCTTTCATCCCACCCTGAGTGGCCGCGCCTTGTAATACCTCAACGAGATCACGCTGTAAAACGGAGGCTATTTTTTTTTGTCTTTGACTTTC
>CATEFX010000007.1 GCA_949499105.1 Formosa sp. Hel1_33_131 | reverse complement strand
TAAGCTTTACCAAAGGTTTTTGTGTATCTATAAAGAAAGCCAAATTTTTAAATTTGGCTCGTGTATAATCCGAAACGATAGCGTCTTGTTGCACGCTACGTTTCATATACGGAGACGTTGCCCACAATTTGAAAAAACTGCTAACCATAATATTTTTAAGTCTAATTTTAACTTCTTGCGGGAATTTAGAAGAAGATAAATTGATTGCGGAATTTAAAGCAAAAGAAAGTTACCGAATTTGGAAAACCGAAAAATCTTTGTCGAAAAAGGATTCTATTTATTCCCAGAAAAAGTCATTTAAAAGTTACGATTCCAAAAATCGGTTGATTAACATTAGTAACGTTGAATTTTATTACTACAATGATATCGAGAATCGGATTGAAAAGACCAAATCAATCTACAAAAGAGAGGGAAAAGGAACAGCCAAAATCGACACGCAAAATTATGTTTACTATAAAAATGGTTTATTAAAATACATTATTGAGAAACGTAAAAAAATTGACACAATTAAATCATTCAAATACGATTCGGAAAAAAATCTAATTGAAACTAAAACTAATTTCAGAACTATCTCGCAAGAATATAAAAATGGAATTCTAAAAAAGAAAATTGTGGAGGAAAGAAATACGGAACCGAAAATCTCAGAATTTTATTACGATTCTTTAAATCGCCCAATAATAGAGAATTGGGTTTTTAGTGGAAATCAGCGTATGAAAACAAAATTCGAGTATAACGAAAAAGGTAAACTCTTTAGAGAAATAGATAGTTCTTTAAATCAAGGAACAAATCCTAACGAGTTTGTAGAGTTTATGACCGAATATAAATTTGACAAAAACGATTCGATTATTGAGATAATAAAATTAGGAAGAGTTTTAAGCGAATCAGATTTTAAAATACGTGGAAAAACAGTAATTGAAAGGAAAAAAGAATAAAAACTGTGGGCAACAACGTGTATAATTAATGGCTAGTTCTCGCCTACTTACGAAAATCCTCGCGGACATTCTATCTGTGTTTTATTTGCTAATTTCAGTGCTTAAAACAGGCAACTAATCTTACACAAACACGTTACCCACAATATGAAGAAACCTATGACATACATTATAATTGCAGTAATAGTAATAATTGGAATTACATTATTTATGAAATCTGCGAATAAAGGAAAAACCCAAATAGCAGAACAAAATTCGACTGAAAAACAAACGGAACAAAATCCTTATTCAGATATGCGAAATATGGCTTTTTCGGCTACTTCCGAACAATTAGGTTTAAGTGGAATTGACAAAAACGATGTTTATGGAATAGTTTCTGAAATGGATATGAATGGAGCAACTGCAACTGTTGTGACTTTCTCAACTGGAGACACAAGCCTTTATTTGAGTTCTGGTGGAGGTTTTATTGGAGCTGGACAACACGAAAGCGTACAGAAAGTTGTGAAAAAATATGTAAAAAACGGACAAAAATATATCGAGAAAGCGATCAAAATTGAAAAGGTCGAATTACCTAAAAACGGAATTACTAACTTCAATTTTCTGACTGAAAACGGAATTTATAGCATTTCTAAAAGTTTGAGTGAACTTGAATCTGGAAAATCGGAATTTTCAAATCTGTTTGTTGAATTGAATGAAGTGATCTCTGAAATCAGAATGAAAAGCGGAGAATAAAATACTGTGGGCAACACCGTATAAACAAAATTGCTGGTTATAGCTCACTTACGAAAGTCCTCGCGGACTTTCTTGGTCGGTAGTTATTTGCTAAATTAGTTGCTTAAAACACGCCACTAATCATACACACCAACGTTGCACAATTCACCTAAAGGTGAACCCAAATGGCTACGTGCTTCGCTCTCCCGCCCTTTGGGACTGTGCAATATCGCCGCGTGCTTCCAAATTGCGCTGGGCGTAGGAATTAAGAGAATAACTAGCAATCACCTTGAGGTGGTATCGAACAAAACAGTGCATATCAAGTCGTTATACCGCAATTTGATAACGTTCTTTTTGTCTTTTTAATGAATCGCATAAAAATGCATCCATTGAAAACCCAGAACGTCACCGCGTATAGCGCGGCGTTGTAGCACATTTAACGCAACCATTTACAGAAAAACACATCTAATAAATAAAGTATATTATGAACTCAAAAATTTTAATTTTAATCGGAATTTTAATCACAACTTTTGCCTGTAATAATGATGATGATGATTCTCAATCGAATATTGAAGGAGTATATATCGGAATTTTTGAACGAAATGGTAATACATTTAATGTCGATTTAACATTTACGAATGATTCTTGGACTGGTGAAAGTGAAATTGCTAAATCTCCAGCTTTATGTAGTGGTACATATTCGATTTCGGGAAATTTAATCACTTTTGAAAATGCCTGTGCTTGGACTGCCGAATTTGATCATTCTCTGATTTTAGGTGGTGAATGGAATTTTAGTTTAAATGGTAATACCTTGATTTTGACAAAAAATAATGAAGATAAATATACCTTGACGAAATAATAAAAACGAGCTACAACAAAACCTAAACTGCATTAAAACGCAGTTTAGCCAACACGTTGCACAATTCACCTAAAGGTGAACCCAAATGGCTACGTGCTTCGCACTCCCATCCTTTGGGACTGTGCATCATCTCCGCACTCTACCAAATTGCGGTGGGTGTAGGAATTAAGAGAATAACTAGCAATCACCTTGAGGTGGTATCGAACAAAACAGTGCATCCATAGTAAGAAGAGGTAATACATTTGAGCAAACTAACGTAATGAACAAATACAGATTAAACTTACTTACTATTTTCCTGCTGATTCCCATATTTTCAATTGGACCAATTCCTAAAGGACAATTTCTAGATGCTGACTCTTCAGTACCAAGAGGATTGAAAATGAAACCATTTACATGTCCGAGAGATCTATTACACCTATTTCATTGGCTAGCCGAGCATCTTTTGCTCGTACCTAGTAACATAAAAAATAAATTAATGAGTAGAAATTAAAAATGAGCAACCTATTTAAAAAACTTAATAAAGACAACTAAACAAGCTGTTTGGCCTAAGGAATATTTAAATACTTGTGAGTCTGTAGCGAAACTTTCCATTTAGGGTGTTTCATGACGTATTCAACTATAAACGGAGTCACTTTATCACGCTTACTCCATTCGGGTTGAAGGTAAAGAATACAGTTTGGATTTACTTTCGCAGCCTGTTCTTCAGCAAATTTCAGGTCATCCAGATTATAAACGATCACTTTAAGCTCATGCGCTTTTTCATAGACTTCAGACAAAGGACCTTTTAATTTTTTAGGAGACAAGCAAATCCAATCCCATTCGCCTGTTAGTTTATAAGCCCCAGACGTTTCGATATGCGTTTGCATGCCCTTGGATTTTAACTCTGCCGTAAGTGGATTCATGTCCCACATCAAGGGTTCGCCCCCTGTAACCACAATAGTTTGACTCTCTTTAGCAGCCTCTTCAGCAATTGAAGCAATTGCAGTTGGCGGATGTAACTCAGCATTCCAGCTTTCTTTAACATCACACCAATGACATCCTACATCACAGCCTCCTATTCTAATAAAATAAGCGGCAGTTCCTTTATGGAAGCCTTCTCCTTGAATGGTATAGAATGCCTCCATGAGCGGCAGCATTTTTCCCGCACTAACAAGTGATTTGATTTCGGTTTTTGACATAATGAGCAAAAATAGTTTACTGTTTTTGGTTTAAGTAATAAAAGTTCATTTATTTTTACCCAAATTTAAAAACTGATCATTAATTCAACTTTATAAATCAAGTAAGCACTAATCACCACATGAAACATTATTTATTTTTAGCAATACTACTAGGGCTTTTTGTTGCCTGTGATAAAACAACAGATCCCTTTTTGATTACCACAAATAGTGCTGGACTCTTAACGGATTCCACAATGATAAGAGAACTTAAAACCGTCTTTATAAACGATTCCCTAAGTAAGTTTATCGGCGGTGACGAATTTACAGGAAACACAAACACTATTAGTGTTTACGAAAAAGAGTCGGGAGCTTTATTACTAGAACTAGACCCTAACTCTGCGCTAGACTCCCTCTCCACCATTCGAACTGTCCGCATTATGGATCCACGGTTTAAGAACCAGGACGGCATAAACACCCTCAGTACATTTGGAGACCTCAATTCTAACTACAGTATTTCAAGTGTTCAAAATACACTTCGGAGTTTAATCATTTCCGTTGACGAAATCAATGCTTATTTTACAATCAGCAAAAAGGAACTTCCAGAAGAAATGCGCTACAATATGAATAAAAAGATTGAAGCTATTTCAATTCCTGAAAGCGCTAAAATAAAAGATTTTTATCTTCAGTGGTATTAGAATATGGCAGCTTATAAAATTCAAAAAACTCCGTTTGTAGTACCTACTACGGATGGCAAACTTATTGAGGAACATTTTGGGAAAGCAACAGATGGAAACACTGCCATAAGCATCGCTCATATGGTGGCACCTCCAGGCTGGAGTGAACCCTTTCAAAAGCCAGAATTTGACGAATACACC
>CATEFX010000006.1 GCA_949499105.1 Formosa sp. Hel1_33_131 | reverse complement strand
AGCATCTTGGTATGTTTTAAAAAAAGTATCAGAGCGAAAGACGAGATTTGAACTCGCGACCCCCACCTTGGCAAGGTGATGCTCTACCCCTGAGCTACTTTCGCAATTTTTTAATGAACGTTTCCCTACTATTATATAGAGAGGTGCAAATTTAATACAATTCTTAGAATAGCAAAGTTTTTTTAAACATTTTATGCTCTTTTCTTTTTAGTCAACATCCGTTTGATTTCATTCAATTTCATCAAGGCTTCAACGGGTGTTAAGGTATCAATATCAATTGCCTCTATATCAGATTTTAAAGCCTCTAGCATGGGATCGTCCAAATTAAAAAAGCTCAGTTGCATTTCACTGTCCAAGTCTTTGACTTTGGCGGTCAGCTCATCGCTCGAATGTGATTTCTCCAGCTGTTTCAGAATTTGTTGTGCGCGGTGTAAGACCTGTGGCGGCATGCCTGCCATTTTTGCCACATGAATCCCAAAACTGTGGTGACTCCCACCTTTGACCAAGGTTCTTAAAAACAAGACATTGTCTTTCAACTCTTTAACCGACACATTATAATTTTTAATGCGATCAAAGGTTTCGGTCATTTCATTTAACTCGTGGTAGTGGGTCGCAAATAAGGTTTTGGCGTGTGAAGGATGTTCATGCAAGTATTCGCTAATCGCCCAGGCAATTGAAATTCCATCATAGGTACTCGTCCCACGACCAATTTCATCCAACAACACCAAACTCCGTTCCGAGACATTGTTTAAGATGGAAGCGGTTTCATTCATCTCTACCATAAAGGTCGATTCGCCCATCGAAATATTATCACTCGCCCCTACCCTCGTAAAAAGCTTGTCGATCAATCCAATACGTGCGCTTTTGGCAGGTACAAAACTCCCAATTTGCGCCAAGAGGACAATCAAAGCCGTTTGGCGTAAAATAGCCGACTTACCAGACATATTAGGGCCTGTAATCATAATGATTTGTTGGGTGTTTCTGTCTAAAAATACATCATTTGCCACATAGGATTCCCCCAACGGCAACTGCTTTTCAATCACCGGGTGACGTCCTTGTTTGATGTCTAAATCAAAAGAGGCATCGATTTCTGGATACACATACTTATTTTGTTGTGCCAAATGCGCAAAAGCCCCTAAACAATCCAATTGTGCAATCAGTTGTGCATTTTGTTGTACCTGTAAAATATAGGAATGCATCCAAAGAACTAACTCAGAAAACAGCGTTTGTTCGATGACTAAAATACGGTCTTCAGCGCCTAGTATTTTATGTTCATATTCCTTGAGTTCTTCCGTAATATAACGTTCGGCATTGACCAGTGTTTGTTTACGAATCCAGGATTCTGGCACCTTGTCTTTATGCGAATTTCGAACTTCAATATAATAGCCAAATACATTATTGGAAGCGATTTTAAGCGAGGTAATCCCGGTCGCGGCACTTTCGCGTTCCAACATTTTATTTAGATAATCTTTTCCAGAGAATGCAATGGCGCGTAGACTTTCCAATTCTTCTGATGCAGCCGAGGCGATGCTATTTCCTTTAAGGATGTTAACGGGCGCATCCTCATTAAGTGTTTCTTTAATTTTTTCTCGCAACAATTCACAACTCTGAATCTGTTCGCCAATGCGTTTTAAATCGGCATTTTCACAATTAGACGCCAAGGCTTTGATCGGGACAATGGCTTCTAAAGAATTTTTTAACTGCACCACTTCACGTGGGTTCACTTTGGCGGTGGCCACTTTTGAGATGAGGCGTTCCAAATCGCCCACTTGCTTGATGTAGTTTTGTGTTTTCTGAAGTGCCACGTCATGATCCAAAAAATACTGCACCACTTCGTGGCGTGCTTTTATTTTTTCTTGTGATTTGAGTGGTAATGCTAACCAACGTTTTAATAAACGCCCTCCCATCGGTGAAATCGTATGATCGATGACATCAATTAAAGTCACCGCATTCACATTATTGGACTGGTAGAGCTCTAAATTTCGGATGGTAAATTTATCCATCCATACATAATCGCCTTCTAAAACCCGCTCAATGGCGGAGATGTGTTGAAGCTTATGGTGTTGGGTTTCTGCCAAATAATGCATGATCGCACCTGAAGCTACAATGCCTTGTGCCAAAGCTTCAATTCCAAAGCCTTTGAGGGTTTTGGTTTGAAAATGCTTACAAAGGGTTTCGTTGGCATAATCGTCCTGAAACACCCAATCTTCTAAATAAAAGGTATGGAAATTTGCGCCAAAGGTGTCGTTAAAAGTGCTTCGCTTTTGTTTTTCTATGAGGACTTCACTCGGGTTAAAATTTTGAAGGAGTTTTCCTATGTATTCAGCGGACCCTTGTGCGGTGAGAAATTCGCCTGTAGACACATCTAAAAAGGCCACGCCAATTGTTTTTCCAAAATACACCGCCGCCAAAAAATTATTGGTTTTAGAGCTTAACACCTCATCATTTAGCGCCACCCCTGGCGTAACGAGTTCGGTAACGCCTCGTTTCACAATCGATTTGGTGAGTTTTGGGTCTTCTAATTGGTCACAAATAGCGACCCGCTCCCCTGCTTTGACCAGTTTGGGTAAATAGGTATTGAGGGAATGGTGCGGAAACCCTGCTAATTCGGTCTCACTTTCGCTGCCGGCACCACGCTTGGTGAGGATAATATCTAATATTTTGGAGGCCTTGACGGCATCACTTCCAAAAGTTTCATAAAAATCGCCCACTCGAAATAATAGCAACGCATCAGGGTACTTGACCTTAATCGCATTGTATTGTTTCATTAAAGGAGTGACTTTCTTCGTTTTATTTGCCAATGGAGTTCTTGTTTTTATGTCTTACTTTTGTATCGCAGTAAGAATGCTAAAGTAATTAATTTTAGCCTTTTTATAAAACCTTACTAATTAAGATTTAAAACTCGGATGCGAAAGTTAGAAAACAGCGAATTAGACCGCTTATCTGTCGATGGATTTAAGGCCGTTACAAAAACGCCTTTGATCGTGATTCTTGATAACATCCGAAGTCTCAACAATATTGGAAGTGTGTTTCGAACGAGTGATGCGTTTCGGATTGAGAAAATTTATCTTTGTGGGATCACCGCGACACCACCGCATAAAGACATTCAGAAAACAGCCTTGGGAAGTACCGAATCTGTGGATTGGGATTATGCCGAAAATACAGAAGCCCTTGTGCGGACGCTTCAATCCAAAAACGTTCATGTGATCGCTATTGAACAAGCCGAAAATGCGACTCTTTTAAATAAATTCTCACCCAAACCCAACCAAACTTATGCTTTGGTTTTTGGAAACGAAGTGAAAGGCGTGTCTCAAGACGTGGTGAACTTAAGTGATGATGTGATTGAAATTCCGCAATATGGCACCAAACATTCCCTAAACATTTCGGTGAGTTGTGGGGTGGTTCTTTGGGATGTATTTAGTAAAATGGGTTAAGAACTGATTTGTTCTAAAATCCAAAGGTAATCGACTCTGTTTTTAATAAAATCTCGGTTCGAAATATCAATAATTTTTACATTAAATTCCGGATGGTTTTTGATAAACGTCAAATACCCTGTATTGATTTTATCTAAATAACTCGATTCAATCGTTTGTTCATAATCGCGCCCTCTAAGTCGGATGTTGTCTTGTAAACGTTCCGTGTTTTGATAGAGGTAAATATATAAATCGGGCCTTGCAATGTCTTTATAAACCTGATAAAACAATTTTCGATACAACATAAATTCGTCTTCGTTCAGCGTTATTTTGGAGAAAATAAGCGACTTAAACACGTCATAATCACTCACAATAAAATCTTTAAACAAATCTAACTGCGATAAATCATCTGATATTTGTTGATAGCGATCGGCCAAAAAAGACATTTCTAAAGTAAAGGCATAACGGGTGGCGTCCTCATAAAATTTTGGTAAAAACGGATTGTCCGCAAAACGTTCCAGGATTTTTTTAGCATTAAAATCATGAGACATCATATGGGCTAAACTTGTTTTCCCTGCCCCAATATTCCCTTCAATAGCAATAAAATTATAGGTTGAAAAATCAAAAGACTGCATCGGATTTGTCAACCGCTTTTCTAAAGGCGTCAACAAGCTGTCATCTTCACAGTTTTCGAGCAACTTGCTAATGGATAGTTTTAAAACAGGATGCTCAAAATCGGGCACAAGATCCCTTAAGGGTTGCAACACAAACTGGCGTTCGTGCAACCTGGGGTGTGGCAACTCTAAATGCTCAGATTTTGAAATCAAAGTTCCATAAAACAACAGGTCTAAATCAATGGTGCGCGAGTGGTACTGACCATCTTCATGACGAATCCGACCCAAATGGTCCTCAATGGCTAAAAGCTTCACTAACACTTGCGACGCATCAAGCTGTGTCGTTACTTTCAGGCCTCCATTTATGAAATCATCCCCTTCAAACCCCATAGCAGCCGTTTCATACAAGGGCGATAGTTGATCGATACTTCCAATTTGAGTGTGAATAGCATCCACCGCCATTTGAAGGTGATTTAGTTTATCTCCTGTGTTACTTCCAATCCCAATTAAAACCGTTTGTTCGTGCGTCATATGAGCTAGCAAAATAAGTAAAAGAACAATTAATAGTATATCTTTACGTAAGTATTTATTGACAATTTACATGACAATCAAAGAGACCCTTTTGGCAAGACGTATTTATTTACTTCTTGGAATATTATTTATCACCTCATTGGTGGTGTCAAATTTGATTTTTAAAAAATTTTTTTATTACTATCCAATAGAACCCCCCGTGTTTGGGGTCAAATTGTTTGAGATTTCCGTTGGGATTTTGCCGTACCCAATTACATTTTTAATTACTGATTTGATTAGTGAGATTTACGGGAAACAAAAGGCCAATGAGGTCGTTGTTGGAGGCGTTTTCGCATCCTTTTTTGCTATGGGAATTATTTTTATTGCCAATAGAGTCCCCGCAACCGACTGGTCGCCAGTATCAGATGGTATGTTTTCGGAGGTATTTGGAAGCACTTCAGTCGCTGTATTAGCAAGTATGCTTGCGTACTTGTTTGCCCAATTTATAGATATTCAAATTTATCATTACTGGAAACAACTCACAAAAGGAAAACACCTCTGGTTGCGAAATAATTGTTCTACCTTTTTATCTCAATTTATAGATACAGCTACCGTTCTAGTATTGCTCTGTTTATTTGGTGAAATTGAGTGGCATTTGTTTTTAGGACTTCTCATTGCTGGTGTTGCTTTTAAAGTAATCATCGCCGCTTTGGATACACCGTTTTTATACCTCGGCGTTTATTGGTTTAGAAAACGATTTAAACTAGAAGTGAACCAAGAAATTCACCTCGATTAAGAGAGGTCTAATCCCACAACCAAACCTTCATTACTACGGACATTAAATACGGTATTATCTTCAAAAATAAGATACTGCCCTTTAATCCCTTTTAAAACCCCTGTGTAAACCGGCGTTTTACTAAGGTTCAAGCTTTTTGGTTTCTCAGGATATTTTTGAACGGGAAATTCGAGTTTAAGTGGTTTTTGATTGGCTAAAAAATAGGATTTCGTTTCTTCTGGGATGTAGGTTTCTAAGCGCTGTCGCCAGTCTTCTAAGCTTTCATCCGTTGCCGTGCCTTTGAGCATTTCGCGCCAATTGGTTTTATCACTTACATATTTTTTGAGCGCTACTTCCGTCACACCAGCAAGATAGCGGTTTGGGACTTCTACAATTTCGAGGGCTTCTTGGGCCCCTTGATCAATCCAACGCGTGGGTACTTGTGTTTTACGGGTTACCCCTACTTTCACATTACTAGAATTGGCCAAATACACAATGTGAGGTTGAAGCTGCACACGCTTTTCGTACTCCAAATCACGCTCTTCCTGATCGAGATGCGCTTTGCTTAATTCTGGTCGCATGATCCAATCGGCCGCTTGTGGCAATTCGAAAAAACAAGATTTACAAAACCCTTGTCTAAAAATAGGGGCTTCACTGCTGCAATTCAAACACTGATATTTGACGAACGACAGTGTGAGGGTCTTATTTAACAATTGATTCATGTTAAGCACATCATTTTCAAGCACTAAAAAATATTGAATTGGCTTCGAAAACTCTGTTTCCATTTTAGTCAAAACTCCTTGATACAGCATTAGCAGATTTTTATTACATTTAGCATTGTAAATATATACAATTATATGGCAATACCATTGGTAAATTCTGTGGCGTCCTGGTTTTTAAAGAAACGTTTTCATCAAATTGATTTGTTTCTTAAATACCCTCATGAAGTCCAAAATGAATTGCTTATGAACCTTATTTCCATTTCTAAAGACACTGAAATTGGGAAAACCTATGATTTTAAATCGATTCGTAATTACCGTGATTTTTCACAACGCATTCCTGTATCGACGTATGAAGATTATCAAAATTTAATTGAACGCTCTCGGAAAGGGGAGAAAAATATATTTTGGCCAAAACCGATCAAGTGGTTTGCAAAATCGAGCGGAACAACCAATGCTAAAAGTAAATTCATTCCTGTGAGTATTGATTCTTTAGAAGATTGTCACTATGCGGCAAGTAAAGATTTACTGTGCATGTATTTGAATAACAATGAAAACTCCACCCTTTTTGACGGGAAAAATTTACGTTTGGGAGGTAGCAAAGAACTCTATGAAGAAAACGGAACCATCTTCGGAGATTTGTCAGCAATTCTAATTCATAACATGCCGTTTTGGGCAGAGTTTAGCAGCACGCCAAGCAACAAAGTTTCCTTGATGAGTGATTGGGAATATAAAATGCAAGCCATCGTTAATGAAACGATCAACGAAAATGTGACCAGCCTTGCCGGGGTACCTTCGTGGATGTTGGCACTTCTTAATAATGTTTTAGAAACTTCTGGGAAAAAAACAATTTTGGATGTGTGGCCCAATCTGGAGGTGTACTTTCATGGTGGGGTTAGTTTCTTGCCGTATGTCGATCAGTTTAAATCGATCATTCCTTCATCGACCGTTAAATATTATGAAATTTATAATGCTTCTGAAGGCTTTTTTGCCATTCAAGACCGCAACCATTCGGATGAGCTTTTATTGATGTTGGATTACGGAATATTTTATGAATTTATTCCAATGAAAACGTATGGCTCTGCTACCGAGAAAATAATTCCGTTATCTGAAGTTGAAACAGGTGAAAATTATGCGATTGTCATCACCACCAATGCTGGCTTGTGGCGCTATAAAATAGGCGATACGGTAACTTTCACTTCAACAAACCCCTATCGCATCAAAGTCACGGGACGCACCAAGCATTTTATCAATGTTTTTGGCGAAGAACTGATCATTGAAAACACCGATAAAGCACTAAAAATAGTCACTCAAAAAACCAATAGTGAGATCATCGATTATACCGTCGCCCCCATATTTATGGAGGGGAACTCCAAAGGGGCCCACGAGTGGATGATTGAATTTAAAACGCCACCCAACGATTTGCAGTATTTTGGAGAACTTTTAGATAATTCTTTAAAGTCTTTAAATTCTGATTACGAAGCCAAACGCTACAATAGCATCACGCTCAACAAACCTAAAATTCATGCCGCACAACCCGGCTTGTTTTACAAGTGGATGAAACGCAACAATAAATTAGGCGGACAACATAAAGTGCCACGATTGTCTAATTCGCGTCAGTTTTTAGAAGCCCTGTTAGAAATTAATTAGGAAACTGCTTTCAAACGTTTTAATTGTGTGCGCGACAAGTGTTTTTCGGCATACGACTTATCGACCACCAAGGCTGTTTCATCACTACTCGGCATCACAAACATAGCGTCTGTTAAAATCTCTTCACATAACGATCGTAATCCACGAGCCCCAAGCTTATATTCTATGGCTTTTTTGACAATAAAATCTAAGGCATCATCTTTAAATGAGAGCGCAATTTCATCCATTTCAAACAACTTTTTATATTGCTTCACAATGGCGTTTTTAGGCTCAGTCAGAATCGCTCTAAGGGTCTCTTCATCTAATGGATTCATATAGGTGAGGACCGGTAAACGACCAATTATTTCAGGGATCAACCCAAAATCTTTTAAATCTTTTGGAATAATGTATTGTAATAGGTGTTCAGAATCCACTTGCTCCTCATCATGAGATGCTTTATACCCAATAGCGGTCATATTGAGACGCTTTGAAATATGACGTTCGATGCCATCAAAGGCGCCTCCAGCGATGAATAGTATGTTTTCGGTGTTGACTTCAATAAATTTTTGATCGGGGTGTTTTCGACCGCCTTTTGGTGGCACATTGACAACCGTTCCTTCTAATAATTTCAAAAGCGCTTGTTGAACCCCTTCTCCAGAAACATCTCTTGTGATAGATGGATTATCGCTTTTACGGGCAATTTTATCAATTTCATCAATAAATACAATGCCACGTTCTGCTTTTTCTTGATCGTAATCGGCCGCTTGCAATAGGCGTGTGAGCATGCTCTCAACATCTTCTCCAACATATCCAGCTTCGGTTAGTACCGTCGCATCCACAATGGCCAATGGCACATTGAGCATTTTCGCAATGGTTTTGGCCATCAAGGTCTTTCCAGTCCCTGTTTGCCCAACCATGATAATATTACTTTTTTGGATTTCAATATCGTCTTCTGAAGTCGTTTGCAATAATCGTTTGTAGTGATTATAGACCGCTACCGACATGACTTTTTTAGTTTGGTCTTGCCCAATTATGTATGCATCCAAAAACGCTTTAATTTCTTGCGGCTTTTTTAGCATCACATCCGAAGAAAAATCATCGCCTTTGTTTTGCTTGGATTCTTCAATGACAATGCCATTCGCTTGTTCGATACAACGGTCACAAATGTGAGCGTCGATCCCTGCGATGAGTAAATTGGTGTCGGCCTTTTTCTTGCCGCAAAATGAACAGTCTAATTCTTCTTTTGCCATAACGAGTTTGGGGGTTTTAGCTTCGAGATAAAATTTCGTCGATCATACCGTATTCTAGAGCTTTGTCAGATTTCATCCAGTAATCACGATCACTATCCGCATATACTTTGTCGTATTCTTGACCGGAGTGTTTGCTGATGATTTTATACAATTCCTCTTTTAAGATTAAAATTTCACGCGCCGTAATTTCAATATCACTCGCTTGTCCTTGCGCCCCACCTAAAGGTTGGTGAATCATCACTCTTGAGTGGGTTAATCCACTCCGTTTTCCTTTGGCACCTGCACACAATAAAACAGCGCCCATAGAAGCGGCCATTCCTGTACAAATTGTGGCAACATCGGGTTTGATGAGTTGCATGGTATCATAAATTCCTAAACCAGCATAGACACTTCCTCCTGGAGAGTTAATGTATATTTGGATGTCTTTCGTGGCATCGGTACTTTCTAAAAATAATAATTGTGCTTGGATGATGTTTGCGACTTGATCATTAATTGCTGTCCCCATAAAAATGATACGGTCCATCATTAACCTTGAAAATACATCAAAAACAGCCACATTCATTTGGCGCTCTTCAATAATATTTGGCGTCAAACCCATTGGGGTCATGCTACTAACTATTTTATCATAATAAAGACTGCTAATCCCTTGATCAGAGATCGCAAATTTTTTGAATTCATTTCCGTAATCCATAGTGCTTTTTTTAGGTATTGAGAATGTAAATATAAAACTATTTCTAGTTTAAAACTTGCTTTAAAGGTATAAAAAAAACACTTCCTAAGAAGTGCTTTTTACGTAATTGTTTATAAAAATTATTTCCCGTAAACTTCTTTGACAAAGGCTTCGTAGGCTAATTTTTTGTCTTTAAAATTGGCGTTTTCTTTATAAAAATCTAACAATTTTTGACTTGTTAATTGCTCTGATATACGCTTCACTTCCTCTTGATTTGAAAGCACACGTGCTACAATATCGTCAATTTCTTTTTCGGTTGGATTCATTTGACCGTACTGCGCCATTTGTCCTTTGATCATCTCTGAAGTATAGGCTTTTAAATCTTCGAAATTTACTTGAAGACTGTTGTCTACAATCAGCTTACTTTCTATTAATTGATAGCGCATGCTTTTTTCTGACTTTTCATATTCTTCTTTAGCCTGTGCTGCATCTAATTCTTTTTCGCCAGCAGTTTGAATCCACTTTTGAAGAAATTGCGTTGGTAAATCAAATTTTGTGTTTTCTACTAGATGTTCTGTTACATCATTCAGGAATTTTTGATCTGCTTGTTGTACAAATTGCTTTTCAGCATCTTCGGTAATTTTAGCTCTTAATTCAGTCACTGAAGTCACGACTCCTGGTCCAAATAATTTATCAAACAACTCTTGATCAAATTCTGCTAATTCTCTTGAATTTACTTCACTAATTGTAAAGGTCACTTGAACATCGAGTCCGTGTGCTGTATCGTGATCTACTTTTAAATAGGTCATTAAATCGTGGGAGTCTGCAAACAATCCTTTGGTCTCTAAAGTCAGGACAGCATCTACATTGGCGCCTAAAAAAGCTTTTGTGTTTGATTTTCCTTTTAGTTTATCTAAGGTAAAAGTGGCGGTGGCTTCGATGCCTTCCGCATCATTGAAAAACACACCCGTTACCTCATCTTCTTGCTCAACAACAGATTTAGCGGTCAATTTCCCGTATTGTTTTTGAATGTTAACCAATTGGTCATCAATCATTTTTTTATCGGCTGTAATTGTATATTTCGTAAGTGCTTTTTTTGCTTTTAATTTGATCTCAAATTCTGGACTTAATCCTATTTCAAATTCAAACAAAAAATCATCTTTATCCCAATCCAAGTCGTCTTGTGAGCGTGGTAATGGGTTGCCTAAAACATCCAGTTTCTCTTCTGTCAGGTATTTTCCTAAAGCTTCTTGAATGAGTTTATTGACTTCATCAACAAGTACGGCCTTTCCATATTGCTTTTTCACAAATCCCATTGGGACGTGTCCTTTTCTAAAGCCTGGGATATTTGCTGTTTTACGGTAATTAGCTAAAATTTTATCTACGTTTTCAGAATAATCTGCTTTAGCAACCTCAATCTTAACAACGGCGTTTAACGTGTCAATACTTTCTCTTGTAATATTCATAGTAATGAAATAAAAATTGGGTGGCAAAAATACAATATTTTTAACGCCTTACAAACATTTTTAAGCTTATGTGTTTCAAGCGATAAACGCACAAACGCGTTCAAAGAATTCTACTGGGTTTTCGGCATGAAGCCAATGGCCTGCATTGGTCACTGTTTGGATGGTAGCGTTTGGGAATTGAACCTTAATGGGGCCTTCATCTTGAGTCGAAATATACTCTGATTGATCGCCTCTTAAAAACAAGCAGTCTTTTGGGTAACTTAGGAGGGGTGACAGTGCTTCTCCTACCTCGGAAACTTGGGTTTTAAGAGCCTCTAAATTTATTCGAAGACCTAAAACAGTTGGGGAGACTCTGTAAATATTTTTCAATAAAAACTGACGCGTTCCAACATCTTGAACATATTTAGAAAGCTGAATTTCCGCTTCCTTTCTTGATGTTAGTTCTTCGAAATTTAGGGAGGATAATCCTTCCAAAATGGCATCGTGGTGAACCGGATAAAATCGGGGTGCAATATCGGCTACAATTAATTTTGAAACACATTTGGGATACAGTGCCGCAAAAAGCATGGCGGTTTTCCCTCCCATTGAATGCCCTAAAAGTATCGTGTTTTCTAAAGCATGATGGTCGTAATAGGCTTTTAAATCCGCTGCTAAAACGTCATAATTAAATACAGAGTCGTGAAAACTACGTCCATGATTCCGTTGATCGACAAGGTGGACTTGAAACCCTAATCCCGAAAACTGTTTTGCGAGTGTTTTCCAATTATCGCCCATTCCCAAAAACCCATGGAGGATGATAAACGGGGGACCTTCGCCTATAATATTAGAGTGTAAAAGCATTATTTTAACTTATTCAAATACATGTTGATCACATTATCAATGCCCAAATACAAGCTTTCAGAAATTAAGGCATGCCCAATAGACACTTCCAATAATCCCGGAGCATTGTCTTTAAAAAATTGAATATTTTCTAATGACAAATCATGTCCTGCGTTCAGACCTAAATCTAATTGCAAAGCACGTTGGGCACATTGGGTATACGGAGTCATCGCCTCATTATTTCCCAATGAAAACTGATGCGCAAACGCTTCGGTATAAAGCTCAATTCGATCTGCTCCAATGGCTTTCGCACCTTCAAGATGTGTTAGGTTGGGGTCTAAAAAAACCGAGGTTCGTATGTTGTTTTGTTTAAACTCTTGAATGATTTCAGTCAAAAAACCTTTGTGTTTCAGGGTGTCCCAGCCTGCATTTGAGGTGATCGCATTTTCTGCATCCGGCACTAAAGTGACTTGCGTCGGTTTGATTTTTAGAACCATTTCAACAAACTCAGGAATCGGATTGCCTTCAATATTATATTCGGTATGTACCACGGATTTTAGATCATACGCGTCTTGATACCGGATATGACGCTGGTCTGGACGCGGGTGAATGGTGACCCCTTGGGCACCAAATTCTTGTACATCTTTGGCAAATTGAACAACATTAGGAGTGTTGCCGCCTCTAGAATTTCTCAGAGTGGCAATCTTATTGATATTAACGCTTAACTTAGTCATTAAAATTAAATTTCAAACAAAAATACAAAGTACTTAACGCTTAAAGTCTATTATTTTTGATTAATTTGCATTTGAATACACACATACGCATGCCATTAAATCAATTTATTATAAACGATCTAACGCCTTCAAGTCCTGAAACACTTGTAGAGGAGCTACAGACTATTTTTAAACAATTAACCTATTCGCATGTCCCCGTTTTAAACAACCAAATTTATATGGGATGTTTGTCGGAAACAGATGTGTATTGTTTTGAATCTGAGCAGGCGATTTCGGAAGTACTATATGCGATTGAAGGGTTTTTTGTGCGAGACACTTTTTTATGGCTCGATGTTTTAGAAGCCTTTGCACAAAATGACAGTAACATCATGCCGGTTTTAGATGCTAAAAATAATTATTTAGGATATTATCAATTAAACGATATCATTTCATTGTTTAATAAAACTCCGTTTTTTTCAGAACCAGGCGGTATTATTGTCATTGAAAAAGGAGCAAACGACTTTTCATTCAGTGAAATCAGTCAAATTGTAGAATCCAATAACGCCAAGTTATTAGGGTCTTTTATTTCTAGAACCGAAAACGACTTAACTCAGATTACGCTTAAAATTGGAAATTCTGGTTTAAGCAGTATCTTTCAAGCCTTTAGACGCTACGGCTACACGGTCCTTTCGGGACATGAAGACGATGGGTTTTTAAGTAACCTCAGAGATCGTTCGGCATATTTAGATAAATATTTAAACTTATAAGTGACAAAAAATGAAAATAGCCGTTTATGGCCCTGCTTTTAACGAACGCTCAGAAGCAGCCATCCAAACACTTATTGTGTATTTAAAAAGCAAAACTGCTCAAGTTGTCTTTGAAAAAAACTTTCACGCATCCATTGTGGCAGAATCCAATATCGATATCCGTTCGTTTGGGTTTGCAACGTTTGAATCCTTAGATCGTTCTTATGAACTCTTAATTAGTATCGGAGGTGATGGCACTATTTTAAGAGCCATTACGTATGTGAAAGATTTAGAAATTCCAATTGTTGGTATTAATACCGGACGCTTAGGGTTTTTGGCCACCATCCCGATAAACAATATCGAAAGTGCCATGGATCGAATTTTTTTAGGGCAATATCGAATTTCAAAAAGAAGTCTGTTGAGTTTATCAACGGATAGTAAAGACGCGGTTTTTGATTTGAATTTCGCTTTGAATGAAATCACTGTTAGTCGAAAAAATACAACCTCTATGATTTCTATTGAAACTTGGTTGAATGATGAGTTTTTAACCTCCTACTGGGCGGACGGACTGATTGTCTCTACTCCTACTGGCTCTACTGGCTATTCTTTAAGTTGTGGAGGCCCCGTAATTATGCCTGAGGCGGATAGTCTCGTCTTAACTCCAATTGCACCCCACAATTTAAATGCGCGTCCACTCGTGATTTCTAGCAATCGAGTGATAAAATTAAAGGTCTCGGGGCGTGAAAATGTTCATTTGGTCTCCCTAGACTCGAGAATCAATACCCTTAGTAACAACACTACGATCACCATTCAGAAAGCACCTTATAACATTCACATGCTCGAATTGGAAGAAGAAAGCTTTTTAGAAACGCTCCGCAACAAACTTTTATGGGGCGCTGATCATCGCAATTGAAACAATATATCAAAATAATATCTGTTGTATAGTTTAGTCTGTTCATAAATTAACTGGAGGCTGAACAAAATTATTATATTTGCATTTTTGAAACACAATGAAATTAGTCCAAATCCTTCTTTTTTTTCTATTATCTTATAATTTGAGTATTGCTCAGATTTATGAAATTGGGGTTTTTGGAGGTGGAAGCAATTTTGTAGGGGATGTTGGAGCAACGACGTTTATTGCCCCGAACGAGTTGACGATAGGAAGTGTTCTAAAATGGAATCGGAGCGCTAGACATTCTCTTAGAGCTAGTTTTATCTATTCAAAATATGCTGCGGATGACACAAACTCAGACGACCCTAGAAGGAAATTAAGAGGTTATAATTTCAATTCGTCATTATTAGAGGTTTCTGTGGGAATGGAATTTACTTTTTTTGAATTTGATTTACATAAAGGAACGGCTCAGGCAACTCCTTATATATATACGGGGATTAGTATGGCAAATTTTCCAAATTTTTATTACTCTGGAGGGCGGTTAGTCTCAGAAAAAACAAGAAGCAATGCGTATGGCCTCCCAATTGCATTAGGTTTTAAAGCCACGATTGCGCGTCATATCATTTTGGGATTTGAAATTGCGGCCCGTTACACGTTTTCGGATGAATTGGATGGCAGCGAACCCAATACCAAAAGTTTAAAGGAACCGTATGGATTTGGTAATATTAATAATAATGATTGGTATGTATTTAGCGGTTTTACCTTAACTTACACGTTCGGAAGGAAACCCTGCTTTTGTAATTATTAATATGAGTTTAAAAACAACGATAGCTTCAGAAAATTTACCAAGTCACATTGCCATCATCATGGATGGAAACGGGCGCTGGGCAAAAGAAAAAGGATTCATGCGCATTTTTGGGCATGAGAACGGCACTAAATCGGTTCGTACAACGGTTGAGAGTTGTGCAGAACTGGGGGTGAAGCATCTGACCCTGTATGCGTTTTCGACCGAAAATTGGAATCGTCCAAAATTAGAAGTAAAAACGCTCATGCAACTTTTGATTTCTTCATTAAAAAAAGAGATTAAAACCCTTCAAAAAAATAACATTCAATTGAATGCTATTGGAGACCTCAAAACACTCCCTGCAAAGGTTTACAAAGAATTATTGCACGTTATGGATGAAACCAAGACAAATTCTCGCATGACTTTAACCCTGGCGCTAAGCTATGGCTCCAGAGATGAATTGATTAACGCTATGAAGCTTATAAGTGATAAAGTTAAAAATAATATAATTTCAGTCGAAAATATTGATGAAACGCTAATAAATCAGCATCTTTACACACAAAATTTACCAGACGTGGATTTATTAATCCGTACGAGTGGTGAAAAACGCATCAGTAATTTCCTGTTATGGCAAATTGCGTATGCAGAATTATATTTTACTGATGTATATTGGCCCGACTTTACAAATGAGCATTTGTATGAAGCCATCGTTAATTATCAAAAAAGAGAACGAAGATTTGGAAAAACAAGTGATCAGCTTAGCTAAAATAACTTTTAAATACATCAACAGACTCCTCTACTTAACCATCGTTTTAAGTAGTTCTCTGTTGTTTTCACAAGAAACCAGGGAACCACAAATAACCTATACCATTGCTGATATTTCGGTCAGTGGCGAGACCGTTTATGGAGCAGAAACAATTGTGACTTACTCAGGATTACGAAAAGGAGAAACCTTAGACATCCCTGGAGACAATAAAATTGGAGAGGCCATTAAAAAACTATGGAACTCAAACCTGTTTAGTAGTATTGACTTGTTTATCAGCAAAACGGAAGGCACTAATGTGTATTTAGAAATTCAGCTAGATGACTTGCCAGAATTAAAGGAGGTAAAAATTGTTGGAGTAAAAAAGGGGAAGATAAAAGAGATTATTAAAGAAAATAAGCTAGAAAAAGGAGTTAAAGTTACAGAAAACCTATTAACAACTACCAAAAACTATCTTGAAAGCAAGTACCGAAAACTCGGGTTTTTAAATGCGAAGACCAGTATTACTACCAGAAAAGTAGTGGACTCGGTTAATAAATCTAGAGTAGACATGTTGGTGGAAATTGACAGAGGCTCTAAAATAAAAGTGAAACAAATAGAATTTACAGGTCTCGAAAAACTGAGTAGCAAACGCCTTCGGAAGGCAATGAAGAAGACTAAAAAGAAGAACCCGTTGAGGCTTTGGAAGCGCTCTAAGTACATTGAGGCCGAGTATAAAGAAGACCTCAATAGTATTGTCGATAAGTATAAAGAACAAGGCTACAGAGATGCAAGAATTATAAGCGACACCCTTACCATCGGGGATGAAAATTCAGTCAGTCTTAAAATAGATATAGAAGAAGGTGAAAAGTACGTTTATGGTTCCCTTAACTTTTTGGGAAATGTCGTGTATTCTGATGCACAGCTCAATCGAATTTTAAAAATCAAAAAGGGAGACACTTATAATGGTATTGAATTGGAAAAAAGAATTGCGGACGCTTCCGACCCAGATGCTTTTGACCTAACAAACTTATATCAAAATAATGGGTATCTATTTTCGACAATTACTCCTGTAGAGGTTAGCACCGATGGGAATGTCATTGATATGGAAATTCGAATTACAGAAGGAAAACCGGCCTATTTTAGAACTATAAATGTTATTGGAAATGATAAAACAAATGACCATGTCATTTATAGAGAACTCCGTACACGCCCTGGTCAATTATACAGCAAATCCAATGTGGTAAGAACCATTCGTGAACTTGGTCAACTCGGGTTTTTTGATGCCCAACAAATTTCTCCAGATTTAAAAAATGTAAACCCTACAGATGGAACTCTTGATGTAGAATATTCTGTCGTTGAAAAAGGGTCGAGTCAAATTGAATTACAAGGTGGTTACGGTGGTGGTGGTTTCATTGGAACTTTAGGACTTACCTTTAGTAATTTTTCTGTAAAAAATATTTTTAATAAAGAAGCATACACGCCTGTACCGATGGGAGATGGTCAGAGTTTATCGCTACGTCTACAAGCAAGTCGATTTTATCAAACCTATAGTTTTTCGTTTTCTGAGCCATGGCTCGGTGGTGAAAAACCCGTACAGTTTTCTACTTCTATTTCGCAAACTAAACAATTTTTATACAACCCTGCAACTCGAAATGCCGATAAAAATAGAAGTTTTAATATTACAGGCTTAACCCTTGGTATTGCAAAAAAACTATCTGTACCAGATGATTACTTTGTTCTTTCTCAAGCTTTGAGTTTTCAATATTATGATTTAAATAACTACAATACAGGTTTATTTACATTTGGAAATGGAAACTCAAACAATTTAGCTTACACGGTTGGATTGAGTCGTAACAACACCTATAATGACCCCATCTACCCAGAAGGCGGGTCGAGTTTCAACCTCTCGGCAAAATTTAGTTTCCCATACTCTGCTGTGAGTACTGTTGATTATAAGGGCTTAAGTCAAGAGCGTCAATCACAATTGGACATAATTTCACAATATTCAAATAGTTCTAATGAAGGCGAGATTCAGCAGCGCACCGACGCCTCGACTCGTATTGGAGAAATCGATCAGAAACGCTACAAATGGTTGGAGTTTTATAAAATTAAATTTAAGGGAGAGTGGTATGCTAAAATTGCAGGGAAATTAATTTTAAAACCTTCCTTTGAATACGGATTTCTGGGCGCTTACAATAATGATCGTGGTGTGATTCCGTTTGAACGCTTTTTTCTTGGGGGCGATGGTCTCGGAACTTACAGTTTAGATGGACGAGAGGCAGTTGCCCTAAGAGGCTATCCGAATCAATCCCTGTCAAACCAGGATGGTGGAACGATTTACAACAAATACTCTTTAGAGTTAAGACACCCCATTACCTTGGAACAACAAACAAAAATTTATGTGCTTGCCTTTTTAGAAGGGGGAGCTTCCTACAATAGCTTTAAGGAATATAACCCGTTTTTAATCAACAGATCTGCAGGAGTTGGCTTGCGTTTGTTTATGCCTGCATTTGGCTTATTAGGAATCGATTTTGGGCATGGATTTGACCCTTTACCAGGGCAAACTACAAAGCATGGTTGGGAAACCCATTTCATCATTGGTCAACAATTTTAATGTTTGGCATGGTATTTTCTTTAGCAAATAAACCAATGAATAACTTGAAGATGAAATATTCTGAAATTTATTTCGTTAATTTGAAATCTATTGATCCACTAATCCCAAATTATTAATTTGAAATAATTAAAAAATGAGTTCACATAATTTTAGACTTAGTTGTTATTCGGCTGTAAAAAAGTTAGTATTCTTACTTTTGGTCCTAAACATGACTGAAACCGTCAACGCTCAAAAAAGTGTCAGAATTGGCTATATTGATACTGAATATATCTTAGAAAACATTACAGAATACCAAAACTCGGTATCTCAGTTAGATGCCAAGGTTCAGGAATGGAAATCAGAAATAGAGAGTCGTTTAACCGCTCTCGAAGATCAAAAAAAACAATTAAATAACGAACGTATTCTATTGACAAATGAGTTGATTTCAGATCGTGAAGAGGACTTGCAACTTATAGAAAATGAAATTAGTGAATACCAACAAAACCGATTTGGTCCTTCTGGCGATCTACTAATTCAAAAAAAACAACTGATGCAGCCAATTCAAGACCAGATTTTTGCTGCTGTCCAGGAGGTTGCTAGAACCAAAAAATATGATTTTATTTTTGATAAATCGGCCGATGTCGTCATGTTGTATTCTGCCGATCGTTATGATATAAGTGAGCAAATACTTCGCACAATCAATAGAGCTTCAAAACGCACCCAAGCAGAAACTAAAAAAGAACGGAAAGAAGCGGAAGAAGAAAGCGCCATTGTAGAAGTAGATTCTGGTAAAGACGAGCGTCAAAAATTATTAGATAAACGAAAAGAAGAACGCGCTGCTTTGGTGGCAAAAAAACGGGAAGACCAACTAAAAGCCCGCGAAGAACGCAAAAAAGAGGCTGATGCCAAAAAACAAAAACTACTAGAGGCTAGAGAAGCTCGTAAAAAAGAACTCGAAGCTAAACGACAAAAAATAATAGACGATCGTACGAAAGCAAGAGCTGGAAAAACAGATGAGACGTCTGATGAGACGTCTGATGAGAAGACTGATGAGAAGACTGATGAGAAGACTGATTCGAATGTAGATGAAAAGACAATTATAACTGAACCAACCGACGTTCTTAGTGAAAAAGACCAACGAAAAAAAGCCTTAGAAGAAAAAAGAAAAGAAGCCTTAAAGCTGCGAAAAGAACGCCTAGAAGCGCTAAAAAGAAAAAAAGATAACAATTAGAAACAATAAATAAATTAAACAATAAACTAAATTACTATGAAACATTTAAGATTACTTTTATTAGCCATGACCCTTTTTATTTCGAGCAGTTTGACTGTTCAAGCTCAAAGTAAAGTGGCCCATATTAATACTCAAGAATTGGTAGAGGCGATGCCTGAAATGAACAGTGCAAAAGGAGAATTAGAAAAATTAGCTAAAACCTATGAAACGGATATTCAAGCAATGGCAACAGAACTTCAGAATAAAATAAAGCAATATGATTCTGAATCTGCTACAAAGACAGATGAAGAGAACGGAAAGCGCTTACAAGAAGTGCAAGGAATGGAGCAAAGTATCCGTCAATACCAAACACAAGCCCAACAAGATTTACAAAAAAAGGAATTTGATCTTTTAAAACCAATCACAGAAAAAGCTAAAAATGCTATTTTAAAAGTTGGACAAGCACAAGGGTTTGATTATGTCCTTGATGCTTCTCAAGGTCAGGGTGTTATTTTTGCAGGTGGTAAAGATTTACTACAAGACGTAAAAGCTGAATTAGGGTTTTAGATCTTAATCAAAATAGTTCACAAAAAGCTGCTCTTAAAGGAGCAGCTTTTTTATTTTTGTAACATATGAGTTCAAAACCCATTGGAATATTTGATTCAGGTGTTGGTGGTCTTTCCATTTGGAAAGAAATCCATCAATTACTTCCTATGGAATCAACTCGCTACCTTTCGGACTCAAAAAACGCACCTTATGGACCTAAAGGAAAAGAAGCGATTATCAAACTTTCTATTAAAAATACCGAGTGCCTTATCAATTTAGGCTGTAAGCTCATTGTGGTGGCCTGTAATACCGCCACAACAAACGCAATTGATACGCTTAGAAACAATTACACAATCCCCTTTATTGGAATTGAACCCGCAATAAAACCGGCAGCTTTTCAATCAAAATCAAAAGCGATAGGAATTCTAGCGACTAGAGGGACCTTAAGTAGCCAGTTGTTTCACAATACCTCTCTACTCTATTCAAGTGAATTACTGGTCATTGAACAGCACGGAGATGGCATTGTAGAATTGATCGAAACTGGAGGATTACATTCTAAAGAAATGTTACTACTTCTTCAAGACTATCTAAAACCAATGCTAGAGGCAAACATAGATTGCTTGGTTTTGGGGTGTACACATTATCACTTTTTAACCCCAATTTTAAAAGAGTTATTACCAAGTCATGTGAAAATAATTGATTCGGGAGAAGCCGTTGCGAGACAAACAAAAGCGGTCTTAAAAAGGCACCGATTATTGAACATTAAAACGGTCGAGGGGACAAATATGCTCTACACAAATGGTAAAAAACCAGTAATGGAAGCGCTCTTAAAACCTGTATTAGCGACTATTCGAACCTTAGAGTTTTAGGTTTAATTGACCCCCGGACAATTACATTCGTACTTTTCTTTCTTACATCCAAAGTTATAACCAAGCGTTATTTGATGATATCCGGCATTGTTAAACACGATCGAGTTGGCTTGGTAGGAATAGGTATATGCAGCCATAAAGTCATTATACTCAACCCCTACGATTGGTGTGAAATATTGAAGTTTTTGACTTGTAATCTCAGAACCGTCTGAATACTCAGCACCATCAAAACTTCGTCTGTAGGAAACACCCGCGAATAGCTTTCCAAAATCTAAATCTAGATAGGATTTGAAATTAACATCCATAAAAGCCTCCTTTGTTGCATCCTTAAAAGCAACCATTAAAGAGGGTTCGTGACTCCAATCTGTCCCAAGTTTTGAAAAAACATTTCCTACAGAAAACAAATAGGTTCTTAAATTATCAAACTTTACGCCTTGTTCATTAATATTTACGCCTTTATTTTGCAGAAGATTTTTGATTGTAAAATGAGCATACAAATCAATGAGATGGTAGGAGAATCCTAGATCCACATTAAAATCCGTCGCACTTTGTTCAACTCCAGAAATTATGGGGTCAAACTCCAAAAAGGCTGTTTCGTCCAATTTATATTGAATCATTCCAGCGCTGAGTCCAAAGGAAAACATATTTAAATCGATCGTGTTTCTAGAAAACATAAGATGGTGGGCATAGGTTAAATACGCTCCCGACTGAGAATGATATCCGTTTTTATCGTTAAAAACGATTGCTCCAATCCCTGACGAAGTTTCACCTATTCGCCCGTTGATACTCAATGTTTGTAAGTTTGGTGCTTCCTCTTGTCCTAACCACTGTTGGCGGCCTGTAAGCCTTAGTTTATTACAATTAGAAATCCCAGCCATGGAGGGATGAAGTAAATAATAATTATCTGTCAAATAATCAGAATAAATAGGCAGGCCCTCTTGAGTGGTTGCAAACTGTGTTACCAGCAAAAAAAAGAAGATACATTTATGTTTTTTAATGAAAAGCATTTTTTTATATTTCAACAATAAATAAAATTTAAATTGTTTAGTTATATCAATATTAAATTCGACAAAATTATGTTGTAACTAATAATAAACTAATGTAGTTGGCTTCAATTTCAAATACCATCATAACTGTTTACCAATAAAATAAGATCGTATAACTTCAATTATTGGATGCTTATTGAACTATTTATCAACTTTAATATAAATTATTTAAATGACAAAATGAAAAGCATTTAACCAGATAGCGTAAAGTTAAAATTATTTATCAATATACCAATTTAAAATTAAGACAAAATAAACAAAATGCCTTTCAAATATAACTATATAAATTTAATGAAATTGGTGTGTTTGTTCGCGTGCATTAGATGCTAAAGATGGGAATTCTGACTCTAGAATCAACATCGATCTTTATCTAAACGTCTTCTTATAATGATTAAAAGACCCTTAAAGCTCCATCCACCAGCTCTTAGGTATAATCGTGGAGAGATTTCATCCTAAATAATTATTTTTAGGACTCTAAAAATACTCAGAAATATGCTAAATATGTTTGTTATCTTTGTTGAAAATTAATTCCATGAAAAATAGTACCGTTTCAATTCAGGAAACCAGTAATCCAAAAATTATAAAATTTGAAACAGATTCTTTTCTAACAAAATATGAGAGTTTTGAATTTTCAAATGTTGATGATGCAAAAAATTCTCCCTTAGCGCAACAACTTTTTTACCTTCCTTTTGTTAAAAAAGTATACATATCGGGAAATTTTGTGGCCATTGAACGCTATGATATTGTTGAATGGAAAGACGTTCAAACTGAAGTTGGGGAACAAATCGAAAACTACCTCAATGAAGGGGGCGTCATTATTATAAATGAAGAAAAAAAGAAAAACCCAGTAACCGTTTATGCCGAAAGTACGCCAAACCCTGGAGTTCAAAAATTTGTAGCGAATAAAAGTTTAGTCTCACAAACCTTTGAATTTACATCAATTGAAGAGGCAAAATTATCGCCTTTTGCAACCGCACTGTTTCAGTTTCCTTTTGTGAAGGCTGTTTTTATCGACAAAAATTATGTGTCGATTACAAAATTTGACATCGTAGAATGGGATGCTATTACCCTAGAGTTAAGAGAGTTTATGAAATCCTATATCGAAGACGGTAAGGAAATGGTCGCAGCATCCGCGGCTCAGGTTTTAGAAAAAACAACCACACAATTAGATGGCGTATATGAAGCTTTAGACGACACATCCAAAGAGATCATCAATATTTTAGAAGAGCACATTAAACCCGCAGTGGCAAGTGATGGCGGAAATATTGTATTTGAATCTTACGATGCCACAACAAAAACTGTAAAGGTCATTTTACAAGGTGCATGTAGTGGGTGTCCATCCTCTACTTATACACTCAAAAGTGGCATTGAGGCCATGCTAAAAGAGATGTTGGCTGGAAGAGTTGAGACGGTTGAGGCCATTAATGGGTAGATTATTCAAATAATTTATTATCTTGAAGGTTCAAATTATTCTTAACCTAAAACATAAATTATGGGAGTACTCAAAGTTATTGAAGTCTTATCAAATTCTAGTAAAAGCTGGGAAGATGCTACAAGAAAAGCAGTCATAGAAGCTTCAAAAAGCGTTAAAAACATTCGATCTGTATATATACAAGATCAAAGTGCGACGGTCAAAAATGGAGAAGTAGATGAGTTTAGAGTCAATATTAAAATCACTTTTGAAGTGAATTAATAGTGGTTTCAAAGGATAAAAAAGCATCTTTAAAGGTGCTTTTTTTTGTTTAAAGAAGTTCTGCTACTTCCTTACCAATCATACTGCCGATAGCCACGCCCATTCCGCCCATTCGAACGCCACAATATACATGGTTTGAAAGCTGTTTTACAATTGGTTTTTTTTGAGTTCCAACCCCCATAATGCCGGACCAGCGCTGTTCAATTTCAAAATCTCTACCGGGGATAATCGTGTTTTTAAGGAGTGCTTCTAAGGCATTTTGAATGCGTTCTGTCTGTGCTAGTTCTGTGGTCGTTTCAGCTTTGAACTCTAAATTTCGACCACCACCTAGCAGAATTCTTTGGTCGATATTTCTAAAATAATAATAGCCGCAATCTAAATGAAACGTTCCTTTAATGGTTAAGTTTTTTAATGGTTTTGTGATTAAAACTTGTGCGCGTGCAGGTTGCACGTCTTCATTGATTAACTGCTGTGCGAAGCCATTGGTCGTTAAAATTAATTTTGAAGCTGAAAACTCAAAATGATTTGTTTTAATAGCCACGTTGTCAGAGCCTTCAGAAAAAGATTCGACTGTAGTGTTATTTAAAATAATAACACCCAGTTGTTGTACTTTTTTAATTAATTCTTGCATCATTTGACCCGTGTCAATCTGACCTTCAAACTGATTTCGGATGTAGTTGTTTTGAATTTTAGAAAAACCAAAAGTATTGGATACACTTGAAAATACTCGGTCTTTAAAAATTGGATTCAGCAAACTATTCACCTCCTTCATGCGGTCTACACAAGACTCATAAAGACGAATATCTTTTTCTAAAAACAACTCGTAACCTCCTAACTGTTGATACGATATGGCGGCATCGCCAAGAGTTTGTCTCAAAAGTTGAAGCCCATGATGCCGTTGATTAACAAGTTTTTCAACTTCTTCGGGCGTGTGCGATTGTAAGTCTTGTAAAATTTCACTCAAACTCCCAAAACAGGCAAACCCTGCATTTTTGGTACTGGCTCCTTGAGGGAATAATCCTTTTTCAAGAATTACTATTTTGGCTTTTGGATGCTTTTTTTTTAAATGGAGTGCCGTACTTAAACCTACAATTCCACTCCCAACAATGGTGAAATCAACATTGTTTAGCCACGTTTTTAGTTCCCAATAGGATAAATTCATGCATTAAAATTACAACTTTTTATTGAAGTAAATAAACACGGATTTTTGATTAAAAAAAACTCCGAATCGAAATTCGGAGTTTATAAATTTAATCTTCATTAATGACTTTCATTTCAAAGTCTTCCATGAATTTAGTGGTGTAGTTTCCCGCAATATACTCCGGGTGATCCATTAATTGTCGATGAAATGGAATGGTTGTTTTGATGCCTTCGATGACAAACTCATCTAATGCACGTTTCATTTTACTAATCGCTTCTTCTCTTGTTTGAGCGGTTGTGATTAGCTTTGCAATCATTGAATCGTAATTAGGCGGAATGCTATAACCAGCATATACATGCGTGTCTAATCGAACGCCATGCCCTCCAGGCGAATGAAGTGTTGTTATTTTTCCTGGTGAGGGTCTAAAGTCATTAAACGGATCTTCTGCATTAATTCGGCATTCGATCGAATGTAACTTTGGGGTATAATTTTTTCCAGAAATGGGCACCCCTGCGGCCACTAATATTTGTTCTCGAATTAAATCAAAATCGATCACTTGTTCTGTAATGGGATGCTCAACTTGAATTCGAGTATTCATTTCCATGAAAAAGAAATTACGATGTTTATCGACCAAAAATTCAACTGTTCCAGCCCCTTCGTATTTAATATATTCGGCAGCTTTTACAGCAGCTTCCCCCATTTTTTTCCGGAGAGCAACAGTCATAAATGGCGACGGCACTTCTTCTGTTAGTTTTTGATGACGGCGTTGAATCGAACAATCTCTTTCAGATAAATGACAGGCTGTTCCATTAGAATCCCCAACAATCTGAATTTCAATATGTCGTGGCTCTTCAATGAGTTTTTCCATGTACATATCGTCATTTCCAAAAGCGGCTTTCGATTCTTGTCTTGCAGAATCCCAAGCATCTTTAAGGTTTTCTTCTTTCCAAACGGCACGCATTCCTTTTCCACCTCCTCCAGCAGAGGCTTTTAACATCACTGGATATCCGGTTTCTTTGGCTACTTTTATACAGTCTTTAAAGGTTTCAATAACCCCTTCACTTCCGGGAACACATGGTACGCCGGCAGATTTCATGGTTGCTTTTGCATTGGCTTTATCGCCCATACGGTCAATCATATCTGGGGAAGCCCCTATAAATTTGATGCCATGTTCTTCACAAATTTTGGAAAAACGAGCGTTTTCAGATAAAAAACCATAGCCTGGATGAATCGCATCGGCATTGGTGATTTCTGCAGCGGCTATAATATTAGACACTTTTAGATACGATTCGCTACTTGCTGCGGGTCCGATACAAACGGCTTCATCTGCAAATTTCACATGCAGGCTCTCAGAGTCGGCCGTAGAATAGACCGCGACTGTTTGAATGCCCATTTCTTTACATGTTCTAATAACTCTTAGAGCAATTTCGCCTCGATTGGCGACTAGTATTTTTTTAAACATACCTTTTTACATTTTAAAATGTGAAATAATGTTATGATGGATCTACTAAAAATAAAGGCTGATCAAACTCAACTGGTGACGCATCGTCGACAAGAATTTTCACAATCTTTCCAGAAATTTCAGACTCAATTTCATTGAAGAGTTTCATGGCTTCGATCACACAAAGTACATCGCCTTCGGAAATGGTTTGACCCACTTCTGCAAACAAAGGTTTGTCTGGTGAAGGTCGACGGTAAAACGTTCCTATAATTGGAGATTTGACCGTGATATATTTTGAGTCCTCAGAAACAGCAGCAGGGGGCGCTGCCTGAACTGGTACAACTTCTTGAGGTGCTAGTGACGGAGCTGCTTGTAACATTGGACTGCCAGCTTGCTGAACAACCGTCGTAACGGATTCTCCTGAACCTGTTTTAATGGTGATTTTAAAATCATCCATTTCTAGTTTCACTTCGCTTGTCCCTGATTTAGCGACAAATTTGATTAAATTTTGAATTTCTTTTAAATCCATTATTTTAGTTTTAGTATTTAGTTAGTTCGTTTTTATGCTTAGGAATTATACGCCCATTTAAGGTATATAGATCCCCAATTAAATCCACCACCAAAGGCAGCAAATATCAAATTATCTCCTTTTTTTAATTGTGATTCATAATCACTTAATAATAATGGAAGCGTCCCAGAAGTTGTGTTGCCATATTTTTCAATATTCATCATCACTTTTTGGGGGTCCAAATTAATTCTCTTTGCCGTGGCATCAATAATACGTTTGTTGGCTTGATGTGCGACCAGCCAGTCCATTTTATCGTTGTCTAAATCGTTGCGTTTTAATATTTTTTCGGCCGCATCCGCCATATTGAATACCGCATTTTTAAAGACTGTTTTTCCATCTTGAAATACAAAATGTGAGTTTTCCTTAAGAGATTCTTCTGTGATTGCATTAGAGGACCCACCATGGGTTGCTCGTAAAAATTCGCGACCAGAACCATCACTTCTAAGGTATTCATCTTTAACTCCAAACCCTTCATGGTTGGGTTCAAAAAGAACAGCCCCGGCACCATCTCCAAAAATGATACATGTTGCTCTGTCTTCATAATTAATCATTGAAGAGTTTTTATCTGCGCCGATTAATAATACTTTTTTATAAATTCCAGATTCTATATAGCGTGCGACTACAGACATCCCGAACAAAAAACTGGAGCATGCGGCATCTAAGTCAAAAGCAAATGCATTTGTAGCTCCAATTTCTGAAGCTGTAAAAGCAGAGGTTGAGGACGCTTTCATGTCTGGAGTTGCAGTTGCAACCACAACAAGGTCTATAGTGGTAGGGTCTAAATTGTTTTTTTGAATAAGATCTTTAGCCGCTTGTATGGCCAAAAAAGAGGTTCCTTTGTTGTCCCCTTTAAGAATCCGGCGTTCTTTAATACCAGTTCTTGAAGTGATCCACTCATCATTAGTATCAACCATCGTTTCAAGGATCTTGTTGGTTAATATGAAGTCTGGCACATAGCCACCTACAGCGGTAATTGCTGCTGAGATATTGCTCATAAATTAAATTTTAACTTGGTGGTATTCAACGGAATTGCATCAAAAACAACCAAAATCGGTTCAAAAATACTCTTTTTTGGTTATAAATGACCAAAAAATTCATTTTTTTGCGTTTTTACAAAAATTCTTGATCAAACAAAAAAAACGCTCAAAAAGAGCGTTTTTTTTAAAATATTTTGTAACCGTTTATTTACTAGGCAGCGTTTTCTTCAGCTGCTGTCGTATCAACTAAGACCTGACCTCTATAGTATAATTTCCCTTCATGCCAATGCGCTCTGTGGTATAAGTGCGCTTCGCCGGTTGTTGGGCAAGTTGCTATTTGAGGCGTTGTAGCCTTATAATGGGTACGTCTTTTATCTCTTCTTGTTCTGGAGATTTTTCTTTTAGGATGTGCCATTTTCTATATTATTTATCCGTTAGTAATTTTTTTAATGTATCCCAACGAGGATCAATAGCTTCGTCTGAGATTTTATTTTCTAAGCTTTTTGGGCTTAATGTCTCGAGTTTTTCGAGAATATCTGAGTTTAAAGTTCCATCTTCTACTCCCGGATGAATCCGTTTTTGAGGAAAGGATAGAATAATTAATTCATAAATGTGGTGTGCAACGTTAATTTCGTATTCGGCATGAGGGATTATTAAAATCGCTTCATGCTCGTCATTATACTCATTTCCAAACTGGACTACTAAATCAAAACTGCTGTTAACTGGCTCATCAAAAGGTTCGTTTGTTAGGTCACAATCAACGTTAATTGTTCCTTCTGCAAGAAAATTCAACTCTAAAAAGGTTGATTTTTTTTCAAGGTTTAGAACAATTTTAACGTTTACATCGTTAAACTCATCATATTCAAAATGCTCAAAGAACGTATTATCAATTTCGTACTCATAAACATGCTTACCAAGCTTTAGCCCTACAAACTGTATGTCAAATGCTTTTAGTGGCTTCATTATCTCGCATATTTGAGCCTGCAAATATATAAAATTTTATTAAGGCGAACCGTAAAGCGCATGTTTTTTTATTTAACGTTTTTTAGATAGTTTCAATAATGGGTTTGAAGTTAATGTTTTATTCATTTTTCGATTTCTAAAAATCGTCATCCCAGAAAAAATAGCTTCTTTAAAAGACGTGATGTCTGCCACCCCTTTTCCAGCGATTTCATAGGCGGTCCCATGATCGGGAGAGGTGCGAACTTTGTTAAGCCCTGCGGTATAATTAACGCCATTTCCAAACGCTAGGGTTTTGAAAGGAATCAGCCCTTGGTCGTGATAGGTGGCAACGATCGCATCAAAGTTTTTATAATTTTTAGAACCAAAAAAACTATCCGCTGCATAAGGTCCGTACACAAGTTTGCCTGTTTTTTTGATGGTTTCTAGCGTTGGTCGTAACACAGTGTCGTCTTCAGAGCCTATGACGCCATGGTCCCCGGTATGCGGGTTAATCCCTAAAACCGCAATGCGTGGCATGCGAATATTAAAGTCTTTTATTAAGGATTGGTATATAATTGAAATTTTCTTTTCTATTAATTCGGGGGTAATGTGCGACGCAATTTCACTCACGGGAACATGATCGGTTAATAACCCGACTTTAAGATCATCCGACACCATAAACATCAAACTATCGCCTTGGAGTTCTTGGGCTAAATAATCGGTGTGTCCTGGGAATTTAAAATCGTCGGATTGAATGTTATGTTTGTTGATGGGCGCAGTGACCAACACATCAATTTGATCATTTTTCAAATCTTTAACCGCTGCTTGGAGCGATTTAATGGCATAAGCCCCAACCTTGAGGTCCTCTTCTCCAAAAGAAATTTTAACCTCTTCATGCCAAACCGTCACTACATTTAATTTTGAATCAATGGCTTGACTGGCATTTTGAATTTTATTAAACTCCAATGAACTCTGGAAGTGTTTGATGAAAAATGAAAGTGATTTTACAGAGGCATAAATTATTGGGGTACAAAATTCTAGCATGCGACTGTCTTCAAAAGTCTTGACAATCAACTCTCCTCCGATGCCGTTTAAGTCTCCTACAGAAATTCCTATTTTAATTTTTTCTTCTTTTTCCATTAAAAGTGACGTGTATGTTTGTAATTTTGAATTTACAAATTTAACGAATTAAAAGCATGTTTACGGGAATTATTGAAGATTTAGGGATTGTAAAAAATTTAGT
>CATEFX010000005.1 GCA_949499105.1 Formosa sp. Hel1_33_131 | reverse complement strand
AGAGCGCTAAAACGTTTCAAGCGAAAGTTTGACAAAACGGGAACAAAGCGATCTTTACAAACGCGCAAGCAGTTTATAAAGCCATCTGTGAAACGTAGAGCACAAATTCAAAAAGCTCAATACATTCAAGGATTAAGAGACGCAGAGAATTTATAATTTTCTAAATTGATAAAACGACAAAGCACCTTATTTATAAGGTGCTTTTTTTGTTCAAAATAGTTTTCATGTTTCTTTAGAAACAAGTTAAAAATTTTGATAATTCATATTTTTCATTAATTTTGGTACTAACCAAATCTTATACATTATGAACACAAAATCTTTTTTAATGTCAGGTATCGCTGGCACCTTTGTTTGTTTCCTTCTGGGATGGCTTTTCTATGGCATCCTTTTCCCAGATGTTTATCCCCAAAATGACGAAGAATGCATGCTCTTCATTTTTCTAGGATGCTTGTTTTATGCGTTTACTTTCGCGTTAATTTTTAACCGCTGGGCACAGATCAGTACTTTTAGCTCTGGAATCAAGGCTGGTTTTTTACTTGGACTTCTATGGTCGTTGAGTATGAGTTTTTTCATGTATGCCTCTAAAGAGAGTATTGATTCTAATTTTTTAATCTTAATTGCAATAGATGCCGTGTCGGCAGCGATTATGGGTGGCATCATCGCTCTGGTAATAGGAAAAACAAAAGCCTAAATTCCCTTTGTAGTTGTAATATATTCCCAGTATTAATTTTTGATTTTACTGGGAATATTTCAATAATTAATGTATCTTGACTCGACTAATACGAACTTGAATGCTTGTCCAGAAATTCATTGATTATTTACTGTTAGAGAGAAAATATTCTCAACATACAGTTGTGGCCTATCAAAAGGATATTGACACGTTTCAATTCTTTCTTCTTGAGGAATTTTCTGATTCAGAAGTCTCAAAAGTAAATTATTCTCAGATTCGGAGTTGGATTGTTCACCTAGTGGATAAAAACATCTCCAACAGAACCATCAATCGAAAATTATCGTCCTTAAATAGCTATTATAAGTTTTTATTAAAGATTCAATCTATCGAATCAAATCCTTTAGCAAAGCATAAAGCCCTTAAAGTCAGTAAAAAAATTCAAATTCCTTTTTCTGAAGTGGAAGTGAATACCGTTTTAGACAGTATTCATACAGATTCATTTGAAGGGTTGCGTGATAAACTAATCGTAGAGCTTTTTTATTCTACAGGAATCCGTCGAATCGAACTTGTGCAGCTTCAACTTCAGGATGTTGATGTGTCACAAGGACTTATAAAAGTATTAGGTAAGCGAAATAAAGAACGCTTCATTCCGTTATTACCTATGGTTATAAAAACCTTTGAAGCGTATTGTATGGAACGTTCCCAGCTAGAAACGATAAAAGACCTCTCTGTTCTTTTTTTAACCAAAAAAGGCACCAAAATCTATGAAATGCTTGTCTATAGAGTCATTACTAATTATTTTGGAAGTATATCTTCTAAAGTTAAAAAGAGTCCGCATATTCTTAGGCATTCTTTTGCGACCCATTTATTAAATAATGGGGCCGATTTAAATGCTGTAAAAGAGTTGTTAGGACACTCCAGTTTAGCAGCCACGCAAGTCTATACCCATAATAGCGTTGCCGAACTAAAAAAAGTATACGAAAAATCACACCCTAGGACGTTATCCTAGTTATTAATATTAACCATTAAAATAACCCTATGAAAGTACACACACAATCCGTGAATTTTAATGCCGATCAAAAATTAATTGACTTTATTCAGAAACGAATGGACAAATTAGATTTATTTTTTGATAAAATTATCAAATCAAATGTTTATTTGAAGGTAGAAAATACTTCAGAAAAAGAAAATAAAATATTTGAAGTTCAGTTATCAATCCCTGGGGATTCAATCGTGGTAAAGAAGGTTTCAAAGACTTTTGAAGAAGGATTAGATGCCGCTGTACATTCGTTAGAACGGCAGTTAAAAAAGCGAAAAGAAAAATTACGTCAATTTTCATAATAAATTTACAAAAAATGTTTTGAAACAAGAAAAATATATATACATTTGCAGTCCGTTAGAAATAGCGGGCTTTTTTAATGCCTAATCGCATTGAGAAAAACGCCGATGTAGCTCAGCTGGCTAGAGCAGCTGATTTGTAATCAGCAGGTCGTGGGTTCGAGTCCCTCCATCGGCTCAAGTTCTTTAAAAGAGTGAAGTATAATTTAAATTGAGGGGAGATACTCAAGCGGCCAACGAGGGCAGACTGTAAATCTGCTGACTACGTCTTCGCAGGTTCGAATCCTGCTCTCCCCACATTTGAATTAAGGATTAAATTAAATTGCGAGAGTAGCTCAGTTGGTAGAGCGTCAGCCTTCCAAGCTGAATGTCGCCGGTTCGAACCCGGTCTCTCGCTCAAGGCGAATGTCGTCACGCTTAGGCGTGACCTCTCGCTCTATTTTTTTGGCCGGTGTAGCTCAGGGGTAGAGCGTTTCCTTGGTAAGGAAGAGGCCACGGGTTCAATTCCCGTCATTGGCTCTTTTTTTAAACAACATTAATTGAATACAACAGATTACTAATATTAATATAACTAAGAATAAATTTTAAAACATGGCAAAGGCAACTTTCGATCGTTCAAAACCACACTTAAACATTGGTACCATTGGACACGTAGATCACGGTAAAACAACTTTAACTGCTGCTATTACTAAAGTATTAGCTGATGCAGGTTTCTCAGAAGCAAGATCATTCGATCAGATTGACAACGCTCCAGAAGAAAAAGAAAGAGGTATCACAATTAATACTTCTCACGTCGAATATGCAACAGCAAATCGTCATTACGCTCACGTTGACTGTCCAGGTCACGCGGATTACGTAAAGAACATGGTTACTGGTGCGGCTCAAATGGATGGTGCAATTTTAGTAGTTGCTGCAACCGATGGCCCAATGCCACAAACACGTGAACACATCCTTTTAGGACGCCAGGTTGGTATTCCAAGAATGGTAGTATTCTTAAATAAAGTTGACATGGTTGACGATGAAGAGCTTTTAGAGCTTGTTGACATGGAAGTAAGAGATTTATTAAACTTCTACGATTACGATGGTGACAATGGACCTGTTGTATCTGGATCAGCACTTGGTGCTCTTAACGGAGAGAAAAAGTGGGTTGATACCGTATTAGAGCTTATGGAAGCTGTGGATGTATGGATTGAATTACCAGTTCGTGACGTTGAAAAAGATTTCCTAATGCCAATCGAAGATGTATTCTCAATTACAGGTCGTGGTACAGTTGCTACAGGTCGTATTGAGACAGGTATCGCAAACACAGGAGATCCTGTTGAGATCATTGGTATGGGCGCTGAAAAATTAAATTCTACAATCACAGGAATCGAGATGTTCCGTCAGATATTAGATAGAGGTGAAGCTGGAGATAATGCAGGTATCTTATTAAGAGGTATTGAAAAATCACAGATTTCTAGAGGAATGGTAATTACCAAGCCAGGATCTGTAACACCACACGCTAAATTTAAAGCTGAGGTTTATATCCTTAAAAAAGAAGAAGGTGGACGTCACACTCCATTTCATACAAACTACCGTCCACAGTTTTATGTGCGTACGACAGATGTTACTGGAAACATTGCTTTACCATCAGGAGTAGAAATGGTAATGCCAGTAGATAACTTGACAATTGAGGTTGATTTAATTCAAGCTATTGCAATGCATGTTGGACTTCGTTTCGCGATTCGTGAAGGTGGTAGAACTGTAGGTGCAGGTCAGGTGACTGAGATTTTAGACTAATACTATTATAAAAATACTTGTAAAGGTGTCTCGATTTATCGAGATACCTTAACTTGTATTTACGGGTTTAGCTCAGTTGGTAGAGCACTGGTCTCCAAAACCAGGTGTCGTGAGTTCGAGTCTCTCAACCCGTGCTAAGAAATTGGAGAATGGTTCTTGTATTAGATAAATCTATAAATAAGGATACTCAAATAAAATAAAATTAAAGACAATGGCAGGTATACTAGAATATGTAAAAGAATCATTTGGAGAACTTAAAAACAATGTAAGTTGGCCAACTTGGGCTGAAGGACAAAGTCTGACAGTACTTGTGGCGGTTTTTTCAATTATATTTTCTCTAGCTATATGGGGTGTGGATACGGTGTTCGCAGGTGTTATTGAGCAATATTTTAACTGGATCAAATAATACTACTTATGGAAGAAACTAAAGTGGAAAAGAAGTGGTATGTTGTTCGTGCAGTTAGTGGACAAGAGAACAAAATTAAAGCCTATATCGAAAATGAAATTTCGCGTTTAGGGTTAGAAGATTTTGTTGATCAAGTATTGGTTCCTACTGAAAAAGTGATCCAAATTAGAAAAGGTAAAAAAGTTCAAAAAGATAAAGTTTATTTCCCGGGATACATCATGGTACAAGCCAATTTAAGTGGAGAAATACCTCACATCATTAAGTCGATTACCAATGTGATCGGATTTTTGGGTGAAACAAAAGGTGGCGAACCGGTTCCGTTACGTCTTTCAGAAGTGAATAGAATGTTAGGTAAAGTTGATGAGCTTTCATTAGAAGCAGATCAAAACGTTGCCATTCCTTTTGTGAAGGGTGAAACGGTTAAAGTTATTGATGGTCCATTTAATGGATTTGATGGAACTGTTGAGAATATTAATGAAGAAAAACGTAAGCTTGAAGTAATGGTGAAGATCTTTGGAAGAAAAACACCATTAGAATTGAGTTATATGCAAGTAGATAAAATTTAATAATTGTTACACAAATACTAAGATTCGCTATTATAGCTTCCAACGTATAAAAACGAATCACACTAAAATTAAAAAATGGCAAAAGAATTAGGTAAAGTAGTCAAACTACAAGTAAGGGGAGGTGCAGCGAACCCGTCGCCACCGGTCGGACCCGCTTTAGGTGCTGCTGGGGTTAATATCATGGAGTTCTGTAAGCAGTTTAACGCAAGAACTCAAGATAAACCTGGTAAAGTCTTACCAGTGGTTATTTCGGTATACAAAGACAAGTCATTTGACTTTGTAATCAAAACACCTCCAGCTGCAGTACAATTATTAGAAGCGGCCAAAGTAAAAAAAGGTTCTGGCGAACCAAACAGAAAGAAAGTAGCGAAAGTAACTTGGGATCAAGTTAAAACGATTGCTGAAGACAAAATGGTAGATTTAAATGCATTTACGATTGGATCCGCTATGAAAATGGTAGCTGGAACAGCCAGATCAATGGGTATAACTGTTAAAGGTGGTGAAGCACCCAATTAATCAAAAATATTTGAAATGGCAAGATTAACAAAAAAGCAAAAGGAAGCAGTTGCTAAAATTGAAAAGAGTAAAATCTACAGTCTTCAAGAGGCTTCAGTTTTAGTAAAAGAAATTACAAACACAAAGTTTGATGCATCTGTTGATTTAGCAATTCGATTAGGAGTTGATCCTCGAAAAGCGAATCAAATGGTAAGAGGCGTAGTATCGCTTCCGCATGGAACTGGTAAAGACATGAAAGTATTAGCCTTAGTAACGCCTGATAAAGCTCAGGAAGCTACAGATGCTGGTGCTGACTACGTTGGTTTAGAAGAATACCTTGAGAAAATCAAAGGGGGTTGGACAGACGTTGACGTAATCATTACGATGCCAAGTGTTATGGGTAAATTAGGCCCATTAGGACGTGTATTAGGACCACGTGGTTTAATGCCTAACCCAAAGACAGGAACTGTAACAATGGATGTTGCTAAAGCAGTAACAGAAGTAAAGGCAGGTAAAATTGATTTCAAAGTTGATAAAACTGGAATTGTACATGCAGCAATCGCAAAAACATCGTTTACTGCAGACAAAATCCAAGAGAACGCTCAAGAGTTATTATCAACGATCATGAAATTAAAACCCACATCATCAAAAGGAATCTATGTGAAAAGCATTTTTATGTCTAGTACTATGAGCCCTAGTATTGCTGTGGATTCAAAAGTTAGTAGTTAAACAATTTTATTATGACAAGAGAAGAAAAATCAAAAGTAATCGAAGCGTTGACTGTTGAACTAGCTGAGAATTCGAATTTATATTTAACGGATATATCAGGTTTAAACGCAGTAGCTACTTCAGCATTACGACGTGCATGCTTTAAAGCAGATATAAAATTAGCCGTTGTAAAGAACACCTTGCTTGTAAAAGCAATGGAAGCTTCAGATAAGGATTTCGGAGATTTACCAACTGTATTAAAAGGTAATACCTCTGTAATGTATTCTGAAACTGGAAACGCACCAGCAAAAGTAATCAAAGCTTTTAGAAAAAAATCGGATAAGCCTTTCCTTAAGGGAGCTTTTATCGAACAAGCAGTTTACATCGGTGACGATCAATTGGATATGTTAGTTGACATTAAGTCTAAAGAAGAACTTATTGGAGATATCATTGGATTATTACAATCACCAGCCAAGAACGTTATTTCAGCACTTCAGTCGAGTGGTGGAAAACTATCAGGCATCCTAAAAACATTATCTCAGAAAGAGGGATAATATTAAAAAAGAGTACGCATTATTACAATTATATTATATTAAAAAATTATTAAAACGATAGAAAAATGGCAGATTTAAAAGATTTCGCAGAACAATTAGTAAACTTAACAGTAAAAGAAGTTAACGAATTAGCAACAATTTTAAAAGATGAGTACGGTATCGAACCTGCAGCCGCAGCTGTAGCAGTCGCTGCTGGACCAGCTGGTGGTGAAGATGCTGCTGAGGCTCAAACAGAATTCGATGTAATTCTTAAAGCAGCAGGTGGATCTAAATTAGCAGTAGTTAAATTAGTTAAAGAATTAACTGGTTTAGGTTTAAAAGAAGCTAAAGGATTAGTAGATGACGCACCAAGCGCTATCAAAGAAGGTGTAACTAAAGATGAAGCCGAAGGCTTAAAATCTTCTTTAGAAGAAGCTGGAGCAGAGGTTGAGCTTAAGTAAGCTTACCTTTTAATTCCATACAATGGTTTAGGTCCTAGAGTGGTATACTCTATGGCCTAAACCCTTTTGTGTATAAATTATATACACCAATAAAAATTAATTTTTTAATCAATAATTCGTCCATCGATGTTAGCAAAAAAAGCTGAAAGATTAAATTTCTCTTCTATTAAAAATAGAACCGAGTATCCAGATTTCTTGGATATTCAGATAAAATCCTTCCAGGATTTTTTCCAGTTAGAGACAAAATCAGAAGAAAGAGGAGATGAAGGTCTGTACAACACCTTCATGGAAAATTTTCCAATTACAGATACACGTAACCAATTTGTATTAGAGTTTTTGGATTACTTTATTGACCCACCAAGATATTCATTAGAAGAATGTATCGAAAGAGGTCTTACATATAGTGTGCCATTAAAAGCAAGATTAAAATTATTCTGTACGGATCCCGAACATGAAGATTTTGAAACTATAGTACAAGATGTCTACCTTGGTACAATTCCTTACATGACGCCAAGTGGTACTTTTTGTATCAATGGTGCCGAGCGTGTGGTCGTCTCGCAACTACACCGTTCTCCAGGTGTTTTCTTTGGTCAATCTTTCCATGCTAATGGGACAAAATTATATTCAGCAAGAGTGATTCCTTTTAAAGGATCTTGGATTGAATTTGCGACCGATATCAATAGCGTTATGTACGCCTATATCGATCGAAAGAAAAAATTACCTGTAACCACCCTCTTTAGAGCCATCGGTTTTGAAAGAGATAAAGATATTCTTGAAATTTTTGACCTTGCAGAAGAAATCAAAGTTTCAAAATCAGGATTAAAAAAAGTACAAGGACGTAAACTTGCTGCACGTGTATTAAATACATGGCACGAAGATTTCGTAGATGAAGATACGGGAGAAGTTGTTTCAATCGAAAGAAATGAAATTATTTTAGATCGTGACACCATTCTTGATAAGGATAACATCGAAGAAATTCTTGAAGCAGGCGTCAAAACGATTCTTTTACACAAAGAAAGTGCACAACAAGGTGATTATGCAATTATTCATAATACACTTCAAAAAGATCCAACTAACTCCGAAAAAGAAGCGGTTGAACATATTTACAGACAATTACGTAATGCCGAGCCGCCAGATGAAGAAACAGCGCGTGGTATTATTGACAAATTATTTTTTAGTGACCAACGTTACAACTTAGGTGAAGTTGGTCGTTATAGAATGAATAAAAAATTAGGCCTTGATATTGGAATGGATAAGCAAGTGCTTACCAAAGAAGATATCATTACAATTATCAAATATCTGATTGAATTAATCAATTCAAAAGCAGAGATTGATGATATTGATCACCTATCTAACCGTCGTGTTAGAACTGTTGGTGAGCAATTATCGTCTCAGTTTGGTGTTGGTTTAGCACGTATGGCTCGAACCATTCGTGAGCGTATGAATGTACGTGATAACGAAGTGTTTACTCCTATTGATTTGATTAATGCTAAAACATTATCATCGGTAATAAACTCTTTCTTTGGAACTAATCAGTTATCTCAATTTATGGACCAGACGAACCCACTGGCAGAAATTACGCACAAGCGTCGTTTATCTGCACTAGGGCCCGGCGGTTTATCGAGAGAGCGTGCTGGTTTTGAGGTTCGTGATGTTCACTATACTCATTACGGTCGTTTATGTCCAATTGAAACGCCAGAAGGACCAAATATTGGTTTGATTTCATCTCTATCTGTCTTTGCTAAAGTGAATTCTATGGGATTCATTGAAACCCCTTACAGAAAAGTTGAAAACTCAGTCGTGGATATTAAAGGAACTCCGATTTACTTAAGTGCTGAGGAAGAGGAAAATCAAATGATTGCACAAGCAAGTATTCCTGTTGATGATAATGGAAAAATCTTATCAGAAAAGGTTATTGCACGTCAAGAAGGAGATTTCCCAGTAATTGATCCATCACAAGTAAATTATACGGATGTTGCGCCCAACCAAATTTCATCGATATCAGCCTCATTAATTCCATTTTTGGAACATGATGATGCCAACCGTGCATTGATGGGATCTAACATGATGCGTCAAGCAGTTCCGTTGTTAAGACCACAAGCTCCTATTGTAGGAACTGGATTAGAACGTCAAGTTGCATCAGACTCTAGAGTTTTGGTAAATGCAGCGGGTGACGGTGTAGTTCAATACGTCGACGCAAATAAAATTACAATTCAATATGCAAGAACTGATGACCAAGCTCTTGTGAGTTTTGATTCAGATACAGTTACCTATCCATTAACAAAGTTTAGAAAAACCAATCAAGGAACGTCTGTAAACCTTAAAGCCATTGTCAAAAAAGGCGACAAAGTTAAAAAAGGACAAGTTCTTACCGAAGGGTATGCAACTCAAAATGGAGAGCTCGCACTTGGTAGAAATATGAAAGTTGCTTTCATGCCTTGGAAAGGGTACAACTTTGAGGATGCAATTGTAATTTCCGAACAAGTAGTTAGAAATGATGTTTTCACTTCTATCCATATCGATGAATATTCTCTTGAAGTAAGAGACACGAAACTTGGTAATGAAGAACTGACAAACGACATTCCTAATGTTTCTGAAGAGGCGACAAAAGATTTAGATGAGCATGGAATGATTCGTATCGGAGCTGAAATTAAGCCAGGCGATATCCTTATCGGAAAAATCACCCCAAAAGGAGAATCCGATCCAACGCCAGAAGAAAAATTATTAAGAGCGATCTTTGGAGATAAAGCTGGAGACGTTAAAGATGCATCGTTAAAAGCATCTCCATCGTTACATGGTGTAGTGATTGAGAAAAAATTGTTCTCAAGAGCCGTCAAAGATAAACGTAAACGTGCTCAAGATAAAGAAGATATATCTAAATTAGAAGACCTTTATGACACTAAGTTTGAAGATTTACAAAGTGTTTTAGTTGAAAAACTATTTACTATTGTAGGTGGGAAAACGGCACAAGGGATTTCTAATGATCTTGGTGAAGATGTGTTTCCAAAAGGAAAGAAATTTACGCTTAAAATGTTAAACTCTGTTGACGATTATGCCCATTTAATATCGGGTAAATGGACCACAGATGCAGCTACAAATAAGCTAGTTTCTGAACTGATTCACAATTATAAAATTAAAGAAAATGACCTTCAAGGTGGTTTAAGACGTGAGAAGTTTACAATTTCTGTAGGAGATGAACTTCCAGCGGGGATCATCAAACTTGCTAAAGTTTACATTGCTAAAAAACGTAAACTAAAAGTAGGAGATAAAATGGCGGGACGTCACGGAAATAAAGGTATTGTTGCACGTATTGTACGTCAAGAAGATATGCCTTTCTTAGAAGACGGAACCCCAGTAGATATTGTACTGAATCCACTTGGTGTACCATCGCGTATGAATATCGGTCAAATTTATGAAACTGTTTTAGGATGGGCTGGACAAGATTTAGGACGAACGTATGCAACACCAATTTTTGATGGTGCAACTCTAGATCAAATCAATGAACTGACTGACGAAGCTGGAATTCCTAGATTTGGTCATACATATTTATATGATGGTGGAACGGGAGATCGTTTTGATCAACCTGCAACAGTAGGAGTGATCTATATGTTAAAGTTAGGACATATGGTAGATGACAAAATGCACGCTCGTTCTATTGGACCATACTCTCTTATTACACAACAACCTCTTGGTGGTAAAGCACAATTTGGTGGCCAACGTTTTGGAGAAATGGAAGTTTGGGCATTAGAAGCTTATGGAGCTTCTAGTACGCTTAGAGAAATTCTTACCGTGAAGTCGGATGATGTGATTGGCCGCGCCAAGACATACGAAGCAATCGTTAAAGGAGAACCAATGCCTGAACCAGGATTGCCAGAATCTTTCAACGTGTTAATGCACGAATTGAAAGGTTTAGGACTAGACATAAGATTAGAAGAATAATAGAATTTAATTCATTATCATAACCATATATTATGGCAAAAAAGCAAGATAATACTACAGTACAGAGATTTAATAAAATCTCAATTGGTTTAGCCTCTCCAGAGTCGATCTTAGGAGCGTCCCGTGGTGAAGTTCTTAAACCAGAAACAATTAACTATAGAACACATAAACCAGAACGTGATGGTTTGTTTTGTGAGCGAATTTTTGGCCCTGTAAAGGATTACGAATGTGCTTGTGGAAAATACAAACGTATTCGTTACAAAGGAATTATTTGTGATCGATGTGGGGTTGAAGTAACCGAAAAGAAAGTTCGTAGAGATAGAGTTGGACATATCAACCTTGTAGTGCCGGTAGCACACATATGGTATTTCCGTTCTTTACCAAACAAAATAGGTTACTTACTCGGATTACCATCGAAGCAATTAGACATGATCATCTATTATGAGCGTTATGTTGTAATTCAAGCTGGTACTGCTGTGAATGCTGAAGGTGAACCCGTTAAAAAAATGGACTTCCTTACAGAAGAAGAGTATTTAAATGTTCTTGAAACTCAACCTCAAGAAAATCAATACCTCGACGATACAGACCCAACTAAATTTATTGCTAAAATGGGTGCTGAGTGTTTAATCGATCTATTGTCAAGAATTGATCTTGATACTCTCTCTTTTGAATTGCGTAATAAAGCCAATACAGAGACGTCTAAACAACGTAAAACAGAAGCATTAAAACGTTTACAAGTTGTTGAATCTTTAAGAGAATCAAACCTAAAACGTGAGAACAAACCGGAGTGGATGATTATGAAAGCCATCCCAGTAATTCCACCCGAATTACGTCCGTTAGTTCCATTAGATGGAGGTCGTTTTGCAACCTCTGATTTAAATGATTTATACCGTCGTGTCATTATTCGTAACAACCGTTTAAAGCGTTTAGTTGAAATCAAAGCTCCTGAAGTCATCTTACGTAATGAAAAACGGATGCTTCAAGAATCTGTAGATTCATTGTTTGATAATACACGTAAGTCATCCGCAGTCAAAACAGATTCTAACCGTCCTTTAAAATCACTTTCAGATTCATTGAAAGGGAAACAAGGTCGTTTCCGTCAAAATTTACTTGGAAAACGTGTGGATTATTCAGCACGTTCGGTCATTGTTGTTGGACCAGAATTAAAATTATTTGAATGTGGATTGCCAAAAAATATGGCTGCCGAATTATACAAGCCTTTTGTCATTAGAAAACTAATTGAAAGAGGGATTGTAAAAACGGTAAAATCTGCTAAGAAAATTATAGATAAACGAGAGCCTGTAGTTTGGGATATACTTGAAAATGTTTTAAAAGGACATCCTGTATTACTAAACCGTGCGCCAACGTTACACCGATTAGGAATTCAAGCCTTTCAACCAAAATTGATTGAAGGAAAAGCAATCCAATTACATCCATTAGTATGTACGGCCTTTAATGCCGATTTTGATGGAGATCAAATGGCTGTGCATTTACCACTTGGACCGGAAGCAATATTAGAAGCTCAACTATTAATGTTAGCATCTCATAATATATTGAATCCAGCGAATGGTGCTCCAGTAACGGTTCCTTCACAGGATATGGTATTGGGTCTTTATTATATGACGAAATTACGTAAATCGACTCCTGAAGTTAAGGTTTTAGGAGAAGGCTTAACGTTTTATTCACCAGAAGAAGTGATCATTGCTTACAACGAAAAACGTGTTGATTTAAATGCGCAAATTCGTGTAAGAACGGTTGATTTCAATGAAGAAGAAGAATTAACAACTCAAATTATAGAAACCACAACGGGTCGTGTACTTTTTAACGAAAAAGTACCCGCTGCTGCAGGTTATATCAATGAGGTTTTAACAAAGAAATCATTAAGAGATATTATCCACGGAATTTTGAAAGTAACTTCCGTTCCTGAAACGGCCGATTTCCTTGATGAAATCAAGTCATTAGGATACAATTTTGCTTTTAAAGGTGGATTGTCATTTAGTTTAGGAGATATTATTATCCCACCAGAAAAACATACGATGATTGCTGCTGCTAACAAGCAAGTAGATGGTATTATGGCTAACTATAATATGGGACTTATTACCAATAACGAACGGTACAACCAAGTTATTGATATCTGGACCTCTACCAATGCTGAATTAACAGAGCTATCTATGAAGCGTATTCGAGAAGACCAACAAGGGTTTAACTCGGTATATATGATGCTTGATTCTGGAGCAAGGGGATCGAAAGAACAAATTCGTCAGTTAACTGGTATGCGTGGTTTGATGGCTAAGCCTAAAAAATCCAATGCAGGTGGTGGTGAAATTATTGAAAATCCAATTCTTTCTAACTTTAAGGAAGGGTTATCGATTCTTGAATACTTTATCTCTACGCACGGGGCTCGTAAAGGTCTTGCCGATACGGCATTAAAAACAGCAGATGCTGGTTACCTGACACGACGTTTAGTAGATGTTTCTCAAGATGTGATTGTCAATTCTGAGGATTGTGGCACATTGAGAGGTATTTCAGTGAAAGCGTTAAAGAAAAATGAAGAAATTGTTGAAACTTTAGAAGAACGAATTGTGGGTCGTACGTCATTAAATGATGTCTATAATCCATTAACTGAAGAACTTCTAGTAGCTTCTGGCGATCATATTTTTGAAGTTGAAGCGAAAAAAATACAACAGTCTCCATTAGAAGCTGTTGATGTTCGTTCTCCATTAACATGTGAAGCTAAAACAGGAATTTGTGCGAAGTGTTACGGACGTAACCTAGCCACAGGTAAAATGGTTCAACGTGGGGAAGCAGTAGGTGTTGTGGCAGCACAGTCTATTGGAGAACCAGGAACTCAGTTAACATTGCGTACCTTCCACGTTGGAGGTATTGCGGGTAACATTTCTGAAGAAAATAAATTAATCATCAAATTTGATGGAATCGCAGAAATCGAAGATCTTAAAACTGTTAAAGGTAAAGACAACGAGGGCAATGAAATTGACATTGTGATTTCAAGAACTTCTGAAATTAAATTAGTTGACAAGAAAACAGGCATTGTTCTAAGTACAAACAACATTCCTTATGGATCGTCAATTTTTGTAAAAAATGGTGATAAAGTTAAAAAGGATACGGTCATTTGTCAGTGGGATCCATATAACGGTGTTATTATTTCAGAATTTTCTGGTAAAGTTCGTTATGAAAATATCGAACAAGGCGTTACATTCCAAGTTGAAATTGATGAACAAACAGGGTTCCAAGAAAAAGTTATTTCTGAATCTAGAAACAAGAAATTAATTCCAACCCTTTTAGTTGAAGATGCGAAAGGAAATCTTATAAGATCTTACAACTTACCATTAGGAGCCCATATTATGGTCGATGACGGTGAGAAAATTAGCTTAGGAAAAATCTTAGTTAAAATTCCACGTAAGTCTGCTAAAGCAGGGGATATTACAGGAGGTTTACCTCGTGTAACAGAGCTTTTCGAAGCCCGTAACCCTTCTAATCCAGCGGTTGTAAGTGAAATTGATGGTGTGGTTTCTTTTGGAAAAATTAAAAGAGGGAACCGTGAAATCATCATAGAGTCTAAATTAGGGGATATTAAAAAATACCTTGTCAAATTATCGAATCAAATCTTAGTACAAGAAAATGATTTTGTAAAAGCAGGGATGCCATTGTCAGATGGTTCAATTACGCCTAATGATATCTTAAACATTAAAGGCCCATCGGCTGTGCAACAATACTTAGTTAATGAAGTCCAAGAAGTTTACCGATTACAAGGGGTGAAAATCAACGACAAGCATTTCGAAGTAGTCGTGAGACAAATGATGCGTAAAGTAAGAATCAAAGATTCTGGAGACACTATTTTCTTAGAAGATCAATTAGTTCACACTTCTGATTTCATTAAAGAAAACGATGAAATCTTTGGAAAGAAAGTGGTTGAAGCTGAAGGGGACTCTGCAAACTTTAAAGCGGGTCAGATTATTACGGCACGTGCTTTAAGAGATGAAAATTCTTTATTGAAACGTGAAGATAAAGCAGTTGTGGTTGCTAGAGATGCAAGTCCTGCAACAGCGACTCCAATATTACAGGGAATCACAAGAGCATCGTTACAAACTAAATCGTTCATTTCTGCGGCATCATTCCAAGAAACAACGAAAGTTCTTAACGAAGCAGCCGTAAACGGTAAAATTGATACTTTAGAAGGCTTAAAAGAAAATGTAATTGTTGGTCATAGAATTCCAGCAGGAACAGGTCTTAGAGCGTACGAAAATATCATTGTTGGTTCTAATGAAGAATTTGACAAATTAATCGAAGCTAAAGAAGAATTAAACTTTAACTAAACAAAATGAGCAATCCACAAGATCCCACAAAAAAGGGACAGATTAATATTGAGTTAGATGATAAGGTAGCAGAAGGCACCTATTCTAACCTAGCCATTATCAATCATTCCGTTTCTGAATTTGTTGTAGATTTTGTAAGTATCATGCCAGGCACACCAAAAAGCAAAGTGAAGTCGCGAATTATTCTAACACCACAACACGCTAAACGGCTTGCCAAAGCATTACATGAAAATGTAAAGCGGTTTGAAAAAGCTCATGGAGAAATTAAAGATTATGAGCAACCACCAGTCCCTCTTAATTTCGGGCCCACAGGTCAAGCTTAGTTCTTATTAAATATAAAAAAATCCCACTTTTCAGTGGGATTTTTTTATGCACTATTAGTTTCTAAAACTCAGACGTCAAATGAAATTTTATGGAAGGGTATTTTTGTTCGGTCATTTGTAGCGAGAATACTGAGTCTGCAAAAAATACAAGTTGCCCTTGTTTGTCCGTTGCTAAAAAGCGTTGTTTCACCCGTTTAAATTCAATAAATTCGGGATGGTTCAGGCTTTCGGGCTCAATCCAACAGGCCTTATGGACATTTAAATTTTCATAACTACATTTGGCACCATATTCATGCTCTAATCGGTATTGAATCACTTCATATTGCAAAGCACCAACGGTTCCAATGACTTTTCGGCCGTTCAAATCCAAGGTAAAAAGCTGAGCAACCCCTTCATCCATTAATTGATCAATCCCTTTAAATAATTGTTTTGATTTTAAAGGGTCTGCATTATTGATATATCTGAAATGCTCTGGCGAAAAGCTAGGAACCCCTTTATAGTTTAAAGCTTCACCTTCCGTAAGCGTATCTCCAATTTTGAAATTTCCAGTATCGTGTAAACCAACGATATCTCCTGGGTAGGAGATGTCCACAATCTCTTTCTTTTCTGCGAAAAATGCATTTGGACTCGAGAATTTTAATTTTTTATTGTGTCGAACATGAAGGTAGGGCGTGTTTCGTTTGAATTCGCCAGAAACAATTTTGATAAATGCTAAGCGATCCCGATGGTTTGGGTCCATATTGGCATGTATTTTAAATACAAAGCCCGTAAATTTAGCCTCATCCGGTTCTACTAGGCGTTCTTCACTATGCTTTGGACGTGGTTTAGGCGCAATAGATACGAAACAATCTAACAATTCGCGAACTCCAAAATTATTTAATGCAGAGCCAAAGAAGACTGGCTGCAAATCGCCATTTAAATAATCCTCTTTATTAAATTCGGGATAAATACCATCTACTAATTCTAGTTCTTCTCTAAGCGTATCCGCAGCCGTATCCCCAATAAGCGTATTTAGCGCAGGATCTGTTACATCCGAAATTTTAATGGTTTCCTCAATGTCTCGTTTACTATCTCCAGTAAATAAATTGATGTTCTTTTCCCAAATATTATAAATCCCTTTAAAGTCATAGCCCATCCCAATTGGAAAACTTAATGGCACCACTTTAAGGTTTAGTTTTTGCTCGATCTCATCCAATAAATCAAAGGCATCTTTTCCTTCACGATCCATTTTGTTTATGAACACAATGATTGGAATGTTGCGCATTCGACACACTTCTACAAGTTTTTCAGTTTGTTCTTCAACCCCTTTTGCAACATCAATAACAACAATCACACTGTCAACTGCGGTGAGTGTTCTAAAGGTGTCTTCTGCAAAATCCTTGTGTCCAGGCGTGTCCAAAATATTAATTTTGATGCCATTATATTCAAAGGCTAAGACCGAAGTTGCGACCGAAATTCCACGCTGACGTTCAATTTCCATGAAGTCACTTGTGGCCCCTTTTTTAATTTTATTGCTCTTAACAGCCCCCGCTTCTTGTATAGCCCCTCCAAAAAGAAGCAACTTTTCAGTTAGGGTTGTTTTACCGGCATCGGGATGCGAGACAATTCCAAAAGTTCGGCGGCGTTCAATTTCACTTAAAAAAGACATAAAAAGATAATTTTGCCAAAGATACTATTATTCACTAAAGAAGTGGAGTTGTAAGTTAATGGATTAGCTATTTTTTTTAAAAATTACAATATCTTGATATTCTATTTTTTTATCTTTTTCTCCTTTCCAGAAACCATCAATAATTTTAACTAGAGTTAAATTTTCGGACTCTAGCATTTTTTTTAATTTATCGTTATGAATGGCGATGTTAGCGGATTTCACTTTATCACTCATCAATTTATACCCTTCCTTTTTATTCGAAAAATCAAACCCTTTATTGCTAGGTAATAGGCTTTCTGAATCATCGTCATACAGGAAAAATGTAGAAAATGCAACGCCGTTTGGTTTCAAAACTTTTTGGATTTCTGAAAAATAATTTTGTATTTCATCGATCTGCATGTGCGTGAAAACTGAAAAGGAGAAAATCTTATCAAAGTAATTTTCTTCATATGGGAATGTGAATTCGCTGGCCTTCAATTTAGACTTGTTATACAAATCATTAAATAAAGAAATATATCGAAAATTAAAATTTGGATAATCTTTCTTAATTTTCGAATTACACCATTTAACTCCCAATGGTACGACATCAAACCCTTCATATGTTGCGGATTCATTGAGGTACGAAGTTAGTGCAATAGCGGTCCGGCCAATACCACTTCCGATGTCCAAAACACGATCACTTGGTTTTAGATCAATTTCCGACTTTAGCAACCCTAATTGCTGTTCGCCTTGTTTGATATAATCTTGATGACTAGCCGGGGATCCAGTGTATATATAACCTCTTGGTGGCACGTATTTATGATAATTACCAGTAAGTCTATCATAAAAATCTATTGGTAAATAGTACATTTTTCTAATTAAAAATCGCTGCTTGGACGACATGGAATACCAAAAATTTCTTAGGGAACTGTTTTTTTTCATCAACTATTTTTTAGTGGATTAAAGATACTTTATTTTTTAACATTTTTAGATTTAGGATTCAAAATATTTTTTAGGAAGAAATTAGTAATTTTTTAATATTTAGTTAATATTTTTGTCACATGATGGAAGAACAAGTCATTCTAGTTAATGAACAGGACGAACAGCTAGGAACCATGCCAAAGATGGAGGCACATGAAAAAGCGGTATTACACCGAGCTTTTTCAGTTTTCATATTTAATGCTAAAAACCAATTGATGTTGCAACAACGCGCAGCACATAAATACCATTCGCCACTTTTGTGGACCAATACATGTTGTTCGCATCAACGTGTGGGAGAGTCTAATATTGAAGCAGGCACCCGCCGGTTACAAGAAGAGATGGGCTTTGTGACTCCTCTAAAAGAAACGACCTCTTTTGTATACAAAGCACCGTTTGATAATGGACTTACCGAACACGAATTAGATCATATTATGGTAGGGTACTATGAAAACCCACCACTTATTAACCTTGATGAAGTTGAAGCTTGGAAATGGATGCCTTTGGAAGCTGTAAAAGCGGATATAGAAATACATCCAAATTTGTATACTGAATGGTTTAAAATCATATTTGAAAAATTTTACGAACATATAAATACGACCAATGAAAGTTACCGTAAGTAGAAAAGCGCATTTTAATGCCGCCCACAGATTGTATCGCCCCGACTGGAGTTTTGAAAAAAACGACGCCATTTTTGGAAAATGTAACAACCCAAATTTTCACGGACATAATTATGATCTAACAGTGAGTGTTACTGGAGATATTGACCCTGAAACAGGCTATGTTGTCGATGTTAAGATATTAAAGGATTTTATTAAATCTGAAATTGAAGATGCCTTCGATCACAAAAATTTAAATGTGGATGTGCCAGAATTTAAAAATTTAAATCCCACTGCTGAAAATATTGTCGTGGTGATTTTTGATAAACTAAAAGCGGTTCTCGATTCAAATTTAGAATTATCTGTCACACTCTACGAAACGCCACGTAATTTTGTAACGTACTCTGGAGACTAATTTTATGGAATCGCTATATCCCTTTAAATTTCAACCGATTCTAAAAGATAAAATTTGGGGCGGTCAAAAACTTCATCACATTTTAAATAAACCAACTTCATCTACACAAGCTGGCGAAAGTTGGGAAATTAGTGATGTTGAAGGCGATACTTCGATGGTTGCAAACGGCTCCTTAAAAGGAACGTCTCTCAAATCGCTTATAGAAACCTATACAGCAGAGTTGCTTGGTCAAAAAAATTACCGTCAATTTGGAACAAAATTCCCCTTACTTATCAAATTTATTGATGCTAAATCCGATTTGTCAGTACAATTACATCCAAATGATGCCCTAGCAAAAGCACGCCACAATAGTTTTGGTAAAACCGAGATGTGGTATGTACTGCAAGCTGATCCTGATTCAAATCTAATTGTTGGGTTTAATCAAAAGATGACTAAAGATTTATATTTAAATCATCTTGAAGCTAAGACGCTTCCAAGTATATTAAATTTTGATGCCGTACAAACTGGAGATACTTACTTCATTGAGGTAGGCCGTATCCATGCCATTGGAGCGGGTGTATTATTGGCTGAAATTCAGCAGACGAGCGATATTACCTATCGCGTTTATGATTGGGATCGTTTAGATGCAGATGGCAATGAAAGGGAATTGCATAATGACATTGCATTGGAAGCTTTTGATTTTGAGATGCCCGATAATTATCGAGTGAACTATAATAGAGACTCAACGGGCTCTGAACAACTCGTTTCTTGTCCTTATTTCACCACTAATGTCATCGAATTAAAAGGGTCTCTATCAAAAGAGAATCAGAATGACTCCTTTATGATTTATATGTGTGCAGAAGGAACTGCAACCCTGGATGTGAATGGGCATTTAACAGAATTATCAATGGGTGAGACGGTTTTAATCCCTGCGTGTATTGAAACGTTTTCTATTTCTGCAAATCATGCAAAACTTTTAGAAGTTTATATTTAAAATTACGTAGTTTTGCAAAAACAAAAATTATAAATTATGGCTAACGTTAAGAATTTAAAAAAAGATATTAATTACGTATTAGGGGATATAATCGAAGCAGTTTACATTTGGGAATATGCCAATACAGACAAGGATACCAAAAAAAGTGAAGCTTTAATTGATGAAGCCATCGCAACGTTTGATGCATTGATTGAAAAAGTAAATGCTAAAGGAGTTGAAAACAAAAAAGCACATTTCAAGTCGATTGCTAAAGACCTTGAATCTAAAGGACAATCATTAATCGATAAGATTAATAAGCTCTAAATCACTCCGATTTTCTAGTTTTAATATAGGCCTCCAAAATAATTCCATATTTAGAATTGGCAATTTTTGGAGGCAATACTTTGTTTATGGTATCCAAGTATTTTACATTGGTGTCATAAATTTCTGAAACCGCTACAAAAGGTGCAACTTCACTATCTTTATTATTAAGGGCGAAATTAATGGTGTATAAATAGCTTCGTTTTGTTAAGTTATCTATTTTATTAAGCAGCTCATCTGCAAGTTTTGTTTTTTTGTCCTTTTGCGCATTTAACTGTTGTTCAATTAATTCGAGCTTCTGATCTTTAAAACGTCCAATGTTTTTATAGTACGTTTCCAACAACTCTTGTTGAACTCCACCTTCTATTTGAGCATCATACTTGAAGCGTTTCAAAGTCGTATTTATTTTGGTCAGCCCTTTGTCGGCAAAAAACGAAATTCGTTTGGCGTTCAGGTCTTTCGATAAACTTAAAAATAACATTTCAGCTTCTTCTAAGTCACATCTCAGTTCAAAATCAGTGGTGCTATTCATGACCAAAGAATCTAAAGTCACAAATTCTGAATCAACCACTTGTTGAAGGTAGAGCGTGCCTTTTTGAAGCCCTTTTATAGTTCCGCTAACAGACGTGTTTTTTAGGGTTTGTGAGCAAGACGTTATTAATAACGTTAGAATAAAGTATAAACTATTTTTCATGGTTGATTTTTAGACTCAAATATAATTATTTTTAAGCTGTTGCCGCTGCTAATTCTAAAAGTATTGTGCAACCAATCGCAGCAATCGTTCCAATGGCATAGCCTAAGACAGCTAACAACACACCAACAGTCGCTAATGAGGGATGAAACGCGGCAGCGACGATAGGAGCGGAGGCAGCAGCCCCTACATTTGCTTGACTTCCAACCGCCAAAAAGAAATAAGGCGCTCTTATTAATTTTGCAACTACAATTAAAAGTACGGCGTGAATAGACATCCAAACGACTCCAATGGCGATGAGTCCAGTATTATCAAAGATTAAAGTTAAATCCATTTTCATTCCAATCGTTGCAACGAGGATGTAAATAAATACACTACCAAATTTACTAGCTCCTGCCCCTTCATAATTTTTTGCACTCGTAAATGAAAGACCGACCGCTACAAGTGTAGAAATACTGATCATCCAAAAGAACGAAGACCCTAAAAATGTAAAAATATTTCTTGACGTTTCAGATTCAATAGTTGCGACATAATCATTAAAAAATGGGGCAAGAAAATTAGAAGAGATGTGCGCAAAACTAACCGTCCCAAAGGCGATTCCTACCATAATCATAATATCGGTGAGTGTAGGGGTACGCTTCACACTTTCAGTAAATTCTGACACCTTTTCTTTAAGCGTTTCAATCGCAGAGGTGTCTGCTTTAAGCCATTTATTAATTCGGTCCGATTTTCCAATCCCAATTAATAATAACGCCATCCAAATATTGGCAACAACGATATCTACAAATACCATCCCTCCAAATAACTTTTGATTATAGCCATAAATTTCAAGCATCGCAGTTTGATTGGCACCGCCACCAATCCAGCTCCCCGCTAAAGTTGAGAGGCCTCTCCAAACGGCATCTGGACCAATCCCACCAACTGTTTCAGGAGATACCAATGCAATTAGATAGATAGCAATAGGGCCGCCAATAATGATTCCAATAGTTCCAGTAAAAAACATAATCAATGCTTTCCAGCCTAAGTTAACAACGCCTTTCAAATCGATACTTAAGGTCATTAATACCAAAGCGGCGGGTAATAAATACCGACTTGCTACATAGTATAAACTACTGTTGTGTTGAGTCAATTCGCCACTAGGACTGAGTGTTTCCCATTCTGGAGCAATCCATCCTAAAGTTGTAAATAACGCAGGAATCATATAGGCCATAAACAGTCCTGGAACGATTTTATAAAATTTATGCCAAAATCCAGACGGACGAGATTCTGTATAAAAAATTAATGCGATGGCTGACATTAGTAAACCAAAAACAATGGTATCATCAGTAAATAAAGGCGTTGTATCTATCATGGTTTCTTTCTAGTTTGGTTCAAATATAAGTAAAATCGTTTTTGGCACAGATATTGGTAATTACATAAATGTGTTACTTAATTTTTGTTAGTAATATATTTTGGTTGGTTAGTGAAAAAGCATCGTTTTTAAACGATGCTTTTTCAATTTGTGAAACTTAAGTTAAAATATATTTACTCAAACACTCTGGCACGGAAGTTGTCATTATCTTTGTATATTATTTCTTAGTTTTTGAAGTAATATATTTTGGTTGGTTAGTAGTTAAAAGCATCATTTTGTAATGGTGCTTTTTTCTTTTCGAATAAAATTGAGAATAACGTCTAGCACTTCAGGCATTATTGGGTGATTTGTTTCATTGTAAGATTTTGAGTTGACCAAATCATCGCCATAAATTTCAAATAAAATATGATTCATGTTTTCGATGATGACCAACTCAGCATCTTTTTTAGAGTCTTTTAGTAATTGAGCTTCAGATTTACTTACTTGCAAACCTTTTGTGCCATTGATAATTAGGACAGGAATGTCTAAATTTTTAATAATTTTTTTCGGATTATATTGCATCCAATTAATCATGAATGGTTGTGTGTCTAAGTTGAATATGGAACTTAGTGCTATAGGAAAATCAGAAGTGGTTTCCCCCATTTTTAAGAGGTCTAAAACCCGTTTGGTGTCTGCAATGAAAACTGGCGCTGTTTTAGAAATTTGCTCTAAAATAATTTGGTCAATGGGATTTGCAGCCCCTGATAATGAAATAAATCCGTCAACTCCAGATTCGGATGCTAACATTCCAACCAAGCTCCCTTGGCTATGTCCTGCAATATAGATCGAAGGATACGAAGACTTAAAATATAGGAGTACAGATTTAGCATCTGTTACAAAGTCATCAAAACGAGTGTTTTTATCAAAGTTTCCAGTTCTTAGTTGTTTAACAATCCGCTTGTCATATCGGAAGGTTGCCATGCCTTTTTTAGATAATCCTTCAGCTAATTTTTTTAGCATGTTGTTTTTCATGAAAGACTGATTGCCATCCCTATCTGTAGGTCCTGAGCCTGCGATTAGGATGACAAGGGGTGGTTTTTTAGCACTATTAGGGACCACTAAAGTTCCGCCGATGTATTGGTTGATTTCGATATCGATCTCTGAATAATTTTGAGCATTTAAAATTGTTGCCGTGCACAGAATACTACAAATTAAAGCGTGAATGAATTTCATTTTTGAATTACTTTAGGAGTCTAAATGTTAAATTGATGCGTTTCCCTATCGGTTTTTTAGTTTTCGAAATTTGGTGAAGCCATTGGTGCTGTGTTTCGCCTTTCATAACTAATAAACTACCGTTTTGTAAATTAAGTTTGTGCTTATGTGTTTTTATTTTTTTGTGTTTTAAATGAAATAGGCGTTCTGCTCCAAAACTTACCGAGGCGATTACAGGGTTTTTTCCGAGTTCTTTTTCATCATCGGCATGCCAGCCATTGCTGTCTTGCCCATCTCTGTATAAATTTAATAAACAGGAAGAAAAAGTCATTTTTGTAGTTTCTTCAATCGTTGTCTTAATAGAGTTTAAAAGAGGGGTAAAGGGATGTGGTGTCATTGAAATATTAGAATAACGGTACGCTGTTTGGTTGTTTGCATAAAAAGCAGTCAATCGAGGTTGTTTGTAAATTTTTCCATATACTTTGATATCGTCTTCTTGCCAAGGTGTATTTTGATATAATTCATCTAAGAGTGCGTTTGCGTCTTCCAACCCAAAAAACTGCGGATAGTAATCAATTTCTGCGTCTTGTAATGGAAGCCTTATAATTTCGGGTGTATCAAATAGAGACATGCTTATAGTTTGTTCGAAATTAACTTAAGTTTTAATTGGATGCAAAATTTTTAACAAAAAAAAGACTGCCTTTTCAGACAGTCTTTTTACTTTTTTCAAAACGCTTAAAAATAAATTATTTTATCATTTCGTAGCTACGATTAATAAAATTCGTTAAGGCCTCTCCTTTAAGAAGTCCCTGAGATAATTGTGCTAAATCTAAACTTTGAGTGATTAAGCGCTCTTGTTTTTTCTTAGTTTTTGTGTTTAAAATTTCACTAACCAGTTCCGAGTTAATGTTTACAATAAGGTTATGCATTTCTGGCATATTTCCCATTCCAAACATACCGCCTCCGCCGCCAGTTTGTTGCATCTCTTTCATTCGACGCATAAACTCGGGTTGTGTGATCATGAAAGGTGCAGAATTGCTATCCATCGTCTCTAGTTGTACCATGAATTTTTCTGAAGGTACCACTTTTTTCAAAATGGTTTCAAGCGTTGTTTTTTCTTCTTCACTAAGTTTCGAAACGGTTGCTTCGTCTTTTTTGATCAAATTATCAACATGATCCGAATCGACTCGAACAAACGATGTGTTTTCTTTCTCGCTTTCTAATTTTTGGATTAAGTGAGATACAATCGGTGAATCTAACAATAAAACTTCGTAGCCTTTTGTTTTTGCTGCTTCAATATAACTGTGTTGCTCATCTTTATTAGAAGCATACAAAATCACTAACTTATCATCCTTATCCGTTTGGTTGGCTTTAATTTTGTTGTAAAGCTCTTCATACGTATAATACGTTCCGTCCACAGAAGGGTACAAGGCAAATGCTTCAGATTTTTCAAAGAATTTATCTTCAGAAAGCATCCCGTACTCAATCACGATTTTAATATCATTCCATTTGGATTCAAAATCGACTCTGTTTGAATTGAAAAGAGATTTCATTTTATCTGCCACTTTTTTAGTGATGTACGAAGCGATTTTTTTGACAGCACCATCAGCCTGAAGGTACGAACGAGATACATTTAAGGGAATGTCTGGAGAATCAATCACTCCACGAAGCATGGTTAAAAATTCAGGGACAATCCCTTCAACATTATCCGTTACAAACACTTGGTTTTGATACAATTGGATTTTGTCCTTTTGCATGTTCATATCATTACCCATTTTTGGGAAATATAAAATTCCTGTCAAATTGAAAGGATAATCTACATTTAAATGAATGTTAAATAAAGGTTCTTCAAACTGCATAGGATACAGTTCGCGGTAAAAACTTTTATAATCTTCATCTTTCAAATCGGCAGGAAGCTTTGTCCAAGCTGGTGACGGGTTGTTAATGATGTTGTCTACCGTTACTTTTCGTTGAGGCTCCGTGGTTTCTTTACCATCTTTATCAGTAGTAGTCTCAGGGACATGCGTCTCATCATTTTCTTCTTTGGTTCCAAATTTAATTGGAATCGGCATGAATTTATTATATTTATTTAAAAGGGTTGTGATACGACCTTCTTCAAGAAATTCCGTAGAATCTTCAGCAATATGCAAAATAATTTCAGTCCCTCGTTCTGTTTTGTCCGACCCTTCAAGTGTGTATTGAGGGCTACCATCACAAGTCCAATGCGCTGCGGGCTCGTCTTTGAAAGATTTTGTGATGATTTCAACTTTTTCAGCCACCATAAATGCCGAGTAAAAGCCTAACCCAAAATGACCTATAATGCCAGAATCATCTAATTTATCTTTATACTTATCTAAAAACTCCTCTGCCCCAGAAAAAGCAACTTCATTAATGTATTTTTGAACTTCCTCTGAAGTCATTCCTAAACCTTGATCAATAATATGAAGCTTTTTTCCTTCTTTATCGATTTTAATTTCAATTTTAGGCGTGCCATACTTTACACTGACTTCCCCAATATTGGTGAGGTGCTTTAATTTTAGAGTTGCATCGGTTGCATTACTGACAAGCTCACGCAAAAATATTTCGTGATCGCTATAGAGGAATTTTTTAATCAGTGGAAAAATATTATCTACGGATACATTAATCGTTCCTTTTGACATAATTGTGATTGTTTTTAAGTTATATTTGAATTCTATTGTCAAAAAAAATACCAAATATTAAAAAGTGACAAACTGACATTTTAGTTTATATTTGTTTCACTTTTTACAAAAAATACAGGATGTACAACTCAAAAATCATAGGTTTAGGTCATTATGTGCCAGAAAACATTGTCACGAATGACGATTTGTCTAAAGTGATGGACACGACGGACGAATGGATTCAGGAACGTACCGGCATCAAAGAACGTCGATGGGTAAAACCAGGCGATGGACAATCAACCTTTACAATGGGGTTGGAAGCTGCCAAAAAGGCCATTTCAAACGCTGGGATCAACAAAGAAGACCTCGATCTTATTGTTTTTGCTACTTTAAGTCCAGATTATTATTTCCCAGGTCCTGGAGTTCAAATTCAAGAAGCTTTAGAAATTGATACTGTTGCCGCCTTAGATATTAGAGCGCAATGTTCTGGATTTGTGTACTCGATTTCTGTAGCCGATCAGTTTATTAAAACAGGGATGTATAAAAATATTCTTGTGATTGGAAGTGAATTACAATCTCATGGAATTGATAAATCGACTCGAGGTCGCAGTATTTCAGTTATTTTTGGGGATGGCGCTGGTGCTGCTGTATTATCACGTGAAGAAGATATTTCAAAAGGGATTCTTTCCACTCATATACACTCTGAAGGAAAACATGCTCTTGAGCTAGCAACCGAAGCACCAGGAATGGGCACCCGTTGGGTGACCGATATTATTAAAGATAATGATGCTGAAGATTTAAGTTACCGTCCTTATATGAACGGTCAATTTGTGTTTAAACATGCTGTCAAACGTTTTAGCGAGGTGATTACTGAAGGGTTACAAAAAAATAATTTAGAGGTGTCTGATATTGATATGTTAATTCCTCATCAAGCTAATTTGAGGATTTCTCAATTCATTCAAAAACGATTTGCACTCTCTGACAATCAGGTTTATAATAACATTCAAAAATACGGCAACACAACTGCTGCCTCCATTCCAATTGCATTGTCCGAAGCGCACGAACAAGGAAAAATTAAAGAAGGCGACACCGTTGTCTTAGCTGCTTTTGGCAGTGGATTTACCTGGGGATCTGTGATTATAAAATGGTAGTTTTTCGGGTTACAGAAATCCACCACCTGATTTTTCGTCATCTGATCTGTTTTTACGCGATTTTGCACTGTATTTAGTGCTTCCAAAACGATAAGTGAGACCCAAATAAATGGTGTTGCTTTCCCAGTTAAACTCACCTTCTTGTACATAAGGGCTTGTCCCATCAAACCTAAATTTCATGGTATTAAAAATGTCATTGTAGTTCAGGCTGATACTGCCTCTACCTTCGTCAAAACTGAAGCGTGATCCGACATTCACAAAGTACATTGGTTTCACGTTAAACTGCAAATTTGAGTTTCGACCTCTATAAAAACCAAAGGCGGTGAGGTTAACTTTTTTACTTACCTTGAAACTGTTATAAACTTTAAAGTTCCAAGCAACATTATCTACTGAATTTGTTTCCGTGATGATATCCTTTATATCGGCGGTTTCAATTGGGGCGCTCAGCCGCTCTGCGATCCCCATAAGTGTTTGAGAATACAAATCAAAACTACCGTTTAAACTCCACCATTTTTTTGGTTTATAGCTGCTGGACAATTCAACTCCAAAAGCAGTTGAATCGTCGAAATTATCATGGGTTAAAATCAAACGACCCGAATTCACGTCGGAACGATCAATAAATAAAGCTCGGTTAATTTCATTTGAAATTTGTCGGTAATACGTTCCAAAAGTAACACTACCACCTTTAATATTCCGGATGTAATTAAATTCAACCGAATTGGTGAATTGAGGTTGAAGATTGATGTTTCCATAGGAAGATACTAAGGGTGTGCTCCATTCTTTGATAGGGTTTATTTGGCCAATCCCTGGACGGTCGATACGTCTGCTATAATTAAGTTGAAAAGAATTTTTTTCAGAAGCTTCATACGTAATGTAAGCCGACGGATAGAACTCGAAATAGTCATTTGAAAAACGATCTTCAGTGATCTTATTTAACGGTTGACTTGCTTGTATCGCTAAGGCATTCACTTCTACATTTTCCAATCGCAATCCCAACTGATACGACCATTTGTCAATTTTCCGGTTATAATTCCCATACAGTGCATAAATATCTCGTGTGTAATCAAAATTTGTATTTGGGGTTGGGATAAGTACTCCTTCATCGTTAAAAGTATCCCCTGTAGATTCATATCCAATTAAAGAATTAAAGAGATTCGCTTGTACTCCAAGTTCTATTTTTGAGTGTTCGTCAATAGAATTCGCGTAGTCAAGATTGATCGTTGTTCGTTTCCGATCTGTTTTATTGAAGTCGATATAATCGGTGGTGCTGCCCACAGGGAATAAAAAGTCGGCAACACTCTTACTAGAGTAGGTGTTCTGGTCAATTTCAAATTCTAGGTTATGACCATCGTCATCAAAATCTATCTTATAATCAAAATTGTATTGACTGGTGGAATCATTGCCATCATCAAGCCAAAATTGAGTCTGATTAAATGAAGCATCGTTGGCATAAATAGCATTTGATTCTCCGTCATTTTTGGAATCTGATTTATTTTGATTTGTAAAAATGGACAGTGTATGTTTGTCGTTAATGTAATAATCCACTCCAAATTTCAATAAATGAGATTTGCTGTCGTCGTTAAATTTAAATAATTGTTTGGAGCTGTTTTCGGGTCGCTGGATGAGGCCGTGATTTTTATTCTTAGAAATATTGTTACTGTAATTCGCAAAAACATTGAATTTCCCATTTCGGTAATTGGTGGTGAGGGCATTGGTGAGTTTCGCTGTTTTTTCATAAGAAATACCTGTACTAAAGTTCCCATTAAAACCCAGCATGGTATTTTTATGTAAAATGATATTAATCAATCCACTCATCCCTTCGGGGTTGTATTTTGCAGATGGATTGGTGATCAATTCGATGGATTTTATGGCGGTAGACGGAATTTGTTTTAACAATTGAGCGGTTGGGATATTCGATAATTTTCCATCCACCATCACGCGCACGTTCGAATTTCCTCTTAAACTAATTTCGCCAGTTTGAGTGTCAACACTCACAGAGGGAATCCCAACCATGAGTTCTGAAGCGGTTCCGCTGGCCGCTAAATCTTTTCCAATCGTAATCACTTTTCGGTCTACTTTTTGTTGGATACTAGACGTTTCAGCGATGACCGTGACTTCATCAAGAGCTGTGTTGTCTTCTTCCAACATAAGGGTTCCTAAATCAATCTTATTGGTGCCTTTATCCATCGTAATTTCGCGGTCCAACGTCTTATAACCAATGTATTGAACGGAAACTGTAAAGGCGTTTTCTTTAATATTCGCAATTTTAAAATAGCCCTCTTCATCTGTGATTCCACCAGTGATGATGGTTCCTGATGTGGACTTAATAATAATATTGACGTAAGGAAGGGCTTGGTTGAGTTTTGAGTCGATCACGCGACCACTGATTTCTCCACCATCTATGGGGTTGCTCGCGTAAAGCGCTGGATTTAAAAACACAAACAGAGTAAGTAATACTGCAATTTTTTTCATTTCTTTGGGTATAATTTAGGGGTCTTAGTAGATTAGACGAACCTAAAATGCTATTGTTACCAGATATTTCAAATTAATTCATTTTTAACACAATGTCAGAAACTAAAACACTCGTTCTTGGGGCTTCATTAAATCCTGAAAGATATTCTAATATCGCGCTGCATAAATTGAACTCCAATGCTATTGAAACCAAAGCATTTGGTTTAAAAAAAGGAACGGTTTGCGGAATCGAAATTGACACAGAACTACAGCCTTACAAAAATATTCATACGGTCACCTTATATTTAAATCCAAAAAGACAAGAAGCGTATTATGAGTATATCATCGGCCTAAAACCTGCGCGTGTGATCTTTAATCCAGGGACCGAAAATCCCGTATTTTATGAGCGGTTAAACCAGGCTTTTATCAGTTATGAAGTGGCATGTACCTTGGTCTTACTTTCGACGAATCAGTATTAATCCTAAAAAAGTTAAGAGCCCATTAAGGGGGAGGAGTTCGTAGCCGATGACATAGCCGCCTAAAGATTCTGAAGGGATTTTTCCAATTAAAAACACGATCGTCACTGAAGCGAGTGCAACCATCCAAACATACCGATCTTTGATCTTATAATTTGTAAAGATTCCAAAAGAAAAGAGTCCCAAAAGAGGCCCGTAGGTGTAACCCGCGACGGTTAATAAGCTGTCAATAACGTTGGAGTTTAGAATGTATTTAAAAGCGATGATGACCACCACCAAAAGCACACTCATTCCAATATGTGTTTTTTTACGAATTGATTTTTGCTCGTGTTCAGATTTATCTTTCAGATCCAAAATATCCACACAAAAAGAGGTCGTCAAGGACGTCAAGGCACTATCGGCACTACTGTAAGCAGCGGCAATCAATCCCAAAATAAAAGTAATACCTAGTGTAATTCCTAAACCACTGTTCAAAGCAATTTCTGGAAACAATAAATCTGTTTTAGGTTTGCCGTCTAGAAGTGGAATTGCGATATTATTTTTCTTGGCATAAATAAATAATAGCGCCCCAAGAAGCATAAATAAAAAGGTCACAAAAGTAAGTACAATGCTAAAGGATAGCATATTTTTCTGAGCGTCTTTTAGTGATTTGCACGTTAGGTTTTTTTGCATCATGTCCTGATCCAATCCGGTCATACAAATGGTGATAAACAGACCGCCAAAAAAGGATTTCAGAAAGTAGTTTTTTTCTAGAATATTATCAGTATTAAAAATAGTGCTGTAGGATTTTAATTCATCAGAAGCCAAAAATTCTGTAAAACTCCAGCCCAAACTATCGGTGATAAAGTAGATGGACAATACCACTGCCGTGATCATAAATAAGGTTTGAAGCGTATCCGTCCAAACAATGGTTTTAATACCGCCTCTAAAGGTGTAAATCCAAATTAGTAAAATAGAAATGATGACCGTAATTTCGAAAGGGACATTCCACTCATTAAATACAAATTGTTGCAATACAATGGCGACTAAATACAATCGGAAGGCAGCGCCTAAAACTCGGGATACAAAAAAGAAAAAAGCCCCTGTTTTGTGGCTTACAAACCCAAACCGTTGAAAAAGATACTCGTATATGGAGGTTAAATTTAATTTATAATACACAGGAAGAAGCACAAAAGCGACCACCACATAGCCCACCATATAACCCAATACCACTTGAAAATAACTAAACTGAGAGGCATCCACCCAGCCAGGAACCGATATAAAAGTAACCCCCGACAACGATGCGCCAATCATTCCAAAAGCCACCAGGTACCAGGGCGATTGTTTACCGGCTTTAAAAAAGTCCACATTGGAGTCGTTTTTCCCTGTCAAATATGAAATGAGAATTAATACTAGAAAATACCCTAAAAGGAGTGTAATAATTAAAAAAGAACTCATGTGCTAAAATAGTATTGGTTACCTTTACAATATTAACCAATTATAACTTTATTATGAATAAATCAACCTTTATTTTAGGGGTTTTCCTATTGTCGTTTTTATCTATCGAAGCTCAAGACTATCTTGAGATGATGAACTCAAACCAATACACAGTTTTAGAAGTTCAAAATGCTGCACAAGCCTATTTTGAAAACAGAGATACTGGTAGAGGAACTGGCTACAAAAGTTTTAAACGCTGGGAGTATGATGCGATTCGCATGCAAGATGACAATGGACTTTTAAAGTCACCTTCGTTTTATTATAAGGAGTTAGAACGGTACAATTCCTATCAAAACAAGTCTACACAATTAGGACGAATGAATACGATCCCTAACTGGGAACAATTAGGGCCATCCTATTGGAATCAAACTTCGGGTTGGAATCCAGGTGTTGGACGAATTACCAGTATAGCCATTGATCCCAACGATGAAGATCATATCATTATTGGATCTCCAGGGGGCGGTGTTTGGAAAACTACTAATGGTACTGCAACCTGGACTGCATTAACAGATAATCTCTCCAATATTGAGGTGTATGCATTGACAATACACCCTAGTAAGCCAAATGTATATTATTGGGGAAGTAGTAATGGTGTTATTTTTCAATCTATAAACTCTGGGGCAACTTGGAACGAATTAGCTGATACAGGGGATGGAAATGTTAATAAAATTTTAATCAACCCAAATAATATAGATCAGCTATTTTGTTCAACCCAATTTTCTGGAGTTTTTCAATCTATAGATGGTGGTCAGAGTTGGGAGAAAATCCACACAGATTCTTATAGAGGGTACGATATAGAGTTTAAGCCAGATGATACCAGTACGATTTACGCTTCGGGGGATTCATTTTTTAAATCAACAAATGGCGGTCAGAGTTTTACAAAAACTCAACAGTATACTGTAATCCCTTATTTCCCAGTAACGCCACATTTTTGGAGTCAAGGATATGTGTCTGGGACTACGGATTGGACCATAGCTGAATCTAACCTGAATAATTCTGTGACTCCTAGAAGTGGATTAAAGTTAGCTCGTTTTGCTAAGAATTATGCTTCCTATCCAATTACCAAGTTAATATCACCAGCTCTTAATATTTCTGGCAGCTCGGACCCAGTTTTAAAATTTTATTTTACAAGTGTCAATTGGGATGGCGACGTAGATGAGCTCAATATTTTTTATAAAACAGGACCCGAAGCAACATGGACTTCACTTGCGACTATATCCGGTGAGGTTACAGCATGGCAAGAGGTTTCACTTGATTTACCAAATCCATCTGGAGACTATTATATAGCGTTTGAAGGAACATCAAACTTTGCTAGAGGGATTACTCTAGATGATGTTTCTGTAGAGGATCCTACATTAGGGATTGTGTTTTCAGATGATTTTGATGCTTTAATTTCTCCTATTCCCGAAAGCTTTAGTAATAGCCCAAAAATGATAGGCGTTTCTGCAAACAATCCTGAGGTTGTGTATGTACTTGAAGCTAATAGTGGCAGATTTGGAGGGTTTTATAAATCAACCGATAGTGGTTCTAGTTTTTCTAAATTAGACCATGCCGGAAAAAATTATTTTGGCTATGAATCAGATGCAAGCGACAACAGAGGGCAGGCGCCAAGAGATATGGATGTCATCGTTAACCCATCTGATGTAGATGACGTTCACATTGCGGGCATCCTTTCTTGGAGATCAACCAATGGCGGAACGGATTTTACGGTGACCTCACAATGGCAACCAGGCTCTGCAGCAAATCAAAACATAGGGTACTGTCATGCCGACATTGATCTTATGATCTATCATAATGACAAAATATATGTGGGGAGTGATGGCGGCATTTTTGTGGCTAATGACCCGGAGAATGTCAGCAGTACTTACTATACCGATTTAACAGCTGGTTTGGGAATTCGTCAATTTTATAAAATTGGAATCAGCCAAACAGACCCTGTGATTGTTTCCGGAGGCTCACAAGACAATGGAACTTCGGTTTATAGAGCAGATGGTATTTGGTATGATTGGTTAGGAGCCGATGGAATGGAAACTTTTGTTGACCATTCAAATCCTGATATCTTATATGGGACCTCTCAAGGAGGGACGTTATACAAATCATACGATCAAGGAGCTAGTAGTAATTGGATCAACCATGGATATTTTGACGATATTGATGGCCCTGATGGTAGTTGGGTGACCCCTTTTGAGCAAGACCCTAATGTTGCTGCGACCCTTTATTCTGGCTACAGTCAAATATATAAATCTCTTGATGGGGGTGATTCTTGGAACTCTATCTCACAAGATTTTGGTGCCAAAGCAAATCATCTAAAAATAGCACCCTCGGATAGCGATACCATGTATGCTGCGTTTAGGAGTAATCTTTACAAAACGACCAATGGTGGCTCAGACGGCGATTGGGTGCAACTGACAGGGTTTTCTGGAGATATCAATTCCATTGCCCTTCATCCTACCAATCCTAGTAAACTAGCCATTGCGACCGCTTCATCAGATAAAATCTATGTTTCAATTGATGGTGGCGCAACTTGGAGTGTTGCAAAACATGACTTGCCGAATTTTAGTGCCTTGGCCTTGGTATGGGATACGACTTATGACGAAGATATATTGTACCTAGGAATGAATTATGGGATTTATTACCTCAGAAATAATGAAACATCGTGGACGCCTTATGATACTGGACTGCCTAATGTTAAAGTTAATGAGCTAGAAATCAATACGGCAGATAATAAATTGTATGTGGCAACATACGGACGTGGATTGTGGCGTGTTAATTTGTACAATCCTGCAGGTTTAGGCGTGGATGACTTAGAAGTTTCGGAGTTGGTTTTATCACCAAACCCGACCACAGGGATCTTTAAACTGAATTGGAAATTAAACACTCAAGTGACTATCAAAATATATAATACGCTTGGAAAGTTGGTTTTTTATGAAAAAAACAGAGATTTATCTCAAAATCCTGAAATAGAATTACAGGCTCCAAAAGGAATTTACTTCTTAAAAGTCAATTCATTAAGTCAGGGAATTACTAAAAAATTAATTATAAATTAATCTCTTTTTCGAAGTCTTAGGAGTCTTTAAATTTAGGATATAAGTTCGCATAATTTTATCTAAATTTGTGTCATGGAATTTTCATCAAAATTATTACAAAGTGCCGTAGATGAAGTGGCGCAATTGCCTGGCATTGGTCGACGAACAGCTTTACGGCTCGTACTTCATTTGATGCGTCAGCCTGAGTCGCAGACACTTCATTTGGCGGATGCCTTGCAAAAGATGCGTCAGAATATTAACTTTTGTAAAAACTGCCACAATATTAGTGATTCAGAATTGTGTGAAATTTGCATCAATAGCAACCGTCAACAAGATGTGGTGTGTGTGGTAGAAGATATTAGAGATGTGATGGCCATTGAAAGTACTGCATCTTATAGAGGCGTTTATCATGTGCTAGGGGGTAAAATATCTCCGATGGATGGTGTCGGACCTCACGACTTAAAAATTAATAGCTTAATTGAAAAAGTTCGGTTAGGAAATACGAAAGAACTTATTTTTGCGTTGAGTTCTACGATGGAAGGGGATACGACTAATTTTTATATTTTTAAACAAATTCAAGATACCGATGTAAAAATTTCAACCATTGCGCGTGGAATTTCTGTCGGAGATGAGTTAGAATATGCCGACGAAGTCACGCTTGGACGAAGCATCACCAATAGAATTCCATTTGAACTCTCTCTTAAATCCTAAATTATCTTGAAACTATCAGTTGTCATTCTAAATTATAATGTGCGCTACTTTCTCGAGCTGTGCCTGCAAAGTGTAGAAGCAGCTTTAGTCGATATTCCTTCAGAAATTATTGTGATAGACAATAATTCAAAGGACGATAGTTGCGAGATGGTAAAGGAGAAATTCCCGTCAGTAGTTTTAATTCAGAACACATCAAACGTCGGATTTTCAATAGCCAATAATCAAGCGGTTAAAGTTGCCAAGGGTGCGTATGTCTGTATTCTAAACCCAGATACAGTGGTTGCGGAAGATACTTTTAGAACGATTCTCAATTTTGCAGATACACAAACAAACTTGGGAATTATTGGCTGTCGATTGGTTGATGGTTCTGGGAAATTTCTTCCTGAGAGTAAACGAAATATTCCTGTAGTTAAAATTGCGATTAAAAAAATACTTGGAAATTCTCAACGGTACTATGCGACTCATATTAAGGAACATGAGACCGCAAAAGTTGAGGTTTTAGTGGGTGCATTTATGTTACTCAAACGATCGATATATGAGTCCTTAAAGGGCTTCGACGAAGATTACTTTATGTACGGAGAAGACATCGATTTTTCTTATAAATCGCTTAAAGAGGGCCACGATAATTATTATTTTGGAGGCACCACCGTTATTCATTATAAAGGCGAAAGTACACGAAGAAATGAAATGTATCTCAAACGGTTTTATGGAGCCATGCAGATTTTTCATCAAAAACATTTTAAATCCAATTTCTTTTCTGATCTGTTGGTTTCTGTAGCAATCAAACTATTAGTTCTATTAAAACCGTTGAAACAGCAACAACCTGAAATTAAGTATAAATCTGTATTAATTTCATCAAATCCAGAAGCTCAATTAGTTAAAAAATTGAATCCAAGGCTGATCGCTTCTGTAGATGAAGTAAGCTCAAGTTCTGAATTAATTTTTGATGCATCAACGATGTCATTTAAGTCGATTATTGATCAGATGCAGGTTTCTAAACCCAAACAGTCTATTTATAAAATTCACCCCAGAAATTGCACCTATATTCTTGGGAGTAATTCAGCGGACAGTATTGGAGACGTAATACAATTCTGATATTTCTAAGTTGTTTCATCTATTTTAGTTAATTTTGTAGTCTATATTAATTTACCTATTCGCATAAAACTATGGCAAAATTTGAACTTAAATTACCCAAAATGGGTGAGAGTGTAGCCGAAGCCACGCTGACAGCATGGCTTAAAGAAGTAGGCGATACCATTGAAGCTGATGAAGCTGTTTTAGAAATTGCAACAGATAAGGTTGATAGTGAAATACCGAGTGAAGTTGAAGGCATCTTAACTCAGAAATTATTTGAAGTGGATGCGATTATAGAAGTTGGACAAACGATCGCCATTATTGAGACAGAATCTAGTTTCGAGGCTGTCAACGCGTCTATTCCAGACGTCATCCCATCTGAAGAACCGGTAGAAGCTGTGGAATTAGAATCCTCTATTGAAAAAGTTCAAGAAACCTTGACTTCGATAGCCTCAAATGATGCACGTTTTTATTCGCCCCTAGTAAAAAACATTGCAAAAAAAGAAGGCATTACACAATCAGAACTGGATGCCGTAAAAGGCTCTGGAAAAGAAGGACGAGTGACCAAACAAGATATATTGTCCTATTTGTCAAATAAACCTAATTCGCCACAACCGCAGTCACAACCAGTCGTACAAGAACAGCAAGTGGATAATGTCCTATCGACGCCTTCTATATCTGCCGTCACTCCAGTAGTGAGCCGTGGTGAAGATGAAATCATTGAGATGACGCGTATGGGCAAGTTAGTATCTAAGCATATGACGGATTCACTTCAAACGGCGGCACATGTGCAGTCTTTTATTGAAGTAGATGTGACTAAAATTTGGAATTGGAGGCTAAAAATTAAAGATAGTTTTAAAGCTCGAGAAGGGCAAAACATCACTTTTACCCCAATATTTATGGAAGCTGTGGCACATGCATTAACCTTGCATCCAATGCTGAATGTGTCGGTTCAAGATGGAGAAATAATCAAACGAAAAAATATCAATATCGGAATGGCTGCGGCTTTAGAAGATGGCAATTTAATTGTCCCCGTCATCAAAAATGCAGATCAATTAAACCTTATTGGGATGACCAAAAGAGTCAATGATTTGGCGATTCGTGCACGAACGAATCAATTAAAACCAGATGATATTCAAGATGGAACCTATACGGTGACTAATGTTGGCGGATTTGGAAGTATCATGGGAACGCCTATTATCAATCAACCACAAGTTGGAATTCTTGCGCTTGGAGCCATCAGAAAAGTCCCAGCAGTGATTGAAACTAGTGAAGGCGATTTTATTGGAATTAGACAAAAAATGTTTTTATCACATTCTTATGACCACCGAGTGGTCAATGGAGCGCTAGGCGGTCAGTTTATAAAAACTGTCAAAGAATACCTCGAAGCATGGGATGAAACTCGAACACTATAATTATGCAACTAAACCTAAACAAATCCATTTGTTTCTTTGATTTAGAAACCACTGGTATCAGTATTACCAAAGACCGAATTGTTGAAATTTCTATTTTAAAAGTAAACCCCGACGGTTCAGAAGAAAAGAAAACCTGGTTAGTAAATCCAGAAATGCCAATTCCGCCACAAGTCGTTGCAGTTCACGGCATCACCAATGAGAAAGTGGCCAATGCACCCACATTTAATACACTTGCTAAAGAAGTTAATACGTGGATTAAAGACTCTGATTTAGGAGGCTTTAATTCTAACCGTTTTGACATTCCTTTATTGGCCGAAGAAATGCTAAGAGCAGGTATTGATTTTGATATGAAAAACAGGCAATCGGTAGATGTGCAAACGATTTTTCATAAAATGGAGCAACGTACTTTGACTGCAGCATTTAAGTTTTACTGCGATAGAAGTCTCGAAGATGCGCATAGCGCAGAAGCCGATACCATGGCGACCTATGAGGTTTTAAAAGCACAACTGGATCGTTATGAAGATTTAGAAAACGATACAAAATTTTTAGCAGACTTTAGTTCTCGCAAAAAACTTGCTGACTTTGCTGGTTTTATTGCGTATGATAAAGATGGTGATGAATGTTTTTCTTTTGGAAAACATAAGGGTAAAAAAGTGACGGAAATTCTTGAAAAAGAGCCTGGATATTTTGGGTGGTTACTTTCAGCAGATTTCCCACTTTACACCAAAAAAGTATTAACAGCCATCAAACTACGGGCGTTTAATAATAAACTTCAATAATGAAGCTAATTTGTATTGGGCGTAATTATGCGCAACATATTTCAGAGCTCAATAATGAAAAGCCAAAAGAACCGGTTATTTTTTTGAAACCTGATACCGCAATCCTGTTAAAAAAACAACCCTTTTTTATTCCCGATTTTTCTGATGAGGTGCATCACGAAGTCGAAGTCTTAGTAAAAATAAATCGCGTTGGTAAATACATCGATTCAAAATTCGCTCATAAATACTACGATCAAATTGGTTTAGGGATTGACTTTACGGCACGAGATCTTCAACAGAAACTCAAAGAAAAAGGATTGCCTTGGGAAAAATCAAAAGCCTTTGACGGCTCGGCTGTCGTTGGTAAATGGGTGTCAAAATCCAATTTCGAGTCTCTTTCCAATCTTCAATTTAGTCTACATAAAAATGATGAAATAGTACAGTCAGCGAGTACCAATGAGATGCTTTGGAATATTGACGATATCATTGCATACATTTCTCAGTTTTTCACTTTAAAAATTGGAGATATTATTTTTACAGGAACCCCTTCTGGCGTGAGTCGGGTGCAACCGAATGATTCTTTAAAAGGATATATTGGCGAGGAAGAATTTTTTTCAATCAAAGTTAAATAACATATGAAAGCAGAAATAATTACGATTGGAGATGAAATTTTAATTGGTCAAATCGTGGACACTAATTCTGCGTTTATAGCGACAGAGTTGAATAAAATAGGCGTATCAGTGTATCAAATTACATCCGTTCAAGATGATAAGACTCATATTTTGAAAGCGTTTGAAGCGGCTGAAAAACAGGTTGATATTGTAATTATTACAGGCGGACTTGGTCCTACAAAAGATGATATTACCAAAACAACTTTAGCCCAGTATTTTGATGATACCTTGGTGTATGATGAAGCGGTCTTGAAAAATATCAAGTACCTATGGGAGCATTTTGTAAAACAACCCTTGTTACAGGTTAATATCGATCAATCGCTGGTGCTTTCTAAAGCCACAGCCCTCATGAATAAATCGGGAAGTGCACCTGGTATGTGGCTCGAAAAAAACAATACTATTTTTATTTCATTACCCGGGGTGCCTTACGAGATGAAAGGCTTGATGAATGATGAGGTTTTGCCTAGAATCTCTGAAAAATTTGACCGTCCATTTATACTACACAAAACACTTCTAACCTATGGGCTAGGGGAGAGTGTCATTGCCGATCGGATTAAGGATTGGGAAGCGGCCTTGCCAGAATCTATAAAACTTGCCTATTTGCCAAATTTAGGAAGAGTTCGATTGCGATTGTCCTCAACAGGTTTCGATAAAGCAGCAATCACTGCGGGGGTCGACGCACAAGTTTCGGCCTTATTACCCTTAATAAATGATGTGTTTGTAGGGTTTGAAGAGCAATCGTCTATTGAACAAATCATTGGCAATCAACTTGTAAAACACGGAAAAACGCTTGCAGTAGCCGAAAGTTGCACTGGCGGTAAAATTGCAGAAAATATAACAGCACATCCAGGAGCTTCTGCCTATTTTAAAGGGGGGTTAGTGGCGTATTCAACCGCTATTAAAATAGATGTTTTAAAAGTTGATTCTGAATTGATCGCTTCGAATTCCGTGGTCAGTTTGGAAGTTGCTGAAGCGATGGCTCAAAATGTGAAAACCTTGTTTAATTCAGACTACGGAATCGCAACCACAGGCAATGCAGGCCCTTCGAAAGGCGATTCGGACGAAGAAATCGGAACCGTTTGCATCGCAATTGCAACACCAGACGGGGTGTTTTCGCAGCAGTTTAACTTTGGAAAACAACGACTTAGGGTCGTTCAAAAAGCAGTGACAATGGCATTTACATTGTTTCAAAAAGAAATTTTTAAAAAATGCTAATATAAAGTTTGCGTACTTCTAAAGAATTCGTATTTTTGCACCTCGTTTTGAAACAACAAAACAATTAAAGTTAAGAAAAATGTCAAGAATTTGTGAACTTACAGGTAAAAGAGCAATGTTTGGAAACAACGTTTCTCATGCCTTGAATAGAACTAAACGTAGATTTAATGTCAATTTAATCAAAAAACGTTTTTATATTCCAGAAGATGATAACTGGGTAACATTAAAGGTGTCTACTGCAGCCTTGAAAACTATCAATAAAATTGGTATTTACGCAGCAATAAAAGCAGCAAAGTCTAAAGGTTTTTTAAAATAAACCACCGTTAAAAGCATTTCAAAATGGCAAAAAGAGGAAATAGAGTTCAAGTAATATTAGAGTGCACTGAGCATAAGGATTCTGGGAAAGCAGGAACTTCTAGATATATTACCACTAAGAATAAGAAGAATACACCGGATCGTATGGAGATTAAGAAATTTAATCCTATCCTTAAGAAAATGACGGTTCATAAAGAAATTAAATAATTAGAAATTTTACGCAAGTAAAATTTCAAATGTAACACATTTGAATCATGGCAAAGAAATCAGTAGCATCCTTACAAACAGGATCAAAGCGTTTAACAAAAGCGATCAAAATGGTGAAGTCTCCAAAATCTGGTGCTTACACTTTTGTAGAATCTATTATGACGCCTGAAAAGGTAAATGAGTTCTTAAGTAAGTAATTAAGACCCCTTTTTCATAAACATATTTAAAGCTGCTTTTTTATAAAGCGGCTTTTATTTTTTAGTTTACTCACTTTTAATGTTATTTTTGTAAATAGATACATAGTTGACTTATGAGTTTTTTTAAAAACATTTTTTCATCCGACAAAAAAGCCACGCTTGATAAGGGTTTAGAGAAATCTAAAACCACTTTTTTTGATAAGCTAAGCAAAGTCGTTGTTGGAAAATCCACAGTGGATGCAGATGTATTAGATAACTTAGAAGAAGTCCTTGTTTCTAGCGATGTAGGAGTAAATACAACTTTAAAAATTATTGACCGAATTGAAGCTCGCGTCTCCAAAGATAAATATGTTGGAACCGATGCTTTAAATCTAATTCTAAGAGAAGAAATAGCCGGTTTATTATCAGAAACAAACTCTGGAGAAGAAACCAAGTTTTCGATCCCTTCAACACACAAACCCTACGTAATTATGGTGGTGGGAGTGAATGGTGCTGGTAAAACAACGACCATTGGAAAACTCGCTTACCAACTTAAAAAACAAGGCTTAAGCGTCGTTTTAGGTGCTGCCGACACGTTTAGAGCGGCTGCCATTGATCAGTTACAAGTTTGGGCGGACCGTGTGGGAGTTCCAATTATAAAACAATCGATGGGGAGTGATCCTGCTTCTGTAGCATTTGATACCTTACAAAGTGCTGTGACTTCTAAGGCCGACGTTGTAATTATTGATACCGCAGGTCGTTTACACAACAAAGTTAATTTGATGAACGAATTAACCAAAGTGAAACGCGTTATGCAAAAAGTTGTAGACTACTCACCGCATGAAGTGTTGTTGGTTCTCGATGGTTCTACTGGTCAAAATGCATTTGAACAAGCGAAACAATTTACCGCTGCGACGGAAGTAACAGCCTTAGCTATTACCAAATTAGATGGTACTGCCAAAGGCGGGGTAGTCATCGGAATTAGTGATGAATTTCAAATTCCTGTCAGATATATTGGTATTGGTGAAGGATTAGAAGACCTTCAAGTTTTTAATAAATATGAATTTGTAGATTCATTTTTTAAATAAATCACAGTATTTAACTCCACTAAATGAGAACCAAAACACTTAAAAAAAATAAAATTAACGTCATCACTTTAGGCTGTAGTAAAAACGTCTATGATAGCGAAGTGTTAATGGGGCAACTCAAAGCCAGTGGAAAAGAAGTGGTTCACGAAGAAGAGGGTAATATTGTAGTGATCAACACCTGTGGCTTTATTAATAATGCCAAAGAAGAAAGTGTGAATACCATCTTAGATTACATGCAAAAGAAAGAAGATGGCGAGGTTGATAAAGTCTTTGTAACTGGGTGTTTGAGCGAACGTTATAAACCAGATTTACAGAAAGAAATTCCCAATGTCGATCAGTATTTTGGGACGACCGAATTGCCACAATTACTCAAAGCATTAGGCGCCGATTATAAGCATGAACTTATTGGTGAACGCTTAACAACTACGCCAAAAAATTATGCGTATTTAAAAATTGCCGAAGGCTGTGATCGTCCTTGTAGCTTTTGTGCCATCCCTTTGATGCGTGGAAAACACAAGTCAACACCTATCGAAAACCTAGTCATAGAGGCCGAGAAATTAGCAGCTAATGGTGTCATGGAATTGGTGCTGATTGCACAAGATTTAACATATTACGGATTAGATATTTATAAAAAACGAAACCTTGCCGAACTTTTAGAGGCTTTGGTGAAAGTAGAAGGAATTGAATGGATTCGTTTGCATTATGCATTTCCAACGGGTTTCCCGATGGATGTGTTAGAGGTGATGAAACGCGAACCTAAAATCTGTAATTACCTTGATATTCCATTACAACATATTTCAGATAAAATCCTGAAAAGTATGCGTCGTGGAACTACTCAAGAAAAAACAACTAAACTTCTTAAGCAATTTAGAGCAGCGGTCCCAGAAATGACCATCCGAACGACCTTAATCGTTGGGTATCCAGGAGAAACAGAAGAAGACTATCAAACCCTAAAAGCATGGGTTGAAGCCATGCGTTTTGAGCGATTAGGATGTTTTACGTATTCACATGAAGAAAACACACATGCGTTTAATTTAGAGGATGATGTGCCAGAAGACGTAAAATTAGCCCGAGCCAACGAAATCATGGAAATTCAATCTCAAATTTCATGGGAATTGAACCAAGCTAAAATTGGCGAAACCTTTAAAGTAGTCATTGATCGTAAAGAAGGCGAATACTTTGTAGGGCGCACAGAATTTGATTCTCCAGATGTGGATAATGAAGTGTTAATCGATGCGTCTAAAACCTATCTAAAAACAGGCGAATTTGCGACGGTTAAAGTCACAGAAGCTGCCGATTTTGATCTGTATGCCGAAGTGGTTTAGTCGCTTAATTCGAATATTTTAAGTCTTTGATTCTAAATTACATCCTTTTTTAATATATTTATAGTGTAAAAAAATAGATCATGACAACGATTACTATCAAAAACGGGCAACCACTCTCTCTCCAAAAACATTTAGCAACTGAGAAGAACTGAGAAGAACTGAGAAATGTATTGAATTTCATGGCACTTCAGTTTAAGCAAACTAAAGAATCTTCTACCATCCCCGAAACTATAAAAGATAAACCATTATCAGCTTTCAACTATCTGACTGATGAAAGTTTATGAAACTGACTCAGTAGTTGCTTATTTAAAAAAGAGAGAACTCATTAAACCCTATCTCAAAGCCAAAGACTACTTTGAGCAAGGACATCTCATGTAGTTAAATTAAAACTATTACAGCCTAAGAAAAATAAAGAATACCAATTTAGGATAACCGATAAATATCGTGCTCGTGGTTTTTATAAAGAAAAACGGTTTTTTGGTCACTGAAATCTCCGACCATCAGTAATTCCTGTCTAATTCACCCCTCCCTCCTCCGTCATTTCGAGGAGGTACGACGTGGCAATCTCCTTATTAAAAACGACTTGACATAATTTGTGGCTATTTGATCCTCTCGTTTTTACTTTAAAAATTTTCGTTCCAACTGCAAAAGAAATAAAGTATCTTTACATCTATTAAGTAACTACTATGTCAACAGACTTTATTTCGTTCCGAGACACTGCCTATGTATCTAAGCTGATCTGCGATTATGTAGAAAATCGCCCGGAATTACAGTCACTGTATCATCGGTTTCCAAATTTAGAAAATTTTAAAGCACAATGTGAAGCTAAAAAATTCGAATTCACATCCGAAAAACGTTCGGTCTTAGTGGAAGCATTCACACAACAATATTCTGATCTAGCACCCTCAGAAGTGACTAGAAATGCGATTCAGTCCCTTACAAAAGAAAACACATTTACGGTGACCACAGGGCACCAATTAAACCTGATGGGCGGCCCTTTGTATTTCTTATATAAGATTATTTCGACACTCAATTTAGCGAAAGAATTAAAAAAAAACGCTCCTGAAAACAATTTTATTCCTGTTTTTTGGATGGCCACAGAAGACCATGATTTTGAAGAAATTAATCATTTTAATTTTCAAAACAAACGCTTCCAATGGTCGCAAAATACGTCTGGAGCGGTAGGCGTTTTAGACACTTCTGAGTTGTCTGAATTTGTCACTGTTTTTTCCAACATTTTGGGAGATTCGAGTCACGCCCAGACACTTAAAGAGCTCGTTAAAAATACGTATCTAAACCATTCAAATTTAGCAGACGCCACCCGCTATTTAGTTCATGCCTTATTTGGGGAGGATGGTTTGCTGATCATCGATGGAAATGATGCGGCTTTAAAGCGATTATTTATTCCACAACTCACCTCTGAGTTTACAAATCAACAAGCTTATAAGTCCGTTTCTCAGACCAATGAACAGTTAACAGCGATTGATGCTGCCTATAAAATTCAAGTGAATCCACGAGAATTAAATTTATTTTATCTCAAGGATAATATACGCGAGCGTATCGTTAAAAAGGAATCACATTTTTCTGTTTTAAACACTGATATTCAATGGGGTTTAGAGGCCTTGTTAGCAGAAGTGCAATCAAATCCAGAACACTTTTCTCCGAATGTGATCATGCGCCCATTGTATCAAGAAACTATTTTGCCAAATCTCTGTTATATTGGGGGTGGCGGTGAAGTATCGTATTGGCTTCAACTGAAATCCTATTTTGAAGCAGAACACATCACTTTTCCGATTTTATTACATCGAAACTCGGTGCTTTTAATCAGTCAAAAGCAGCATCAAAAATTAGATAAATTAAAGGTATCCATGTCTGAATTGTTTCAAGATAAAGACGTCTTAATTGCGTCACAAATCAAAAAGATATCATCATTAGCTGTTGATTTTTCAATTCAAAAATCACATCTAAAAAAACAATTTGAGGCACTTTATTTGATTGCTGATCAGACCGATAAGTCTTTTAAAGGTGCTGTAGCAGCTCAAGAAAAAAAACAACTCAAAGGTTTGGAAGCTTTAGAAAAGCGGCTTCTAAAAGCAGAGAAAAAATCGCATAAAGATTACATCAATCGTTTGGAAACGATCCACCTTGAGCTTTTTCCAAATGGCGGCTTGCAAGAGCGTTACACAAATTTTACAGAATTCTACCTTGAGCATGGCGAAGAATTTATAAAACACTTAAAATTAGAGCTTGCACCATTAAATCAGAAATTTCATGTATTAACCCTTTAAAAATTTCAAAATTTAGGGGCTCATTTTATTTATAAATATTACTTTTGACTATGCAACACGATAAGGTATTAATTCTCGATTTTGGATCCCAATATACTCAACTTATAGCTCGCCGTGTTAGGGAGCTAAATATATATTGTGAGATTCATCCCTTCAATAAAATTCCAACCAACTTAGACGAATTCAAAGCCGTTGTGCTTTCGGGTAGTCCACAATCGGTGCGAGGTGATGACGCCTTACATCCCGATTTATCAAACATTCGCGGACTTAAGCCCATGTTGGCAGTTTGTTATGGTGCTCAGTATTTAGCCCATTTTTCGGGTGGTATCGTCGCTCCATCAAATACAAGAGAATATGGACGTGCAAATTTATCTTACGTAAAAGTAAATGAAGCCTTTTTAGAAGGAGTGAACGCAGGGAGTCAAGTTTGGATGAGTCATAGTGATACCATCAAAGAATTGCCAACGAACGGCGTTTTGTTAGCCAGTACTCATGATGTGGAAAACGCTGCTTATAAAATTGAAGGTGAATCAACGTATGCGATTCAATTTCACCCTGAAGTCTATCATTCTACAGACGGAAAAAAAATATTGCAAAATTTCTTAGTCACAATTTCTGGACTTCAACAAGATTGGACCCCAGATTCTTTTGTGGATGAGACTGTGGCCGATTTAAAAGCTAAAATTCAAGACGATAAAGTTGTTCTTGGATTGTCTGGCGGAGTTGATTCGACCGTCGCCGCTATTTTATTGCACAAAGCGATTGGAAAAAATCTCTATTGTATTTTTGTAAATAATGGATTGTTAAGAAAAGATGAGTTTTCGAGTGTCTTAACGCAATACGAAGGTATGGGGCTCAATGTCAAAGGAGTGGATGCTTCGGCACGCTTTTTGGATGCGCTTGCAGGACTTGAAGACCCAGAACTCAAACGTAAAGCCATTGGCCGTGTGTTTATCGAAGTTTTTGATGACGAAGCTCAAATGATAAAAGATGTGAAATGGTTAGCGCAAGGCACAATTTATCCTGATGTGATTGAAAGTGTTTCTGCAACTGGGGGGCCTAGTGCCACGATTAAGAGTCATCATAATGTTGGTGGCTTACCTGATTTTATGAAATTACAAGTTGTAGAGCCATTGAGAGCTTTGTTTAAAGACGAAGTAAGACGTGTTGGTGCTTCGATGGGAATTGATTCCAAATTGTTAGGGCGTCATCCTTTTCCTGGACCGGGATTAGCCATTCGAATTTTAGGAGATATTACTCCCGAAAAAGTTCAGATTTTACAAGAAGTAGATGCTATTTTTATAAATGGATTACGGGAATGGGATTTATATGACAAAGTTTGGCAAGCCGGCGCAATGCTCCTGCCAGTCAATAGTGTAGGAGTTATGGGCGATGAGCGTACCTATGAAAAATGTGTGGCATTAAGAGCTGTTGAAAGTACGGATGGAATGACAGCCGATTGGGTCAATTTACCCTATGAATTTCTTCAGAAAACCTCTAATGATATTATCAATAAAGTAAAGGGTGTCAATAGAGTTGTGTATGATATAAGTTCAAAACCTCCGGCGACGATTGAATGGGAATAATTCCTAAATCATTTGTTATAGGAGCTAAGTAATATAGAATATGAAAAATTTTTTAATTATTTCGTTGTTTTTTGTTTTTAGTGGTTTCGGCTTCGCTCAAAACTTAAAAACACATCGTGTCAACGTAGGCGAGTCTGTAGAAAGTATCGCTAGGGTATACAAAATTATGCCCGCAGATATTTATGCTTTAAATCCAGATGTGAAGTCTAATTTTTCTGTGAATATGATTTTAATTATTCCAGATTCTTTAACACTTAAATCAAGTTCTGTTGAAGAAATTAAAGAATTGAGTTCATATAAGGTTTGTAAAGTCAAACGAAAAGAAACCTTATATGGAATAGCTCAAAAATTTAATTTGACCGTAGAGGATATAAAATCGCACAATAAACGTTTGTATTCAAAGAAGTTAAGGTCGGGAAATAAGATCTACATTCCGATATATAAAGTGGTCCAAGTCCCCGCTTCAATATACTCAATCAAAACATATACAGTTTTACCAAAAGAAGGTATTTGGCGAATTGCCTATAAATTTGGAATTTCAGTCCCTGAGTTAGAAGCACTCAATCCAAACATGGGGTCGTACCTCTCCGAAGGTCAGCAGCTGAACGTCCCAAATATTTCTATTTCTGATATAAAAACGATAGAAGAAGATCAATTTGGTTATTACGAAGTACAGGCCAAAGAAGGTTTTTTTAGACTTAAAATAAAATTAGGATTAACCAAAGCACGTCTGGAGGCTCTTAATCCACAACTTGTTGATAAAGGGTTAAAGTCAGGAATGGTCTTAAAGGTACCAAAAAAGAGTGTTCAATTTTTGGTAACAACAGCCATCCCTATTACTAAATTAGCGAACAATTTAGTCGATTTTTCCCCCAAAAACATCGCTCTTTTATTGCCGTTCAAAACCAAAAGTATTGATTTTGATTCTCTTAAACTCGCAAAAAATCAACTTAAAAAAGACGGGTATATTAACATTTCTACCGATTTTTATTCTGGGGTTGTGATGGCCATTGATTCTGCCAAACGTCTTGGTATTTCAACCAAATTAGATGTCTATGATACCAATGCCAAAACTCTTGATCTAAATTCAATATTGAGGCAAACAAATTTCTCCAAATACGATGTTGTTTTAGGACCGATTACGCTTCAAAATTTAGAACTAACCGCACAATTTATGAAAGCCAAAAAGGTGCCTGTAGTATCCCCTTTTGTGAAGTCCAAAAAAGTATATTCTAACTTATTCCAAACCATCCCAGAAGAAATATGGTTACAAAATAAAATGATCAACTTTGTCAAAAAAGACACGATTCTTCATGAAACACTTATTATATATGACTCCAAAAACTCCGATAAAGCAAACCATTTAAAGTCAGCATTTCCCTCGGCGACGCTTTTAACGCCCAACAAAAACAAATATGGTGAAGAACAGTTTTATTTAATGTTAAAAGATGTTGAAGCTGTCTTAGGAGAAGGTAGAACCTTTGTGTTTTTAGAAACTAGTAACGAAGGGTTTGTATCTAATGTAACCAGCATGCTAAATGCAATGAACGGAGTCTCTGTTGTTAAAGCAACTAAAGGGGTTACAGACACTAAAATTGAACGTGATATTACGTTGATGACCACTTTTAAGAATCGCGCATTTGAAGGCGTGAATATATCAAATTATGATTTATCGAATCTTAATTTCCAGTTTCCTTCTGTTAATTTTGACTCCCAAAACTTAGACTCTTTTGGTTCACTTTATTTAAAACAATTTGGAATTTTTCCAACCAAATATGCTATCAGAGGCTTCGATCTTACCATGGATGTTTTACTACGACTTTCTAAATTTGGGACCTTATATTCACAAACTTCCGATGTTCAATCGGCTTATATAGAAAACAAATTTCAGTACGTTCTTCAACCCTATGGCGGTTATAAAAATGAAGCGGGGTTTATTCTTAAACATGAAGATTTATACATTATCAAAGTGCAAGATTAGTGAGAAATTAATGCTTGTAAGTGTTTAATTTGACTTTTTGCATGCTTATTTTTAGACTCTATTTCTAATACTTTTTCATACATTTTGAGTGCTTTTTTATGATCTCCATTTCGAGCTAAGGCTTCTCCATAACTGTCGTATACATTGGGATTGTATTTAAATAAATGGGTATTGAGCTTAAAGCAAATTAATGCTTCTTTGATTCGATTACCACGAAGCAGTACATAGCCCAGTGTGTTTAGTTCATTAGGATGAATCGCCTTGATTCTAAGTGTTTTATAATAGGTCTGAATATTTTTTTCTATTGATTCAATGGTCTCAGTATCAAAAACTTTAAATAAATAATTAGCGCCTTGATAGTGTGGTTTAGAAGGGAAGCCCAAAGCTATTTGAGCAACATCTGTCACCAAATCATTTCTTGGAGATTCAACAATACGCGCATATTCCAAATCCTTGGATTTAAAAACAAATAGAGGAACTCTATGAATTTGCTGTCCTTTTTCTTCTCCATTTGGGGCTGTTTTATAGCGTGCTTCATCATCGTAGAGAGCAATGAACCGCAGTCGATTTCTTTTAAGTCCGAGTTCGTCCCATAACTTCACAAATCGAGGCACCCATTTTTGGGTATCTCCACACCAAGTTCCTAAATAGATGTCTACTGAAGTGTTTTTAAGTTTAGATTTCATTCTTAAACGTTTTTTTGGGAGTTTAAATTCCGAATAGTTTTTATGAAACCAGATAGAAAAAATGCTATCGTGACTTAAGTAGGATACAGGAAACTCACCACACAAATGCCGGTCACCTTTTGCGTTTTTATAAAAATTAATTTCTTGGGAATAGCTAAAAGTACAATAGGCGCATAGTAGCAGTAGTAGGGATGATCTCATAAGGCTAAGAATTTGGGAGTTCTTTCTCAAATATATTAAAATCTAGCTATTTAAACAATTATATTTTTTTAATTTTCCATTTGATACTACAGCTAACACTAGGTTTTTGGGGATTGTTATTCTTTTTGTTTTCAATTAAACATTGAATAGCATGCTTTAAATCACTCCCATTGACTGGAAGTCCGTTTCCAGGTCTGGAATCATCTAACTGACCTCTATAAGTCAGTTTTAAATCGGCATTAAAAAGATAAAAATCGGGAGTGCAAGCGGCCTCATATGCTTTAGCTACTAGTTGTGTTTCATCATATAAATAAGGAAACGGATAATTCAATTTTTCAGCATGAGATTGCATCGCTTCTGGGCCATCTTGAGGATACGTTTTGGCATCGTTACTAGAAATAGCGATAATATTAACGCCTTTAGGCTGAACCTCATTTCCTAAGGCGACTAAGGTTTGGTTTATATGAATAACAAACGGACAATGATTGCAAATAAAGAGCACTAGAGTGCCTTTTGATCCACGTAGATTGTTTAATGTTTTGATGGAATTAGAGACAGAATCCCATAATTCAAAATTTGGTGCTTCTGTTCCCACTGGAAGCATATTGGAAGGAGTTAACGCCATTTTTTTATAGATATTTTCAAATATATACAAAGATTTGAATTTTTCAGTCTTTGAATTACTCAAAATGCTATATCTTCATTGCCTGATTTGATATAATTATTATGGGTGAGACGATCACATTTGAAGAGTTTTCTAAAATTGATCTTAGAATCGGTACTATCATTGAAGTGAATGATTTTCCAAAAGCGCATAAACCAGCGTATCAACTCACCATTGACTTTGGGTCCCTAGGGATAAAAAAATCATCAGCTCAAATTACTTCATTATATTCAAAAACGGATTTATTAGAGAGGCAAATCGTGGCTAATATTAATTTTGTCGAGAAACAAATTGCTAATTTTAAAAGTCAGTGTTTAGTGGTTGGCGCTGTAGAAGATGCGAAGGTTATTTTATTGTCACCAGATGAAAAAGTGCCCAATGGGACGCCAATAAGATAGTTTAGTAATTAAAAGACTGCTACGACATAATGGTTTTTATATGTTTAAATTAAAAGACTAAATATCATCGAAACTCACATCAGTAAAGTTGCCTGCCAAGGGTTCTTTTTTTGAATCTTCTGATGGAAATTCTTGTTTAACGTAGTCTTTTTGATGTCTATCACTAATGACTTCTTGCCCTTTTTCATTGACAATATAATCCGTCATTTCACTCAAAATCGCATTGAATTCGGTAAAATCTTCTTTATATAAGTAAATTTTATGCTTCTTGTAGTGAAAGGACCCATCGTCATTTGTAAACTTCTTGCTTTCGGTAACAGTCAAGTAGTAATCCCCTGCCTTAGTGGCTCTTACGTCAAAAAAATAAGTACGTCTGCCGGCTCTTAAAACTTTTGAATAGATTTCTTCTTGTTGTTCCATATTTATAGTATCAATAATTATAAGCAATTCAATTTCGAGGTTTTAATACAATCAAAAGTCTAAAAAAAAAGTTAAGTCTCCAACTAATTTCCCGTTTTCTTTTCGAGAAATTGACGTTTTATATAATTCAGTCTCTAATGTGAAGTCTCTCTTAACTGCTTTTGATAAAGTTCTTTGTAATAACCTTCAACATTAATAAGCGCTGCATGAGTGCCTTGCTGGCTGATGATTCCGTCATTTAAAACGATTATTGAATCGGCGTTTTTAGCTGATGAAATTCGATGACTCACAATAATAGTTGTTTTGTTTTTAGCGACGTACTCGATATTATTAAGTATTTGCTCTTCAGTCTCTGTGTCAACAGCTGAAAGACAGTCATCTAAAAGTAGAATTTGAGGGTTTTTGATAAATGCTCTCGCAATAGAAACTCGTTGTTTCTGACCGCCAGAAAGCGTGATGCCTCGTTCCCCTAGTATGGTGTCATACCCGTTTTTAAAATTGACAATATTGTCGTGAACCACTGCTTTTTTTGCAGCTTCAATTACAGTACTATCAGAGGCATTTCCATCCCCAAATTTGATGTTATTTTTTAAACTATCTGAAAATAAAAATGGATCTTGAGGTACAAATCCGATACTGGTTCTCAAGTTGTTTAGATTTAGGTCTTTAATGTTTTTTCCATCGATTTCAATCGTTCCTTTATCAACATCATTCAATCGTCCAATAAGTTCTAAAATAGTCGATTTTCCAGAACCTGTATTTCCAATAATAGCTAGTGTTTTTCCTTTTTTGACTTCAAAACTAATGCCTTTTAAAGCTTCAATATTGGTGTCTTCATAAGTAAAATAAACATCCTTAAAGACAATGGTTCCCTTTATAGGGGTCTCTGCGTTATTTGTATTGAAGATGCTCGGCGTTTGTTTCAAAAATTCATTAATCCTTTTTTGTGAGGCTTCTGCTTCTTGTACTAATGAAGTAACCCATCCCAAAGAAGCCACCGGCCAAGTTAGCATATTTACATAAATAATAAATTCGGCAATGGTTCCTAGACTCTCAATTTGTCCATCCATATATTGTTTGCCACCAATATATATCACCAAAAGATTACTGGCACCAATTAGAAGAAGCATTAAAGGGAAAAATAACGCTTGAATTTTAGATAATTCTAAACGTTTTTTGCGTTGTGAGTTGGCTAAGTCCGAGAACGTTTGTTCGGTTTGTGACTCCAAAGCATAGGCTTTAGTGATCCAAATTCCACTAAAAAACTCTTGTGTAGAGGACGATAAAGTGGACAAATGAGCTTGTACAATGGTACTTCGTTTATGAATAAGTTTGCTTAAAAAATAGATTGAAATTGATAAAAAGGGAAGGGGTAATATGGTGTAAAGCGTGAGTGTTGGCGATTCGCTATACATATAAATAAGGGCCACAATGAAAAGTGTGAGCATGTTAATTGTATACATCACTGCAGGACCAATATACATGCGAACTTTACTGACATCTTCACTAATTCGACTCATTAAATCGCCTGTACGGTTGCGTTTGTAAAATGAGATGGAAAGTTGTTGGTAATGATCATAAATTTCGTTCTTCAAGTCAAATTCGACATGACGCGATACATTTATGATGGTCTGACGCATTAAAAAAGTAAAGATTCCTGTAGCGACTGCAGCTCCAAAAATATATAAAATATTCAGTCCTATTTTTTGTTTGAAAATGTCAATAGTACTGGGCTCAGTCAACTGGTTTGAAATGAGCGTAATCGATTCTCCAATAAGTTGTGGGGTAAACAATGCAAATACCTTGGACCCAATAGTGATAAGGATTCCCAAAATTATTCGATATCGATATTTTAAAAAATATTTATTTAAATACTTAAGCTCTTTCATTGAATCAAATATAGCCTTTCAAACCGGCTTTTTTCTTAGGTGACAAAGATACTTGTTTTGTGTAAAAAAGACGTGGCGTAAAAAAACATTTTTTTGGAATTTTAGAACCAAATTAATACTATTTTTGTCGGGCAATTTTAATTGTATAACCGTTAACCAAAACAAGTCAATTTATTTTGATTTATAACTAACAAGTTCTTTACACCATGCTGAACAGACGCCATATTAGAACCAAAGTAATGCAAGTGATCTACGCTCTTAAAAGATCGGAAGAAATTAATGTAGCATCTGAAGAAAAATTTCTTAAATCGAGCATGGAGAACATGTACGATCTCTATTTGTTATTACTTTCTTTGCTTGTTAAAGTGCATGAAAAAGCTAAAGATCAACAAGAAAAATCGCAACAAAAACACCTTTTAACTTCGGAGGATCTAAATCCTAACATGAAGTTTATTAAAAACGAACTATTGGTTCAGTTGTCCGATAGTTTGGTTCTAAAGAACACACTTGAAAAACACAAAATTTCAAACTGGGAATTAGATAATGAATATGTCGAGGTCATATTTAGAGCCATTTTAGAAAGTAAGATATACGCCACTTACATGGAATCAGAACCGGCTTTGTATACGAATGATCGTCAGTTTATAGTCGATCTTTTTAAGGAAGTGATTGCGCCCAATGAGAAATTATACAATTACTTAGAAGATCGAAATTTGACTTGGATCGATGATTTACCGGTTGTAAATACGGCATTGGTAAAGCTTTTGAATAAATCTAAACAGGAGAATTCTGAAAATTTCTTCACGCCCTACTTATTTAAAGACGAAGATGATAAAGAGTTTGGGATCGAGTTATTAAAAAACACCATTAATAATCTAGAATCATACAGCAATGAAATTAGTTTAAAAACTCAAAATTGGGATAAAGACCGTATTGCCGATATTGATTTTGTATTGCTTCAAATGGCTATTTGTGAGTTTCGTGAATTCCCATCGATTCCTACAAAGGTTTCGATCAATGAATACATAGAGATTGCAAAAGAGTATTCGACGCCGAAAAGCAATGTGTTTATCAACGGTGTTTTAGATAAAATTGTTAAAGAGTATGCCGAAAATAAAAGCTTAAATAAAATTGGGCGTGGATTAATGTAAATTTTTATTACATTTATGCTCTGATTTTCATTTGAAAATTGTACCGAAATAATTAACTATAAACAACCAATTCATGAAAAAATTAATTTTAACTTTATCTGTCGCAGGACTTGTTTTTTTTACTTCTTGTAAAGAAAATGCCACTAAAAAAATAAACACTGAAAACGTTACAAAAGCGGCTGAAAGAGACGCGCAAGCCATTGTTTTTCCAACAATTTCATTTGATAAGACTGAGCACGACTTTGGTCAAATTATGAATGGAACCCCCGTTGAAACTACGTTTTCATACACCAATACTGGGAGATCTCCATTAGTGGTCACAGATATTAAAAGTACTTGTGGATGTACCGTGCCTAAAGATTATAGTAAAGAGCCATTGATGCCAGGAGAATCCTCTCAATTTACAGTAAATTTTAATGGAAAAGGTGCGAACAAAATTTCTAAAACAATTACATTGACCACGAACACGGAAATGGGAAGTGAGAAAGTTAAAATTTCTGCTTTTATCGTTCCAGATCCAAATGCACCGGTCAAAAATTCAGTCAAAACACCTGGTTTTGCACCCACTAAATAATATTAATAATTTATAACAATACGACACTATGGAAGGTCTAAGTCAGTTTACCCCCTTTATTTTAATGGCTGTAATAGTCTATTTTTTTATGATTGCTCCGCAAATGAAACGTGCTAAAAAAGAAAAGGCATTTTCAGCAGAGCTCAAAAAAGGTGCTAAAGTAATTACTAAAAGTGGAATGTATGGTAAGATTGCCGAACTGAATGATAAAGACAATTCGTGCGTCATTGAAACTCTTGCTGGTAAAATTAAATTTGATCGATCTTCAATTTCAATGGAAATGAGTCAAAAACTTAACTCTACTGTTACTAAGAAATAAGATTTCAAATACACTTAAAAAAAGACTGCTATTTTAGCGGTCTTTTTTTTGTAAATATTTTTTTTGAGTCAGTTCCACAATTTTGCAGATCACTTCGGTTGCACTTAAAATACTTTCTAAAGGGACATATTCGTAACGGCCGTGAAAATTATGCCCACCCGCAAAGATGTTAGGGCATGGCAACCCCATAAAACTTAATTGCGAGCCGTCAGTCCCCCCTCGAATAGGCTTGATAAGCGGGGTAATGTTCAGCGCTTTCATGGCTTCTTCTGCAATATCAACAATGTGCATTACTGGCACGACCATTTCTTTCATATTGTAGTATTGGTCATTGATTTCAATTTCAAAAACAGAGCTTTCAAATTCGGAGTTCAACGTGTCAACCAAATCAATAAGATATTGTTTTCGCGTTTCAAATTTTTCACGGTCATGGTCTCTAATGATGTAGTGTAATAGGGTGTCTTCAACGTTGCCTTCCATACGGTGCAAATGATAGAACCCTTCATAGCCTTCCGTTTGCTCAGGCGTTTCATTTTTTGGAAGTGCTTCAATAAACTTAGATGCATAATACATCGAATTAATCATTTTGCCTTTGGCATATCCAGGATGGACAATCTTACCTTTTACCTTGATTTTGGCGCCTGCTGCATTGAAATTTTCATATTCTAATTCCCCAATTTGACTGCCGTCCATGGTGTATGCCCAGTCGGCTCCAAATTTTTTGACATCAAATTTATGTGCACCGCGACCAATTTCTTCGTCTGGTGTGAACCCAACTTTAATAGTACCGTGCTCTATTTCAGGGTGTTGAATTAGATATTCCATGGCACTCACAATTTCACAAACTCCTGCCTTGTCATCAGCCCCTAAAAGCGTTGTGCCATCGGTTGTAATTAAGGTTTTTCCTTTGTATAATAATAAATCTTCAAAATAATCAGGGGATAAAATAATGTTCTCGTCCTTGTTTAATACGATATCTGATCCGTCATAGTTTTCAATAATTTGTGGATTGACATGAGCGGCTGTAAAATCTGGAGAGGTGTCAAAATGAGACACAAACCCTATTATTGGAACTTGGTGCGACACATTGGAGGGGAGTGTAGCCATGATATAGGCATTCTTATCAATAGAAACTTCTTGCATTCCAATGGATTTAAGTTCTTCTGTAAGCTTGTTCGCTAAGTCCCATTGTTTTTCAGTACTAGGAGTTGATGTGGAATTGGGATCGCTTTCTGTGTCTATTTTCACGTAGCTAATAAATCGATTTAGAATGTGTTTTTTATCTAACATTTAGTTTTGTCTTTCCCCAAAAATAATTAACCCCATCTAAAGTGCCAAGAGTTCTTATCGGTTTCTTTTTTTGTATTTCTATTTAATGTATTTTTGTCCTCAAAATACGCTTCATGTACAAATCGATCATTCGCCCAATCCTTTTTAAGTTTGATCCAGAGGTCGTCCATTATTTTACGTTTGATGTAATCAAACTATTATCAAAAATACCATTTGTTCCTTTTCTAATCAAACAGCTTTTTCAGTTCAACCATCCTGCATTGGAACGTGAATTATTCGGGCTTCATTTTAAAAATCCAGTTGGCCTTGCGGCCGGGTTTGATAAAAATGCAGTGCTTTATAATGAACTTGCTAATTTTGGATTCGGATTTATTGAAATTGGGACAGTCACTCCAAAACCTCAAGAAGGCAATCCCAAAAAACGATTGTTCAGACTTGAAGATGATAACGGGATTATCAACCGAATGGGGTTCAATAATGCGGGACTTGACGCAGCAATTGATCAATTAAAGAAAAATAAAAAACAACTTATAATAGGTGGTAATATTGGGAAAAATACCCAAACGCCTGTTGAAGGTTATACAGCGGATTATCTAGAATGTTTTAAGGCCTTACACCCGTATGTTGATTATTTTGTTTTAAATGTAAGTTGTCCCAATGTTGGGAGCCATGCCAAATTAAACGATAAGGATTATTTAGAGGAATTGATAAAGGCGGTCCAAACATTAAACGCCACTTTTAAGGTTTCAAAACCAATTTTATTAAAAATTGCTCCCGATTTAAACGAGGCTCAATTAGATGAAATAATCGAACTCGTTCAGGTGACCAAAATTGAAGGGATTATCGCCTCAAACACCTCTGTTTCTAGAACACATCTAAAAACACCTCAAACAAGCTTAGAAGCCATTGGAAATGGGGGCGTCAGCGGACAGCCTATTAAAGATAAAAGTACGCAAGTCATAAAGTATTTGTCCGAAAAAAGTCAAAAAGCATTTCCAATTATTGGAGTTGGAGGAATCCATTCCGAACAAGACGCTTTAGATAAGATCGCAGCTGGGGCCGATTTAGTACAAATTTATACCGGTTTTATTTATGAAGGTCCTGCGCTTATAAAGCGTATTAATAAAGCGATTTTAAAGGCTTCACTTAAGCACTAATTAGTTTGGATTTAGAGATCTTAATTTCATTTATAATCGCTACAGCCACTTTGGCAATCGCTCCAGGTCCTGATACGATGTTTGTGCTTATTCAGACTATAACTTATGGCAAAAAACAAGGCATAGCAATTGTGTGTGGGCTGATTTCTGGATGCCTAGTTCATACGACTTTGGTCGCGTTTGGTCTTTCGTCATTTATAAAATCTAAGGCAGAACTGCTGTTGGTTCTAAAGTTATTTGGAGTGGGATATATGCTCTATTTAGCATATGGAGCCTACAAATCGACAAAAGTTTTAAATACAGATATACAGGCTGTTAAAAGCAAATCGTTATGGGCGTTATTTAAACAAGGGTTTATTATGAACGTAATTAATCCAAAAGTTTCTATATTTTTCATGGCCTTTTTTCCAGCATTTTTATATAGCCAATCGCTGTCCTTGGTACTTCAATTTTACACACTTGGGTTTTTGTTTATGCTAACGTCATTTATGATTTTTTCGATGCTTGTTTTTTTCTCTAGCTCGGTTTCATCCATTTTAAAAACGAACCCCACATTTGAATTTGTTATTAAATGGGCTCAAATTTTAATATTTCTAGGGATTGCATTTTTTATCCTATTCATAAATTAAATTATCATATGGAAAAAATTAAACTTATTTGGGATTTTAGAGGGCCGGCTTGCAGTCGTACCGCAGCACATTTTAAAATCCATTTAATAGAATTTTTTGAATTGGAAAAACTAGAATTAATCCGCTCTGGAGTTGAAGTCGTTAGTGAGTTTCACCATTATACATATGCAGTGATTGATAAAAATAATTTAGAACTTATTAAGTCTTCTCTTAAGCCAAATAGGGGACAATTGGTTGCGTTTTCTTAATAATCAAATCACCTCCTTATAAAACCATTAACCCCCAAATAGATCCCAAAATTTATTTATAATTGTAATCCCTAACCTTTACAGTTATGAAAATCAAAGTTATAATTCTTTATTCTTTGTTTTGTGTGATTTCGATTACTTCTGATGCTCAAATCAACGAGCAACATCCGAATATCCTTTTTATTGCTATAGACGACTTAAAACCTACTATTGGTAGTTTTGGAGATTCCTTTGCCCAAACCCCAGTGATGGATGCCCTCTCAAGTGAAGCTACTGTTTTTTTAAATAATCACACCCAACAAGCAGTTTGCGGACCTTCTAGAGCGAGTTTGATGACCGGTAAAAGACCTGACTATACCAAAGTTAGAGACCTTAAAACTAAAATGCGAGCGATCAACCCGGACATTTTAACAATTCCCGAATATTTTAAAAATAATGGGTATCACACTGTCGGAATTGGTAAAATTTACGATCCTCGTTGTGTGGATGATGACCGTGATAAGCCTTCTTGGTCAGTGCCATTTATTAAAGAAGGTGAACTGGAGTATTCCAAAACGTATGGTGCACCCGTTTTTGGGTATTATCAAAACAAAGCGATCAAAAATCAGATTCGTTTATTACGAGCAGAGGCCAAAGCTAAAGGAAAAAAAAATATAAATAAACATGTCAGAAACCAATACAAGCCGCCTTTTGGAAGCGCCGATGTGCCTGATGAAGCTTATGTTGATGGTGCAATCGCTGAGAAAGCGAAGCTGTTGCTACAAGATCTAAGTAAAGATCAATCAACTCCGTTCTTTTTAGCGGTTGGATTTAAACGACCCCACTTACCATTCACTGCTCCTCAAAAGTATTGGGATCAATACAATCGAAATGCTATTGATTTAGCCAAGTATCAAAAAAAATCGACCCATGGTCCGGATATAGCGTATCATTCTTCTGGGGAAATGCGGTCCTACAAAACACTTGATTCTGAATATACCATCAGCGATGATAAACTTTTGAAGTTAGATGAAGACTTTCAAAAAAAATTAATTCATGGGTACTATGCTTGTACGAGTTATATAGATACTCAACTCGGAAAAATACTTACAACTCTAAAAGAAACTGGACTCGATAAAAATACAATTATTGTCGTTTGGGGCGATCATGGCTGGCATTTAGGGGATCATAGTTTATGGTGTAAACATTCTAATTTTGAACAAGCCACACGGTCTCCACTGATCATCTATAATCCAAAAATTAAAAAAGCAGTAAAAGTGACATCGCCTACCGAGTTTGTAGATATCTTTCCGACTCTTTGTGAAGCTGCTAATTTAAGGATACCAGAAAATTTAGATGGCCAAAGCTTAAATTCATTGGTTGAAGGCCAAAATATATCTCCAAAATCATATGCTGTAAGTCAATGGCATAGCGGTCATAAATCTGGTTATAGTTTTCGCACAGAGCAGTATCGTTATACAGTTTGGATAACCGATAAGAAAAGCACAGATCCTATTTTTAAAAAGGATGTTTTTGCCGAGGAACTGTATGACTATGTCTCTGACCCTCTCGAAACTTATAATAGAATAGACGATGAAGCTCATACGAAACTTAAACAACGTTTTCAAAAACTAGCAGCATCGTATTTTAATTCTCAACAAAAAAAATCCAAAACAAGCTCAGCCACTCCGACTTCTAAAACGGCTCAAAAAAATAAATTAATTATTGGAGCAACTCTTGGATATAAAGAGCTCGACTCTGAAAAAGGAGAATTATTTTTGAAAGACTTCAAGTATCTAACGCCATCCAATGGCGCCAAACAAGCAATTGTACACTCAAAGCCAGGCGTCTGGAATTGGAAACGAACGGATATGTTCATTGATTTTGCCAAACGACATAATTTGGATGTAAGACTTCATGGCCCAATTAGTCCTCAAGCGTCGCCTTGGGCTAAAGAAGACCATCGAACCGCAGAGGAATTAGAATCACTAATGATAGAATTTGCGACTGCCTTCGCCAAGCGATTCAATAAAGAACCTGTAGTGAAATGGATCGATGTTGTCAATGAAACTATCGTCCCTAGTGGCGAATGGTTTGGGGCTAGAGAAGGTACAAAAAAATGGGAAAATCCTTGGGTAAATATCGGATTTGATGAAAATGGATTCCCTAAATATATTACAAAAGCATTTGAAATAGCAACAAAGTATGCGACCAATAAAAAATTAGTATATAACCACCATGGCGGGATGCAAACTAAAATGTGGGACAAAGTCAAAGAGACTATTTTATATGTTCGATCTAAAGGGTATCGAGTGGATGCCGTTGGTTGGCAAGGCCATTTGAAACTAAATAATGCTTCTACAGATTTTGCTAGAGATTTAGCAACTTTTTTAGAATCGCTTTCTGATTTAATCGATTGGGCTCATGCCAATGAGTTAGAGTTTCATATCACAGAACTAGATTATAGAATCACTAAAAAATCAGATTTAAAATCTGAACGCCTCAAACAAGCAGAAATCTATTCAAAAATAATTACCATATTAGAATCCAAAACATCCACAGGAGTTGTTGGACTAAACTTATGGGATATGGGCACGCGAAAGACTTTCCATTCCATATATGATGCGGATCTAAATCCGACGCCTGCATATGAAGTTATTAAAAAAGCCTTAAATAAATCTAAACAATAATCAATCTATTGCACTGTAAGATGAGTTATCTACTAAAATCATTTTATTAAACTTTATATTTTTATGAATTATTTTAATCTTAAAACTTCAAGCATCGCTTTATTGAGTATTTGTATTGTGTCTTGTCATTCAAATTCAAAATCTAAAACGGCACCAAAACAACCCAATATTGTTTTTATAATGGCCGATGACCATGCCGTGAGTGCGATTAGTGCCTATCAAGATTGGCTAGCAGACGTTGCCCCAACTCCCAATATTGATCGGATCGCCAATGAAGGAATGCTGATGACAAGAACCTTTAACACCAATTCAATTTGTGGTCCAAGTCGCTCTGCGATTCTAACTGGGAAATACAATCATATTAATGGTTTTTTTAAAAATGAAAAAGGGGGCGATTTTGATGGGAGTCAAATGACCTTTCCAAAATTATTTCAAAAATCGGGTTACCAAACCGCTGTGATTGGTAAATGGCACTTAGGGACAATCCCTACTGGGTTTGATTATTCGAAAGTGATGATAAATTGGGGGGGGCAAGGGACTTATTTCAACCCCGTATTTTTAGAAAATGGCCGGGATACGCTGGTTGAAAAAAAACGACATTCAACCGCTCAAGT
>CATEFX010000004.1 GCA_949499105.1 Formosa sp. Hel1_33_131 | reverse complement strand
TTTGCTATTGAAATGGGGATTAAACCCATTGATGGATTCGCTAAAAAAGAATACGGAATTACAGAAACACGTGATGTGGTGGATCCTACTTGGGAATTTAAACAACAGTTTAAAGAAGGTCAGAAAGATGTCTCTAAATTTGACCGTGATTATTACTTAGGGGATATTAAAACTAAATCCAAATTCATTCGTATTGTGTGTCGAGATCATGAATATGAAGATGGAGATCGGATTAAGTTATTGTTAAACAAAGCCATAATTCATGCTAATATTGCTCTCAGAAACTCGGCTTACATCATTGACGTGGAATTAAAAGTTGGACTAAACACTATTGAATTTTTTGCTCTTAACGAAGGTTCTTCTAGCCCCAATACGGCACAACTTAAAGTATACAATGAGAGTGATGTCATTATTGCTTCTGGCGAATGGCTATTGACTACAGGTTATAAAGCCAGCTTGATTGTGTTGAGAGAGTAGTTAATTTTATGATTATTCTCACATCAAATGATCCAGATTCACCTCATTAGTCGATTTACTTTGAGACAGCGCCACATAACTTTGTACGTTGCTTAGATCTGTAATCACGGCCAGTTTTGTTAAGATAAATTGTTCATAATCTTCAATATCAACCAATACTAATTTTAGTAAATAATCAAAATTTCCTGACACCCGGTGACACTCCACCACTTCTGAAAATCCATCAATAGTTTTTACGAATTTTTCCAAATAACTCCGCGTATGGTTTTTGAGCGCGATTCCTGCGAAAACGGTTAACTTTAAGCCCAATTTCTTTGAATCCAAAATCGCTGCATATTTACTAATAAACCCTCGTTTTTCTAGCTTTTTAATGCGATCAAAAACAGGCGTTGTAGTCATTCCCAAGAGGTCAGCAATGTTTTTTATAGTACGGTTGCTATTTTGCTGTAATAACCTTAAAATTTCAATATCGGTCTTGTCAAGTTTATCAATCATCTAGAATAAAAATAGTTTAAAAGTTATATAAGTCGCTTACAAAAGAATAAAACGCTTTATTTTATCAAAAATACATAAAAATATTCTTATTTAGAAACTGTTTTAATAATAAACACATAATATGATCGTGTTTAATATATATTTGTTCTTATTATATTTTTAATAAATTGTTTGTTAAACTACTTAATTTTTTAGCCATTATATGCCTAGATATCATACGTTAGGAAAAATTCCTCCAAAGAGACACACTGTTTTTAAAGATGAGAACAATAATTTTTATTATGAAGAATTGTTTGGCACCATAGGATTTGAAGGGATGTCGTCTTTGATGTACCATACACAACGCCCTACACAAGTCAAAAAGATTCTAAAATCTTATGACGTCTCTCCAAAGATTGCCGTTTCTAAAAATATGAAGTCTTTAAAACTTGAAGGGTTTGAAGTAGCTCCAAAAGTAGATTATTTAGAAAGCAGAACCTGTATACTTGCCAATCAAGATTGTCAAATAAGTTTGGCAGCTCCAAAAGAGTCCTTAACCAATTATTTTTACAAAAATACAGATTCAGACGAAGTACTATTTGTCCACAAAGGCACCGGAAAACTAAGAACGCTTTTGGGAAATATTGAATTTAAATACGGAGATTACTTAGTCATTCCTAGAGGGGTGATCTATCAAATTGAATTTAATGGCGCAGACAACCGCCTTTTTATAGTGGAATCAAAAAGCCCTATCTATACACCAAAAAGGTACAGAAACTGGTTTGGTCAGCATGTAGAAGGCGCCCCCTATTCTGAAAGAGATTTACACCCCCCAACAGAGCTAGAAACATTTAATGAAACAGGCGATTTTCTTATAAAGGTTAAAAAACAAGACACAATTCACGAATATATTTATGCAGCACACCCCTTTAGTGTGGTGGGCTGGGACGGCTATAACTTTCCTTATAAATTCTCTATTCATGATTTTGAACCTATTACAGGGATGATTCATCAACCACCACCTGTACATCAAACATTTGAGACCGCTAAGTTTGTTATCTGTTCGTTTGTCCCGAGGCTTTATGACTACCATCCAAAATCGGTACCAGCACCCTATAACCATTCCAATATCGATTCCGATGAGGTTCTATATTACGTAGATGGTGATTTCATGAGTAGAAACGATATTAATAAAGGAAGCGTGACCCTGCATCCGGCAGGCATTCCTCATGGTCCCCACCCAGGAACTATGGAAAAAAGCATCGGAAAAAAACAAACCCAAGAACTCGCTGTCATGGTAGACACCTTCAGCCCTCTAATGGTTACTGAAGAAGCGCTTAAAATAAACGACGATTCATATTATAAATCATGGATTACAAAATAAAAAAATAAAAAATTTACGGAAATGAGTAAAATAAAAAACGTAGAGTACGGATTGGAAAAAATATTTAAAGATGCAAAAGACTTTCTCCCACTATTAGGAACTGATTATGTAGAATTTATTGTAGGTAATGCAAAACAAGCAGCCCACTTTTACAAAACTGCTTTTGGATTTCAATCCTATGCATATAAAGGATTAGAAACGGGATGTAAAGATTATGCATCTTATGTTGTAAAACAAGATAAAATAAGAATCGTATTAACCACTCCACTTAATCAAGATTCATGGATGAACGAACATTTATCTAAGCATGGTGATGGGGTTAAAGTTGTTGCTTTGTGGGTGGATGACGCTAAAAAATCATGGGAAGAAACGACCAAAAGAGGCGCAAAATCTTATATGGAACCAACGGTTGAAAAAGACGAACATGGCGAAATAGTAAGAGCTGGAATTTACACCTATGGAGAAACTGTTCACATTTTTGTAGAAAGAAAAAACTACACAGGAGTATTTTTACCTGGCTATAAAAAATGGGAATCAGAATACAATCCTGAACCTATGGGTCTTAAATTTATAGATCATATGGTAGGGAATGTTGGTTGGAATGAAATGGATATCTGGGTCAAATATTACGAAGATGTTATGGGCTTTGTAAATTTCTTATCTTTTGATGATAAGCAAATTACAACCGAATACTCTGCATTAATGAGTAAAGTAATGAGTAACGGAAACGGAAGAATCAAATTTCCAATTAACGAACCAGCAGAAGGAAAAAAGAAATCTCAAATTGAGGAATACTTAGACTTTTATAATGGTCCAGGAGTGCAACACATTGCTGTTGCCTCAAATGATATCATTGATACAGTAGCAAAAATGAGAGCTAAAGGGGTTGAGTTTTTAAGCACACCACCCGACGACTATTACAAATCCGTTCCAAAAAGACTTTCTGATCACAACCATGAATTAGAAGAAGATATTGAAAAATTAAAATCCCTTGGGATTATGATTGACGCTGATGAAGAGGGCTATTTATTACAAATATTTACCAAACCTATAGAAGATAGACCCACCTTGTTTTTTGAAATCATTCAAAGAATGGGTGCAAGGGGGTTTGGAGCTGGAAATTTCAAAGCACTTTTTGAAGCCATTGAAAGAGAACAAGAAAACAGAGGCACCTTATAATTTAATGGTTGACAGTCATCATAAAACAACTACAATGGAGTTTAATAGCGTTACCAAAAAGCTACCAAAACACCTACATAAGTTTATAGTACAACAACCCTATAGCTCCTATACCGCTCAAAATCAAGCGGTATGGCGCTATGTGATGCGACTCAATATTCATACCTTAAAAAAAACGGCTCACGATAGTTATATTCTTGGGTTGAAAAAAACAGGCATCAATGAAGAGTTCATTCCGGAAATGGAGGGCATGAATCGGATTCTTAAAGACATTGGATGGGCTGCAGTAGCGGTTGATGGGTTTATTCCTCCTAATGCCTTTATGGAGTTTCAAGCTTATAATGTGCTCGTCATTTCTTCAGACATCAGAACCATAGACCATATTAACTACACCCCTGCTCCAGATATTATTCATGAAGCAGCGGGGCATGCGCCTATCATTGCAAATGCCGAATATGCGGAATATTTGAGGCGATTAGGAGAAATTGGTGCTAAAGCCATAGCATCGCCCATTGACAATGACATGTACGAAGCCATTCGTCTGTTATCAATTTTAAAAGAGAACCCCAATTCATC
>CATEFX010000003.1 GCA_949499105.1 Formosa sp. Hel1_33_131 | reverse complement strand
ATGATAACCCTCTCTCTCCGATGAAAAGTAACTAAATTACGAGTGGATAAAACTTTTCTCCCACTTCATCAAATCATCTTTATAGATGTATTTGTGTTGTGAGGATATTTGTAATAATGGAAGAGATTTAGTTTTCTTCCATGTGTTCAGAGTTCTTTCAGTAACTCCGTAAATTTTCTTTAATTCTTCAATTGATAATCGTTCTGACATTTTGTGTTTTCCTTTTTAAGTGTTAATTGTATTCTAATGATATCCATTCATCAAATCCGATTTCTCTTAACCCATTAGTAAAGGTTATATCATCACAGTTTGAACCTCCACTTTGTTTCCATTTGTGTGATTCTTGATTCGGATTTTGTTCGTAATCTCTTTTCTTAAACATCTGTATATAAATATATATGTTAATAGTTTTTCGTTATATTTTCAATTATCTCATTCAAATCATCTTCTTCATCTAAACTATCCAATACAATACCTTGTATCATCTGTTTTAACTCACTCTTACTCATCATTCCAATGAAATCATCATATCCTTCATCTGATTCAAAATCATCTCCCAAATCCTCTGATTCTCCGTATCCCATTTCTTTAAGGATTTCCTCTAAATCTATCTCATCTTCTGGTTGAGGTTGAGATTTCTTTGGAACTAATGATTTACGATTCTTTGGTATCTCAACCATTGAAACTGATTCATTGATACATTTACAATTACGAGGGTGTAAATTCTTCTTTTGTTTTTCATTTAGAGGAATGTTTCCCAATTCCATTAAACGAATTCTTCTTTGTTGTGGTGAAATATTATTCTCACTTAATCTTATTCCATTTATCATAATTTGTTTTCCTTTCTGTATAAATATTCAAAATATTGTTCATCATCCACTTTGGAGTTTGAAACAAACATTTCTTCTCTTATTATATTTGGGTTATAGTTCATTCTTTTAGAGTGGAGGAAGTTTCCATCTGTATCATATACCCATCGGTTAGATTTATCATAATAGTTTTCCATTAGTATAGTGTTTTAAGTTGTTTGTGTTTATTCATATATCCTTTGAATCTTAACTCATCCCAAATGTGATGAGTATGAATCTCACCCCATTTACCATTGTTGATTTTAATCTCATCTAACCCACTCTTATCTACTTCCCAAATGTTTCCACCTATGAAGTTGTTTAGTTGATTGTAGAGGTTCATATCATCGTTGTGTTCTATCATTAGATGAGTATGGTAGTTTCCTTTTGTATAATCTTTTTCAGTAGTGTAATGAGTGATTATAGTATCATTCTTCTTTAGTTTTGAGTGAAGGGTGATTATCTCTTTATCTAATATTTTCTTATTAGTTCTCTTCCTTCTTCTTATCATTATACCTACTGATTTCATATGAAATACCCATTACATCAAATTGATGTTATACATTGTTAAAACTGATTGATTATACCTTCTTCAACTACTCTCGTAGTAATGGATAAGTGTGGATTTCCCTTACCTTCTGTATATAAGTATAACTCTGAATGGTGAAACGTAAAGAAAAATGGAAATAAATGGAAAAAAGTTACTTCAGAGAGAATGAATTTATTTAATTTCCTCAATAATCGGTTGGGATACCTCTACGATATCCTCCCTATTGATTCTTTCTTCTCTAATTTTACCTTTCTTATAAATGGAATGAACGTGATTGTTCTTAAAGATACTTCCACGAGGTGTTTTTAACCCCTCCTCATTGAATATTTGAGATATCTTTCTATACCCAATAGGGGTAAGAAAACACTCTTTATATTTACAAATTCGGTTGAATAAATACTGTTGATAATCACTATAATTTGATTCCCAAAGTTTAGTAGTAGTGATTGATACTGAGAACCTTATGTTGATTTTAGAGGGGTAAGGATAACCGTTTGTTTCTTTTACTCCACCGTCACGGATTTAGCAAGATTACGTGGTTGATCGACATTTCTGTTTAACATTACAGCGATGTGATAGGATAGTAATTGTAATGGAATGGTGGTCAGAAGCGGCGACAACAATTCTAAAGTTTCAGGCACTTCAATCACATGATCTGCAAGGTCTCTAACTTGTTCGTCTCCTTTAGTTACCACGGCGATAATTTTTCCTTTTCTCGATTTAATTTCTTGAATGTTGCTCACCACTTTTTCATAATGCCCATATTTTGTCGCAATGACTGCAATTGGCATATTTTCGTCTATAAGTGCAATCGGTCCGTGCTTCATTTCTGCGGCAGGATAGCCTTCGGCATGGATGTATGAGATTTCTTTAAGTTTCAAAGCGCCTTCTAGTGCCACTGGAAAATTAAAGCCTCGACCTAGGTATAAAAAGTTTTTAGCATCTTTATATATGGAAGCAATTTCTTTTGAAAGTGCATCTGATTTTAGAACCTCTTCTACTTTCTCAGGAATGGTCTCCAATTCAACCAAGTGTCTTCTAAAGTCCGTGCTAGACATCGTGCCTTTGGCTTTTGCCAAGCGCAACGCAATTAAGGTTAAGACCGTGATTTGTGTGGTAAATGCTTTGGTAGAGGCCACTCCAATTTCTGGACCAGCATGGGTATAAGCGCCGGCATGGGTTTCGCGCGAAATGGTGGATCCAACCACATTACACACTCCAAAAACAAACGCACCTTTTTCTTTCGCAAGTTTAATAGCGGCCAGTGTATCTGCTGTTTCACCAGATTGAGATATTGCAATTACAATGTCATTATTGTTAATGACGGGGTTTCGGTATCTAAACTCGGAGGCATATTCAACCTCAACAGGGATGCGTACCAAGTCTTCAATAATGTATTCAGCGACTAAGCCGGCATGCCAGGAGGTTCCACAGGCTACTATGATAATTCGGTTGGCATTTAAAAACTTGCCCATATTATCTTCGATTCCGGCCATTTTTATAATCCCTTCATCGATTAATAAGCGTCCTCTGTAAGTGTCTTTAATCGCGTGCGGTTGCTCAAAAATTTCTTTAAGCATAAAGTGATCATAGCCTCCTTTTTCAATTTGCTCAAGGTTTATTTTCAACTCTTGAATGTATGGACTGACTAAGGAGTCATCTTTTATTTTTCGTATTTTTATGGGCTTTTGCAATCGGATGACAGCCATTTCTTCATCTTCTAAATACACTGCATTATTGGTGTATTCGATAAAAGGGGAGGCGTCACTGGCAATAAAAAATTCATCTTCTCCAATTCCAATAGCAAGGGGGCTTCCTAATCGAGCCACGACAATTTCATTTGGTTTTTTGACATCAAAGACCGCAATTGCATAGGCACCAACAACTTGGTTGAGTGCGACTTGTACCGCTTTTCCAAGTTTTAGGTTGCTGTTTTTTTGAATATCTTCGATAAGGTTGATGAGTACTTCGGTGTCAGTATCAGAAGAAAACTGGTACCCTCTTTTAATGAGTTCTTTTTTGAGCGCACTGTAATTTTCAATAATTCCATTGTGGATAATCACTAAATCTCCAGAATTTGAAAAATGGGGGTGTGAATTTTCATCGTTTGGGATTCCGTGTGTTGCCCAACGCGTGTGCCCAATGCCTAAATTTCCTGTAAAATCGGGTTGATTAGAAACTTTAGATTCTAGATCCGCAACTTTTCCTTTGGTTTTAGAAAGTCTAATCTTATTTCCATCATATAATGCGATACCTGCACTGTCATAACCTCTATATTCTAGACGCTGAAGTCCTTTAAGTATTACTGGGTAGGCTTCTCTATGGCCAATGTATCCTACAATTCCACACATATGATTTAGTTATTTGGTTCTGTATAATAGATGTTGAGTTTTACTCTTTTTGCTTCGTTAGTCGAGTTACTCCCATGAAGAATGATGCTTTTTGGGGTTAAAATTGAACCAACAGGGATGGTCAGGGAGTTGTTGTCCAAGACGCCTTTTGAACTCGCTTCACCAACATTCGAAGAAACGACCAATCCAAGTTCTACATTTGTTGAATCTCTTACGATGATGTTATTCAAATGCTCCGTGATTCGGATTTTATATTTTTTTTGTTCCACACCACTTTCGTCAGTCTCGGTACTTAAAGGCACTAAGTGGGTGTACTTAGAATCTGTGGAGGTCTCATTGACGGTTTGATCTAAAAAATAATCAGCGACAGGGATGTTATTTTCAATATCATAGATATAGACTCTGTTGGGTTGGTCCTCATTAGAAGCGGTTTGATCGACATAAAACTCTAAATAGGCTTCATTGATTAAACGTTTAGGCGTGATTCTCCCACCCTCTTCTAGAGTTCTAAATTCATTTAATTGATCGGTTTCAGAGTTTCCAAATTCGTCTTCGGTAAATAATTTAACAATGGCCATTGAACCTTCGCCGCCTTTTAGGTACAAACGTTCGTCTTCATCAGTATCATTCCCAATTGCTGCGAGTACTTCTGCGTTAAACGTATTCTCAAAAACAGAGACTCGCTTCCCAGAAAAACCCATTTCATAAGTGCCCTGAGAAGTCCCAGTTTCCACTTCGCCATCGACGGTTGTTTCAGAAGTATACGAATAATAGAGTATGACCGTTGCTGCTGCAGATGCGAAGTCTAATTGCTGGATGTGCCCATTCTCCAGTGATTCAGGTTCAATTTTGAAATATAAACCTCTAAAATGGTTATAGAAATTATTAGCATTAGCTAAAACGTCGTCGTCTTGTTTATTTAGAATCAAGTTCTCCCAAAAACCTACTGGGGGGTTTGAGTTTTGAAAGTCTGCGCTGTATAAATTAAGTCGTAAACTAGGCGCAATGGTGCTTGTAACTTCAGAAACGCCCGTTTCTTCATTAATTTCCTCAAGGTCTATAGACTCAGCACTTGGAAAATAGGCGTCATCGTGGTAAAGTAACTGTCCCCTCAGGGCTGTTTCAGAAATAGCTTCAGTTTCAGACAAGCTGCCGTCCGAATAATATTTTTGACTCCCATCGATCGTGCTGTTGGGGTCAAAATCTCTTAAATAGTAATTGCTTTTGTAAATAGATAAATTTACTTTACCTAATCCATAAAGGGAATCTAATTCGTAACTGGTGGCTTCAGTTGTGGCATTCGTGGTCGCAGTACTCGCATAAGGCACGGTAAGAACTACAGAATCTAAAACAGGGTTTTCACCAAAGTTAGGCGCAAAATTTTTAGGCGTTAATTGCCCAACAAAATCAACTTTAGTGCCTCCAAAAACAGGGTCGTAATAATACCCTAAAAGATTCTTGCTAAGATTGTTAGATTCAAAAGCAGTAATTTTTTTATTGTATGTTTTTACAGGATATGTTGCGCTTTGGATCTCAAAACCAGGCGTTCCTATAATTCCAGTTCCAATTTCAGAAAACTCTTTATCACAAGCCTGTGAAGCTAAAATCAAGAAAAGGATGCTTGTAGATTTTAACAGATTAGAATGAATGTATTTCATAAGATAACGGGGACTTAATTTAAAATTTCATTGTTATAAAAATCAGTATAAGCTTCGGTAAAAGCTTCGGGGTATTGGTAGTCCAACACCGGTTTTTCAGAAGTATCAATATAGTCTTCCAAATCTTTTGGAAGTTCTTGAGACCCTTTGATGATGCCGTCTGAAAAGTCGACAGCAACTTTCATTAAGTTGGAGTAATTAGGCGTTTTTAATTTATCAATATGTGTTTCCTCAATTTCATCAAATTGTATTTTTTCAACCATCCCAGCGTTAAGGGTTTCGTCAAAACTCTGGCCATAAATAGAGGTCACGACTTTACTTTCTTTAAATAAAGGCTCGTCTTTATAGTATTGTTTTAAGTATAAAGGCAGTAAAGAAGCCAACCACCCATGTACATGAATGATGTCTGGCGCCCAGTTTAATTTTTTGACTGTTTCGATCACACCTTTAGCAAAAAAGATTGCACGCTCGTCGTTATCTTCAAATAACTGACCGTTTTCGTCGGTAAAAGTTGCTTTTCGTTTAAAATACTCTTCGTTATCTATGAAATAGACTTGAATTCGTTCTTTTGGAATCGAAGCAACCTTGATAATCAACGGCATGTCTAAATCATTAATGACTAGATTGATTCCCGAAAGACGAATCACTTCGTGTAACTGATGTCTTCGTTCGTTGATATTCCCATATTTCGGCATGAATATTCGTATTTGCCCGCCTTGTTTATTAACCATTCTAGGGGCTTCAAAGGACATGGATGAAATCTCTGTTTCAGGCAAATAGGGTACAACTTCGGACGATACGTATAATACTCTCTTATCTTTCATATGTTCTATGAGTTTTGGTTTTGTCAACAAAAAACACGCAAAAATACAAAATTTTATGCAGATTAGCAGTAATACCTTAAGTTTGCACGCTGTTAAATTTTTACTAAATGCAAGTTTATACATCTAAAACAGAGCTAAATGCTTTCATTAACACTGAAAATCGCTCAAATTTTTCAATAGGGTTTGTGCCAACTATGGGCGCTCTTCACGAAGGACATCTGTCCTTAGTGAAAGCAGCTTTGGCAGAAAACAGCCTTGTAGTGGTCAGCATTTTTGTGAACCCAACTCAATTTAACAACCCAGAGGATTTAAATAAGTACCCTCGAACTTTAGCCAAGGATGTTTTGTTGCTAGAAACTTTTTCCAAAACTGAGGTCGTAGTGTATGCGCCAACTGTCGAAGCTATTTATGGGTCTCAGACAACTGTTGAGTCGTTTGACTTTGGAGGCCTCGAATCCCAAATGGAAGGTCAATTTAGACCGGGTCATTTTGACGGCGTTGGGACCGTCGTAAAACGCTTATTTGAAATCGTACAACCGAAAAACGCCTATTTTGGTGAAAAAGATTTCCAGCAATTACAAATCGTCAAAAAAATGGTGGAGATCACTCAATTACCAGTGCATATTAAAGGCTGCCCAATTGAGCGTGCGGCTAATGGTTTGGCATTGAGTTCCAGAAACAGCCGATTGTCTGTTTTAGAACTAGAAAACGCAGCTTTACTATACAAAACGCTTCAGTCCGTCAAATACCGATTTCAACACGATGATCCAAAAAAAATTTCCGAATGGGTTCGTACCCAATTTCATAACCATAAATTATTAAGACTAGAATATTTTCAAATCTCAGACGTTGAAACATTAGCGCCCATTCAACACAAAAACCAAACGAAACACTACCGTGCATTTATTGCCGTCTATGCAGGTGATGTTCGATTAATTGACAATATCGCTTTAAATTAATTACCTTTACCAACATGCAAATACAAGTCGTAAAATCTAAAATTCATCGTGTAAAAGTGACCGGAGCGGAGCTTGATTACATAGGCAGTATTACGATAGATGAAGATCTCATGGATGCCGCTAATATCATTCAAGGCGAAAAAATCCAAGTGGTCAATAACACTAATGGTGAACGTCTAGACACTTATGTGATTCCAGGCCCAAGAAAGTCTGGAGAAATCACCCTCAATGGTGCTGCAGCACACAAAGTATCTATTGGCGATGTTTTAATTTTAATCACCTATGCATTTATGGATATTGAGGCCGCTAAAGCCTTTAAGCCCTCCTTAGTATTTCCAAATGAAACCACGAATCTATTAAACTAAGCCCCTTGAGTAAGACCCTAAAATCCGTTCTAAAAATCAGCCTTCCTTTAATGTTGGGCGTGTTTTTAGTTTGGTATTCTTTAGCTAAAATTTCGATCCCCGTATTGCTAGGCTATTTTAAAAATGCTAATTATTTTTGGGTGGGTCTTGGTGTTTTTTTAGGCATCCTCAGTCACTTATCACGCGCCTATCGCTGGAAATTTATGATTGAGCCATTGGGCTATAACTTACGATTCCCAAACAGTATCATGGCGGTTTTTACGGCCTACCTTGTTAACTATACCATTCCTAGAGCGGGCGAAGTTTCGCGCGCCACCATTTTGACCAATTATGAAAGTGTCCCTTTTGAAAAAGGGTTTGGAACCATTATTGCTGAGCGTGTGGCCGATTTATTAGTAATGCTTTGTATTATAAGTTTAACCTTAGTGCTAGAGTTTGACATTATATATACTTTTTTATTTACAAATATTGATCCCACACAATTGATTCTTTTAGGCCTGTTAGCTTTGGTAATTCTTGTCATCGGATATCAACTATTTAAAAAATCAAAACATCCGTTTGCCCTCAAAATAAAAACACTTTTTTTAGGGCTTATTGAAGGTGTTTCAAGCATCTTAAAAATGAAGAAAAAATGGGCCTTTTTGGCGCACACTCTTTTTATTTGGACCATGTATGTCTCGATGTTTTATCTGACCTCTTTTTCTATACCAGAAACGAGTCAACTTCCATTTTCAGCCATTTTATTAGGCTTCATTTCGGCAAGCTTTAGCATTGCGGCCACCAATGGCGGTATTGGATCCTATCCATTAGCCATTTTCGCAGCATTTTCAATTTTTAATGTTCCCGAAGACCCCAGCATTGCGTTTGGATGGATTATGTGGACCTCACAAACACTGATGGTCATCATTTTAGGGGGGCTTTCGCTATTGTTTTTACCCATTTACAATCGTTTGTATCCAAAACAAACTTCGAAATAGTATAAATCTGTTTCGGTTAATTTCTTAACTTGGCAACACATAAATCAATCATCAGCTAGAGAGACGACCCTCGTTTTTTTAGTTGTATTAAACTTGAATTCGGATCTAAATGGCCAAAGTAAAAACTACCTTTTTTTGTCAGAGCTGTGGCACTCAAACTGCCAAATGGCAAGGACAATGTTCCTCGTGTAAATCTTGGAATACAATTACAGAAGAATTAGTTCAGAAACCAGATAAGAAAGACTGGAAAACAGGAACTAAAAACACCACGAACCGTGTTTCTAAACCCTTGAGAATTTCTGAAATTGATACCACCAAAACGGTCCGAATGGACACTACCGATGGCGAGTTGAATAGAGTTTTAGGGGGCGGAATTGTTCCAGGATCTCTAACGCTTTTAGGCGGTGAACCCGGGATCGGAAAAAGCACACTCATGCTTCAGGTCTCTTTGAATTTACCGTACAAAACCTTGTATGTTTCGGGCGAAGAAAGTCAAAAACAAATCAAACTTCGCGCCGAGCGGATTCAGCCTCTAAACGACACTTGTTACATTCTTACCGAAACAAAAACACAGCTTATATTTAAACAAATTGAAGCCCTTCAACCCGATGTGGTGATTATTGATTCCATTCAAACCTTGCAAAGTGATTATCTTGAAGCGTCTGCAGGAAGTGTTTCACAAATTAAAGAATGCACAACCGAACTCATTAAGTTTGCCAAAGAAACAGCGACGCCCGTCATTTTAATCGGACATATCACCAAAGATGGGTCCATTGCAGGCCCTAAAATATTAGAGCATATGGTCGATACCGTGCTTCAGTTTGAAGGCGATAGAAATCATGTATTTAGAATTTTAAGAGCACATAAAAATAGATTTGGTTCGACCCATGAATTGGGAATTTATGAAATGCTTGGAACTGGCTTACGGGAAGTGACAAATCCCTCTGAAATTTTGATTTCCAAAAAGGATGAAGCCTTGTCTGGCAATGCAATTGCAGTCACTCTCGAGGGTGTACGTCCCTTACTTATCGAAGTCCAAGCCTTGGTTAGTACCGCAGTTTATGGGACGCCTCAACGAAGTGCGACTGGATTTAACGCCAAACGATTGAATATGCTTTTGGCTGTTTTGGAAAAACGCGCTGGTTTCAGACTCGGGGCAAAGGATGTGTTTTTAAATATTACCGGCGGTATCAATGTCGATGACCCTGCGATTGATTTAGCGGTGGTTGCAGCGATTTTGTCCTCTAATGATGATGAGGCCTTGGCTAAAAACTTTTGCTTTGCGGGCGAAGTAGGGCTGTCTGGAGAAATCCGACCCGTTCAACGTGTGGACCAACGTATTTTGGAAGCAGAAAAACTAGGATTCGAAATTATATTTGTTTCTAAACACAATAAAATTGGACTTAAAAACACGGCCATCAAAGTGCAATTATTGACCAAAATTGAAGATTTAGTTGAAATTATAGGCTAGTCTAAACCAAAAAAACCAGGCAATTGCCTGGTTTTATATAAAATAGTGAATGGAATTAACAATGCTCGTTATACGCATTCATTAAGTTTTCTGCGATCAATTCTGCTGGGCGTCCTTCGATATGATGACGTTCGAGCATGTGTACTAATTCTCCGTCTTTAAACAAAGCCATACAAGGTGAACTTGGAGGAAACGGAACCATATGGTCTCTGGCTTTAGCAACGGCTTCTTTATCAACCCCTGCAAACACAGTCACGGTTTGCGTTGGACGTTTGTCATTTTCTAAACTCATAATAGCGCCTGGACGGGCGTTGGCAGCGGCACAGCCACAGACAGAGTTTACGACCACTAATGTAGTGCCACTTTGCGCAATAGCAGTGTCTACAGCTTCGGCGTTATGTAATTCTTCAAAACCAACTTGTGTCAAATGTTCACGCATTGGTTTTACTAATTCTGCTGGATACATGGGATATTTATTTTTAATTAATTAACAAAGATACACATTTGTCGGTCAACTGTATTCATTTTTAGGGATGTCAATTGTTAAATTGACGATAAATTTTACACAAACATTTGGGGTTGCTAAGGGTTATAATTCTTTTTTCGTAGGTTTGATTTTTAATTTAAATAACGACACTTATTTATGGGATTTTCTAAATGGATAGGGGCCTCAATTGGATGGTCTTTTGGTGGGCCTATAGGGGCTATTATTGGACTGGCTTTGGGAAGCTTGCTAGATTCCTCTTCTAAAGGAGGGACCCTACAGAGTTCAGCTAAAACTCAAACCCGTTCAGGGGATTTTGAGGTCAGTTTATTGGTTTTAGCGTCCATAGTGATTAAAGCCGATGGCAAACAAGACCAACGCGAATTGGATTTTGTACGCGCACAATTTGTCCAAATGTATGGAAAAGAGCGTGCCAATCATGCCTTTAATTTATTTAAAGAAATTTCTAAACAAACCAATATTTCGACACGTCAGGTTTGTTTACAAATTCGTCAAATGATGGATCATGCTTCTCGACTTCAACTGCTTCACTTTTTATTTGGCATTGCAAAAGCGGATAATCATGTGGCTGAATCCGAGGTGCAAGCCATCGCATCTATAGCCTCTTACTTGGGAGTTAGCCCGAGAGATTTTGAAAGCATTAAAGCCATGTTTTATAACAGTTCTGACAATGCCTATAAAATTTTAGAACTAGACACGAACGCTACGATGTCCGAAATTAAAACGGCTTACCGTAAAATGGCTAAAAAATACCACCCCGATAAAGTGTTACATTTAGGAAAAGAACATCAAAAAGGCGCGGAAGAAAAGTTTAGAAAAGTTCAAGAAGCGTATGAACAGCTTCAAAAAGAAAAAGGGAATTAGTATCTTGCACAAAATTTCATAAAAAAACATGGATCAGATCATTTCCTATCTTAGCAGTATAGACCCCATTTTAGCGGCGTTGTATGCCTCGTTATTTACGTGGATTGTGACGGCTTTAGGGGCCTCCCTTGTGTTTTTCTTCAAAGGAATGAATCGAGGGCTTCTAGATGGAATGCTCGGATTTACTGGGGGCGTCATGGTGGCGGCTAGTTTTTGGAGTTTATTAGCGCCTAGTATCGAGATGAGCCCAGGCGAAGGCTTTGTAAAAGTATTTCCTGCAGCCGTTGGTTTTGGTTTAGGGGCGCTCTTTCTTTATGGTCTCGATAAAGTACTTCCGCATTTACATATTAATTTTAAAGACAGTGAAAAAGAAGGCGTCAAATCGCCTTGGCATCGGACGACTTTATTAGTCCTTGCAATTACACTTCATAACATTCCTGAAGGTTTAGCCGTTGGAGTCCTTTTTGGGGGCGTTGCTGCCGGAATTCCAGAAGCCACTATTGGCGGTGCTGTAGCCTTGGCCATTGGAATTGGAATTCAAAATTTTCCAGAAGGATTGGCTGTTTCCATGCCACTTAGGCGTCAAGGCGTTAGTAAGTTTAAAAGTTTTTGGTACGGACAATTGTCTGCCATTGTCGAACCTATTGCAGCGGTTATTGGTGCAGTAGCAGTGACCTTTTTCACCCCTATATTACCCTATGCTTTAGCCTTTGCTGCTGGTGCGATGATTTTTGTAGTGGTTGAAGAAGTGATTCCAGAAACCCAACGTGATAAATATACCGATGTGGCCACGCTTGGATTTATTGGCGGGTTTATTGTAATGATGACACTCGACGTTGCTTTAGGCTAATCACACTCACAAGAACCATTTCCACAAGAATCGTCGGTCTTTTTTGACTTCCAAAGTTGTTTTCTAAACAAAAAAACAAGCGCTAGAACCAAAACAAAAACGATTATGACGGTTTGAAAGAGATCATTCATTCTTTATTATTTTAAAAATTGAAAGGCAATTAACGCACAAATATACGCGATGGCCGTCATTCCAATGAGCTGAAGAATCGGCCATTTCCAGCTTTTAGTTTCGCGTTTCACAATCGCTAGCGTACTCATACATTGCATCGCAAAGGCATAAAAAAGCAGCAAGGAGATCCCCGAAGCAAGCGTGAATACTTTGGTGCCGTCGGCATAGGTTTCATTGGCCATTTTGGTTTTAATGGTATCTATATTTTCACCTTCATTAGCGCTTCCAACACTGTAAATCGTTGCCAAAGTTCCGACAAACACTTCTCGTGCAGCAAAAGACGCGACCAATCCAATGCCCACTTTCCAATCATAGCCCAACGGTCTGATGAGTGGTTCAATCGCTTTTCCAACAATCCCTATATAGGAATGTTCTAATTTATAAGCAGCCACTTGGTCGTTTCGCTCATAAGTGGTTTGGCTTGCTGAGGTGGCTTTGACATAGGCTTCGGCATTATTAAATTTATCGCCAGGACCGTAAGACGCCAACACCCAAAGAATCACCGAAATCGCCAAAATAATTTTCCCAGCTTCAAACACAAAGGTTCTTGTTTTTTCAATCACGGTAATGATTACATTTTTGAGGAGTGGTAGTTTATAGTTGGGCATTTCGACCACAAAAAAGGTCTTGTGTTTTGTCTTTAGAATACGATCAAGAATATAAGCCGATAAAATAGCCATTCCAAATCCGATGAGGTACAATGCCATTAAGGTCAGTGCTTGATAGCTCAATCCAATAATAGAACCTTCAGGAATCACCAAAGCGATGATAATAAGATAGACGGGCAAACGTGCCGAACAGGTGGTAAATGGGATGACTAAAATGGTAATAAGGCGTTCTTTCCAGTTTTCAATATTTCGGGTGGCCATCACAGCTGGGATGGCACAGGCGGTGCCAGAAATAAGTGGGACTAAACTTTTTCCACTCAATCCAAACCGTCGCATGACCCGGTCCATTAAAAAGACGACGCGACTCATGTAACCACTTTCTTCTAAAACGGAAATAAATAAAAACAAAAAGGCAATCTGAGGAATAAATATGACGATGCCGCCTATTCCAGACACAATGCCTTCGGCTACCAAATCGGTGACCATCCCGCCACCAGGAAAGGTGTTTTTGACCCACTCGGCCAAGCTCGCAAAGGTGGTGTCGATGAGGTCCATTGGAACCGTTGCCCAGTCGTAAATGGCCTGAAAAATGGTCAATAATATCACAAAAAAGATGACATACCCCCACACTTTATGAATGAGTAAACGGTCTAATTTACTTCGCAAGTCGGTTGCTTTAGAGCGGTCAATCGTTTGACCTTCCTTTAAAATGGTGTTTATAAATTGATAGCGTTTGATGGCTTCTTTTTGCTGTAACCGCTTTAATTCTTGATTGGATTTTGTTTTAAATTTTGAAATATCTAACTCTTGCCGCGTGATTTTTCCAAAATTCGCATCTTGTGTAATCACTAACCACAATTTATATACCTCCTGATTTGGAAATGCTTTTTGTAAGCTTTGAAAATAGGCTTCATCAATCAGTGTGGTGTCCAAACAGGGTTTTGTAGAGATGGTTTTATAAGACTCAATGAGCTGTTTGAGTTCATCAATCCCTCGATTCTTTCGGGTACTGACAAGCGCAATTTTGGTATGAAGCTTCGCTTCTAACAATTCAATATCTAAGGAAATTCCTTTACGTCGCATCAAATCAGACATGTTAATCACCAAAATGGTTGGGATTTTAAGGTCTTTAATTTGAGTAAATAAGAGCAAGTTTCGCTTCAAATTTTCGACATCACTTACAATTATAGCGACATCGGGATAATCTTTGTCATTTTTATTAAGCAACAATTCGATCACCACATTTTCATCTAACGAGGAAGCGTTAAGGCTGTAAGTCCCTGGAAGGTCCAAAACATGGGCTTTGACGCCCCGCGATAATTTACAAATCCCTTGTTTTTTATCGACGGTAATCCCGGGATAGTTCCCTACCTTTTGATTAAGCCCTGTCAATGCGTTAAATACCGATGTTTTTCCGGTATTAGGATTTCCAATTAGCGCAACGTTTAGCTGTTTACTCATCTATTTTTTCGATTACAATCAAGGAAGCGGTTTCTTTTCTAATGGCTAAAAAACTGTCATTTACATTGAGATACATAGGGTCCGAAAAGGGCGCTAGTTGAAGTAAATGAACTTCATTTCCAGGGAGACAACCCATTTCTAATAACTTTAGAGGGATGTCTTCGGAAGAGCTATCAGTAATGATGCCTTTTTCACCTTTTTTAAGATCTGCTATGGTCAAGCGCATGCTTATTTAGATTCATTTTAAAGAAGCAAAAGTACTAAAAAGATTAGTTTTTATACGATGCTTTCAAAATTTTTATATCTTCAAGAAGGCGTTCAATTTCTTCAGGGTCGGTTCCGTCGTAAAACCCGCGAATTTGACGTTTTTTATCAATCAACATAAAGTTTTCGGTATGAATCATGTCATAAGGGCCGCCATCGCCTGCATCTTTGACCGCCAGATAGGATTTGCGCGCCAATTCATAAATTTGTTTTTTATCGCCAGTGACCAAATTCCATTTAGACGCGTTCACCATCTTTTTTTTGGCGTAGCGTTTGAGCTGTGCAACCGAATCAATTTCAGGAGTTACAGAATGGGATAGTAGTAAAATTTCAGGATCGGTAATGGTTTGCTTTTGAATGTCGTGCATATGACCGGTCATGATCGGGCAGATGGTCTGACAGGTTGTGAAGAAAAAATCAGCCACATAGATCTTATCGTTATAAAAGGCTTGCGTAATGGTGTCTCCATTTTGGTTGATTAAGCTAAAATCGGCAATACGATGGTATTTTTTTTGGTGTTGAATGGTACTATCGACCAATTCATAATTCACCTGAGCCGGTTGATAAATGGGCAATACTTTTACAGGATTCAGAATGTTATAAAACAATGTAATAATAATGCAAGACAGCACAAAGAGTGTGGTAATGAAGAGTTTATATTTTTTAAAAAAGGAAATCATAGTGACCAAATTGTAGTTTACAAAAGTACAATACAGAACAGGGAATCTGGAAGATATTTCTCTAAAAATTAAGCATTTCAATAAAGTTTTTGTTTCTAAACTGAAAACTTTACATTTGTTCACTTAATCCTACACACACGACATGGAATTTGTTATCAAAATATCACAGTTTTTATTGAGTCTTTCGTTATTGATTTTGCTGCATGAATTAGGCCATTTTATCCCGGCGAAATTATTTAAAACCCGCGTCGAAAAGTTCTATTTATTTTTCGATGTCAAGTATTCGTTATTCAAAAAGAAAATAGGCGATACTGTTTATGGGATCGGCTGGTTGCCCTTGGGTGGCTATGTGAAAATCTCGGGAATGATAGACGAGAGCATGGACAAAGAGCAAATGGCGCAACCGCCACAACCTTGGGAATTCCGCTCAAAGCCGTCTTGGCAACGACTGATCATTATGTTGGGAGGCGTGATGGTGAATTTTATATTGGCGGCCGTGATTTATATTTTTATGGCCTTTTCGTATGGCGATTCTGATATAGATGCCAAAAGCATCAAGGATGGTTACCTGATTACAAATCCATTACTGATTGAACTCGGTTTACAAACGGGCGATAATATCACGGCGATTAATGAGTATGAAATTGTTAAGTATTCGGATTTGAGAAAACACCTTCTAGAAGCACAAGTCGTTAGTTTTGAACGAGACGGCGTTCCAATGACTGCAACGTTCCCGGAAGATTTCTTAGGCCAATTCAGCAGTAGCAAAAACCGCTCTACCTTTGGACTTCGAACTCCATTTATTGTGGGTGGAGTGCAGGAAACGTCCTTAAATACGGACCAAGATTTACAAGCCGGTGATGTCATCACAAGTTTAGGGGATACACCGTTTAAGTATTTTGATGAATTTGAGGCCATGGCTCCAACGTACAAAGGACAAACGGTCAATGCGACTGTTTTAAGAGATGGAAAAACACTCTCCAAACTACTTCGTGTTGATGCGGAAGGAAAACTAGGCGTTTTTCGAAATAATAATAATTCTACTATACAAGAATTGGGATATTATAATATCGTAGAAAACACCTATACGTTCGGCGAAAGTATTGGCGTTGGACTGAATCGCTTTACCACACAGATGTCGTCTTATTGGATGCAGTTGAAGCTTATATTCTCACCGAGTACGGGCGCGTACAAAGGGGTTGGTGGATTTAAAGCCATTTTCGATATTTTTCCAGATACCTGGAGCTGGCAAGCTTTTTGGAGTATCACTGCTTTTTTATCCATTATGTTAGGGGTGTTGAACCTTTTACCAATTCCTGCTTTAGACGGTGGTCACGTGATGTTTTTACTCTACGAAATGGTGTCTGGGCGTAAGCCAAGCGACAAGTTTATGGAGTATGCACAAACGGCTGGATTCTTTATTTTGATCGCGCTGGTGTTGTTTGCCAATGGGAATGATGTTTTTAAAGCCATATTTGATTAAATATTATTAAAATTCTATTTGGATAGAATAAAAAATACTATATATTTGCGCTCGCAATAGCGAAAACACTCCTCCTTAGCTCAGTTGGTTAGAGCATCTGACTGTTAATCAGAGGGTCCTTAGTTCGAGCCTAAGAGGAGGAGCCAGTTATAAAGCCTTTACAGAGATGTAAGGGCTTTTT
>CATEFX010000002.1 GCA_949499105.1 Formosa sp. Hel1_33_131 | reverse complement strand
ACACAATACCAATGGACTGACACCGATTTTAGTACCCCAAATATTTTTAATGTATGGGATTTGAAAGATCCAAAATTAATGGAGCAAGGGCTGCTATTTAAATCACAATTAACGCCAGAAGATATTAAATACAAAGAAGCAGCAGGGAAACTGGATCGGACAGAACGCCAATGGCTTCAAATAGAAAAAGAACGTGATAATGACTTTTCAGAATTTGTAGATATTGATGGTTTAAAAGCCGAAATGAAAACTTGGGTATTTCCTTTACACTTTATAGATTTTGAAACCTCCACAGTACCCCTACCGTTTCACGCTGGCCGTAAACCCTATGAACAAATAGCCTTTCAGTTTTCGCATCATATTTACTATGAAGACGGCCGAATAGAACATGCAAATGAATACATCAATACCACTCCAGGAGAATTCCCTAATTTCATTTTTACACAACACTTGCAAGATGCGCTAATTCACGATGAAGGAACTATTTTTAAGTATTCAACTCACGAAAACACCATTCTCAATGCCATAAGAGACCAGCTTAAATCTAGTAACTATCAATCTAAAAATGAACTCGTTTCATTTATCGAATCGATTAGTCACCCCAAAAAGAAACATACTGATCCTTGGGTCATTCCCTCAAGGGAATCAGGAAATGGCAACCGAGATATGGTAGATCTCTGTGATGTGGTTAAAAAATATTATTACAACCCTTATACTAATGGTTCTAACTCTATTAAAAAAGTACTTCCTGCACTATTAAAGTCAAGCAAGGTAGTTCAAGAAAAGTATGGCCAACCCATTGGTGAAATCGCTATTTCCAGTCAAAATTTTGATGCAAACCACATTTGGTTAAAAAAAGAGAATGGCGAAATACGCAGTCCATATAATTTGTTACCACCATTGTTTGAAAATATGAGTGAAGATGAAATTTATGACAACTTATCAGAATTAGAGAATATAAATGATGGAGGTGCTGCATTGACAGCCTATGGTAAGATTCAATACACAGACATGTCTGGTAATGAGCGCCAAGAAATTGCTGAAGCACTTAAGCGTTATTGTGAACTAGATACTTTGGCTATGGTCATGATTTATGAGCATTTAAAATCGATTGTTTAATGGACTTTTCTAAAAACACTCCAGATTTTATTACAGCTCTGATGCGAACCTGGCTTATAAAATATAAGCAAGATCAACAAAACCCTCTTACTACTATCGGTTTGTTTCGTTGGGAACTTAGACCCAACAAACGCAAGCCTGAAAAACCAAGAAGAATTCCAAAAATAGGCGAGTGTATAGATTTACAAGATTTAAGTTTTAAACATGCGGTTTATTTATTAGAAATTAATTCCAAAACACTACAGGTCTATGAATCCTCTGGAGTTGTCTTGGGGGGACTAAATATTGCCAATGAATATATTTTAAATGATAACGAGTTTGTGCAAACAAAAGTTTTGATGAAAATGATTCGATAACATGAGAACTGAGCCCAAAATCGCATCCACTTTCGGGGATTCCAACCTACTCCTTTTTGGGTAAAAAATACTTGCAAAACAAATTAAACTATTTTACAATGGGCTAGTTATGGCTATTTTTTAAATATTATATTTATTATCTTTGAAATATAAACCAATTTAACAATGCGCTATTTTTCATTAGTTTTTTTATTTCTTAGTT
>CATEFX010000001.1 GCA_949499105.1 Formosa sp. Hel1_33_131 | reverse complement strand
GTAAACCTCTAATTCGTCCACTATAAACGAAATATTTAGTGCCCCATTGGTCAGCGAACTGTCCGCAGGAATAACGTAATCATAATAAAATTCCGTCGTTGATTCTGAAGTCATTGGTTCAGGTTCTAGGCCGTCACCCCAACCAGCATTCGATATAAGGATGTTTGCATTCGCAATCGCTTCGTTAGTATGAACGGATATTCGAATCAATTCTTCAGGCTCAGCACCTAATCTCAGTTCATCGCCTTGGTTAAAAGTAACCTTGGTAATTTCCTGTTGTGAAAATGACAACAAAGGAAGCAATAACAATAGTAGTAGTTTTTTCATCTTAAGTTAAATTGGTTAAATAATAGCCCACAAAATTAGGGTTTTTACCGAGTTGATTTTCCAATACCACCCGTCAAATAGTCTCATAAAGCAGAATATGTGCGCATAAAAAAACATATTGAGACAAATTTGTTTATCTTTATGCTTAAATTATTAAACAATAAATGAAAACTACAATTTCATTATTACTATTAATATTTTTGATAGTTTTAGTCATTCATTTAAGGAATTCAAAGACAAAATACAACAAGAGCTACCTCTCCTGTTTTGTGGCACACGTTATATCTAATCTTCTTATAGGGTTAATTGGATTGTTATCATTAGCGAATCTACTGCCTATTCCAGTTGAGACAACCCCTTTAGTTAAATACTTCGGCTTGGTGTTTTTGTACCTATTTACGGATGCCATATTTATAAAAACCAAACCTAAATTTCCGAAAATAATTATCAGTTTTTGTTTCATACTCTTTACTGTGTTTGTTTTAAATCACTTTGGGTTTCGAATTCTCGAACCAAGGTTTAATGATCGAAATTTTAGCTATATAGAAAATGGAACATTAACGTTGTTGTATAGAGATTATGCGGTTTTATATGTGGTGTTTAGTCTCATCACTCTAGTAATAATTTTTAAAAAGTTTAAAAGTGGATTTAAAAGCTTAGAAATCAAAAGCTCAAAAATTATACTTTTTAAGAGATGGTTTCTTTTGTATTTAGGGATTATTACTTTGAATCTATCGCTCAGCATCCTAGTTGCAATCTTTCTAAAAGGTCGGTTTTTAAACGACTATTTAAGCACTGTTTTTCAACTATTGTATCTGTCTGAATTTTTATTTATATCCTTTAGCCCAAAATTTTTAGGGTATCTACCCAAGCTTTCATACTCAAAACCAGAACTCAAGTTAACTAGCCGCGAAAATAAAAATTATGGCTATTTAACAACAATTTTAAACTCAAAACAATTGTTTTTAGATCCAGATTTTTCTTTAAGTAAAATGGTTTTTTATGCTAACTTAAATGAAGCCCAAATTAGAGAAATTTTAAAACATTCGGAGTTTGGGAACTTTAATTCGTTTGTGAATTTTTATAGAATTAAATACGCTACGACACGCATAGATAATGGGTATTTAGAGAAACACACGATCAATTCGCTATCCAAAGAGTGTGGCTATAATTCCCATCAAACGTTCTTTAGAGTCTTTAAAGACCTAAAAGGTGTAACCCCACTAGCGTATCGTCTTAAAATATAATAATCATGGCAAATTAAGGTTCTTACTCATTAACACCATACTGAATCGCGTAAAGTGACGTTCTAAAAGTGACTCACAAAGGGAACGGGAATTTAGTGGTTAGTTTTTAAATTTTCGCTACATTTATACAAAATTTTAAAATTAATGACTTCAAATTCCATCACTAAAGGCGTTTTAAAAACCATTGCGATCGTAGTCGGTATTCTTTTACTCCTCTTGTTTTTGTATAAAATTCAGTCGGTGCTGGTCTATATCGCCATCGCCTCTGTGATTGCCCTCGTTGGCAGACCGATTAACCTATTTTTAAAACAGAAATTAAAATTTCCAAATGCCTTGGCAGTCGTCGCTACCATGGCAGTATTCTTTTTAATATTCATGGGACTCATCAGTCTTTTCATTCCATTGGTTGTGAAACAAGGCGAAAATCTTTCCCTATTAAATATGGAAAAACTCCAACAAACAGTACAGGATTTAATAAACCAAAGTAATGCGTTCTTTTTATCGCATGGTATTGATGTACTAGATGAGATCAAACAGTCCGATTTGTTTGATAGAATCGATGTCATCCCAAACTTTTTAAATGAAATCGTTGGAACGATTGGAACGTTTAGTATCGGATTATTTTCAGTAGCATTTATCACCTTTTTCTTGATGAAAGACACTCAAATCATGGAAAACTCAATCTATGTATTAACCGACAAAAAGAATGAGACTAAGTTGAGGAAATCCTTAGGAACCATCAAGCATTTGTTATCGCGCTACTTTATTGGATTGGTGTTTCAAATTACCATCCTGTTTATTATCTACTCAGTTATTTTAATGATTTTTGGAATCGAAAACAGCGTCGTCATTGCTTTTTTATGCGCCCTCTTAAACCTCATCCCCTACGTGGGTCCTATCATTGGTTGTTTTTTACTGCTCTTTTTAACAATGAGCAGCAATCTCGGATTGGATTTTCAAACTGAAATTCTGCCGAAGGCCACCTATGTGTTAATCGGATATATTTTTGCACAACTCATCGATAATTTTGTAAGTCAGCCCATTATTTTTTCGAAAAGTGTGAAGTCCCACCCCCTCGAAATATTCCTAACCATCATCATCGGTGGGATTCTTTTTGGCGTCACCGGAATGATTTTGGCCGTGCCAACCTACACTGCCCTAAAAGTGATTTTAAAAGCGTTTTTAGCCGATAATAAGATTGTCAAGTCACTCACGAAGGAGTTGTGATTTAATGCCAAGACCTTTAATTTCACAAAGGATATTTAGCACTAATTTCATCCAATGCCAAATTGTGAATACTCCCTAAATGGGTGTGTGGGATGCTGGTATCAGATTTATAAGTTCCTTCCTGTACTTGTGCGCCAATAATCTGGTAGGCTTCTCTAAACGACGCCCCTTGCATCACCAAGGTATTAATGCTGTCCACGGTGAATAAGTATTGGTACTTAGGATCTTTCAAATCAATTTTTTTCACTTGTATTTGCTGAATGGCATAATTAAAAATATCCAAAATCGCTTCCAACTCTTCAAAACCCTGAATCATATTTTCTTTTAATAACTGAAAATCACGGTGGTAGCCACTTGGCAAGTTATTGGTAATCAAAAGCATCTCAGTTTCTAAACTCTGGAGTTTGTTACACTTCCCACGGATCAATTCAAAAACATCGGGGTTTTTCTTGTGAGGCATGATACTACTGCCTGTTGTCAATGCTTCTGGAAATCCAATGAAATCAAAATTTTGACTCATATACAAACAAATATCCATCGCCATTTTACCAAGCGTGTTGGCTAAATTTCCCAACCCAGATGCGATAATGCGTTCATTTTTTCCACGACTCATTTGCGCCGCCACCACATTGTATTTGAGCGTTTTAAAACCAAGGGCTTTGGTCGTAAACTCTCTATCTATTGGAAACGAACTCCCATAACCTGCTGCCGACCCTAACGGATTTTGATCGACCACTTTTTGAGCGGCTTGCAAAACATATACATCATCGATAAGCGATTCGGCATAAGCCGAAAACCACAATCCAAAAGACGAGGGCATGGCCACTTGCAAATGCGTATAACCAGGCAATAAGGCTGATTTATGCGTGTCTGCTAAAGCTATTAAAGTTTCAAAAAACGTTTTGGTTTTATGTTGAATCAACCCTAAATTGGCCTTGTAATACAATTGTAAGGCCACCAAAACTTGATCATTTCTGGAGCGCGCGGTATGGATTTTTTTACCCGCATCCCCCAACGCTTTGGTGAGCTCATATTCGAGTTTGGAATGGATGTCCTCAAACTGGGCATCAATCACAAAAGTGCCTTCGCTTAGCTGGGATTGGAGCGCATCAAGCACCACTTCAATCGCTGTGAGTTCTTCCGAATTTAGCAGCCCAATTTTAACCAACATTTGTGCATGTGCCAACGAGGCTTGAATGTCATAAGTTGCAATTTTAAGATCGATCTCTCGATCGTTTCCTACTGTGAATTTTTCAATAAATTTATCAATTGAAATGCCTTTATCCCAAAGTTTCATACTTTTAATATTTTAGTTAATAATTGAATATATAATGCAACACCTTCTTCGAGTTCGTTGACGTAAATGAATTCATCTGCGGTGTGTGAGCGCGTACTATCGCCGGGCCCTAATTTTAGAGACGGGCAACTCAAAACCGATTGATCGGATAGTGTTGGTGACCCATAGGTATCGCGTCCTAACGCAATACCAGCCTGAATCAATGGATGATCAACAGGAATTGAGGAGGAGTTTAGACGTAAACTTCTTGGAGTAATCGAATCACAAGGCGCATCTTTTTGAAGAATAGCCACAATTTCTTTATTACTGTATTGATCGTTCACACGAACATCGACCACCAACTCTACCTCTGCTGGAATCGCATTATGTTGCTTTCCTGCATTGATTTGTGTGACCGTCATTTTTACAGGGCCTAAGGACACGGAATCTTTTTCAAATCGATACTCTTTGAACCATTGTAACACCTCAATCACATTATAAATGGCGTTATCATCATTCGGATGCGCAGCGTGCCCAGGCGTGCCTTTAACGAGTGCATCAAAAACCACCAAGCCTTTTTCGGCCACCGCGAGTTGCATTAAGGTCGGTTCTCCGACAATGGCCACATCAATTTTTGGAATGATGGACAGCATGCTATTTAAACCAGCAGCCCCACTACTCTCTTCTTCTGCGGAGGCGACAATAACTAAGTTGTAATTTAGATTTTTTTGGGCGTAGAAATGTGTGAAAGTCGCCAGCAGTGACACCAAACAACCACCAGCATCATTACTTCCCAATCCAAACAATTTTCCATCTTCTACTTGCGCCTTGAAGGGATCTTTTGTGTAGCCATTATTCGGTTTTACGGTATCGTGATGTGAATTTAAAAGGAGGGTTGGTTTGGACGCATCAAAATCGGCATTGGTTGCCCAAATATTATTTTGAGAGCGTTGAAACGGAATGTCATACTGTTGAAACCAGCCCTCAATACGGGCGGCGGTCAAGTCTTCTTCAGATGAAAATGAAGGGATTTCAATTAAGTCTTTTAATAATTGAATGGCAGAGGCTGTTAAATTTTCTAGGGTCATAGTATTGTAAGCGTTGTGAAAATTGCTTTTGAATCAAGCAACATTTCTGGTTTTCCGATACACACTTTAGAGACCTTATGGTCTAAGGCATGAAAACAGTTATTTAATTTTGGGAGCATCCCAGAAAAAATTAATTGGGCGTCTAATAATTTTTTATAGGAGGATTTCGTGATCGTTTGAATGACAGAATCGTCGTCATTAATATTTTTTAAAACACCCTTTTTTTCGAAGCAATAATACAATTCAACGTTAAATTTGGTTGCAAACGCAATGGCTAATTCAGAAGCAATCGTATCTGCATTCGTATTTAATAGTTGTCCGTTATCGTCATGGGTTATCGCACAAAATACGGGTGAAACACCCTGATTTAGTAACACTTCTAAAATCGAGGTTTCTACGTTTTTAACATCACCAACAAACCCGTAATCAATGGTTGAAACCGGGCGTTTAATAGAAGTGATGGTATTGGCATCTGCACCGGTAAATCCAAGTGCATTACAATCCAAGGCTTGTAATTGAGCAACAATCGTTTTGTTGATTTTCCCCGCATAGACCATCGTGATGAGTTCTAAAGTTGCGGCGTCAGTGATCCGTCTGCCATCAACCATTTGAACCTCTAACCCCGTTTGCTGGGCTAAAGCGGTGGCCGATTTTCCGCCACCATGCACCAGAATTTTAGGACCTTCAATGGATGAAAATAGGTTTAAAAATGACGAAAGTGCTGCTGCATCATCGATCACATTTCCTCCGATCTTAATGATTTTAAGTGGTTTTAAATTATCCATTTTCAAGAATTTTTTTCAAGACGAGTTGCGCTGCAAAAGTTCGATTATTGGATTGTGCAATTACCACCGATTGGTCACTATCCAACACCGCATCTTCAACCACCACATTTCGTCGAACCGGTAAACAATGCATAAATTTGGCAGTGCCTAATTTTTCTTTGGTCATCATCCAACTGGAATCTTCACAAGTAATTGTTCCATACTCTTTATAATTACTCCAATTTTTAACATAGACAAAATCGGCCTCTTTTAGGGCCTCTTCTTGGTTGTATGTTACTTTAGAGTTTTTTACAATTTCGGGATTTAAGTCGTAGCCTTCTGGGTGCGTGATGCTAAAATCAACCTCAATAGACTGCATCATTTCGATGAACGAATTGGCCACTGCATGTGGCAATGCTTTGGGATGTGGTGCCCATGAAAGCACGACTTTAGGTGTTTTTTTAGTTTTTAATTCTTCAATCGTAATTGCATCGGCTAAGGCCTGAAGTGGGTGTCCTGTTGCGCTTTCCATATTCACGATTGGCACCGTCGCATAATTGACAAAACTTTTGATAATCCATTCTGATAAATCCTTGTCTTTATCCGTTAGAGACGGAAACGCTCGCACGGCTAAAATATCACAATACTGAGAAATCACTTGAGCAGCTTCTTTGACGTGTTCCGATTTATCAAGTTGCATAACCACACCCGATTCAAATTCTAGTTGCCAGGCATCCGTCACATTTAAAACAATCACGTCCATCCCTAACTGCTTCGCGGCTTTTTCGGTGCTTAATCGCGTGCGAAGACTGGCATTAAAAAACAACATCACTAAGGTTTTTTGTGCGCCTAAACTTCGATGTTTATACGCATCAGACTTTAAAGCAATCGCTTCGGCTACAGCAGATGAAATAGATGGAAGGTCGTTAATGGTTATGTAGTGGTTCATAATTCTTGTGCTAAAGCATTAAAAAATAAATCAATGTGTTTTTCTTGAATTGTGAGGGGGGGCAAAATTCGAATCAAGTTTGGATTTTTGGAGCTTCCAGTAAATAAAAAGTGATCAAAAAGTAATTTTTTTCGAAGGGCAGCAACTGGAAAATCAAACTCAAGGCCGAGCATCAAACCACGCCCTTTGAGCTGTTTGAGTTGTGGGATCGACTTGGCTTTTTGAGTAAAATAGTCAGACATCTTTTGAGCATTTTGCATCAAATTTTCAGCTTCTAAAACATCCAAAACAGCCAAGGTTGCCGTACTCGCCAGATGGTTTCCTCCAAAGGTCGTTCCCAACAGCCCATAAGACGCTTTTATGGATGGATGAATCAAAATCCCTCCGACAGGGAATCCGTTGCCCATACCCTTCGCTAACGAGATAATGTGAGGCGTTAATCCATGTTTTTGAAATGCAAAAAAGTCACCAGATCGACCAAAGCCCGATTGGACCTCATCGGCAATTAAAACCGTGTTGTATTTATGACATAAAGATTCCAGTCCTTTATAAAATTCTGTGGTGCTTTCATCAAGACCTCCAACCCCTTGAATACACTCAATAATAATGGCACAAATAGGTTCTGATTTTAAGGTGGTCTCAACCAATTCTAAATTTCCTAATGGCAAAAACCGAACTTGTTGTTGGGCGTTTAAAGGCGCAACAATTTTTGGATTATCGGTTGCGGCTACCGCCGCAGAAGTACGCCCATGAAAGGAATTATCAAATGCGAGTATTGTTGCTTTATTCGTGTGAAATGACGCTAATTTTAAAGCGTTTTCATTGGCTTCGGCACCAGAACTACACATAAACAAAGCATAATCTTTACAGCCCGATACTTGTTCAATCCGATCGGCTAATTTTGTTTGAAGTGGATTCTGTACCGCATTACTATAAAACCCAATTTTCTGAAGTTGATTGGTCAATGCATTGACATATACAGGATGGGAATGCCCTATTGAAATCACGGCGTGACCTCCATAAAGGTCCAAATACTGAGTGCCTTTGTCATCATAAACAAAAACATCTTTGGCTCTTACCGGCGTTACATCGAAGAGTGGATAAACATCAAATAAACTCATAATTAGTGGGCTTTTATACTGTTAATTTTCTCGAAAGAGGCGACCATTCCTTGGATAAGTGACGAACTTAATCCTTTGTGTTCCATTTCATTAAGCCCTTCTATGGTACACCCGTTTGGGGTGGTCACTCGGTCAATTTCTTGTTCTGGGTGATTGCCAGACGTAATAAGCAAATTCGCTGCACCTTCGCAGGTAAACATGGCTAAATTTTGAGCTTCAGCAGCATCAAACCCCAGCTGAATAGCGGCTTGGGTTGTGGCACGAATTAGACGCATCCAAAAAGCAATACCACTCGCACAAACGACCGTTGCAGCTTGCATTTGTTGTTCTGGAATTGTAATGGTAGTTCCTAAACGATTAAAGATAGCTTCTGCAATTCCTAAACGCTGTTTACCAACGTCATTACTACACAAACAGGTCATGGATTTACCGACCGCGATCGCGGTATTTGGCATCGCACGAATGACAAACTGATTTGTTCCAACCAAACTTTCAATTCTCGAAATAGAAAAACCAGTAATGGTCGATATCAACACATGTTTTTCTGTTAAAAATGGTTGAACCTCCGTCAATATAGTTTCTAAATGAGCGGGTTGAACTGCCAAAATAATGATGTCCGATTTTTGAATGGCTTCTTTGTTATCAGAAGTTAGATATACATTTTGATAGCCTTCAAAATCTGCTAGATCTTTTACATTTCGTCGGGTGAGATATAATGTAGTAATCGCATTATTTGTAATAAGGCCTTTTGCGATTGAGCCTCCTAAATTTCCGGTTCCAATGATTGCTATTTTCATAAGTAGTCTATTTTAAAAATAATTAGCTTTAAGTTGTAATCCTAAATGCGCTTCGAGTCCAAACATTAAATTCATATTATGAACGGCTTGACCTGAAGCACCTTTGAGTAAGTTGTCGATGGCACTTGTAATGAGTAGTTTCCCGTCATGCACTTCCAAGTGAAGTAAGCATTTATTGGTGTTTACTACTTGCTTTAAATGTATGACCTCATCGGAAACAATGGTGAATTGTGCGTCTTTATAATAGGTTTTAAAAAGGGCTTTTGCGGTCTCTAATGTGCCTTCATATTTAGTATAAAGAGTGGCGAAAATTCCTCTTGAAAAATTGCCACGGTTGGGAATAAAGTGAATAATACTTTTTAAATCTGTTTGAAGCCCATCGACCGATTGATGGATTTCTCCTAAATGTTGATGGTTGAATGCTTTATAATGAGAAAAATTATCCACTCGCCATGTAAAATGGGTGGTCGGCGACAATGCGGTCCCTGCCCCAGTGGCGCCTGTCACGGCATTGACATGAATTGCATCTTGTACTAAATCATTGGCGGCTAAAGGTAAAATTGCCAATTGAATGGCTGTTGCAAAACACCCTGGGTTTGCAATGTATTGGGCCGACTGAATCGCTGTTTTATTTAATTCTGGCAATCCATATACAAACGGTTTGTTTTGAAATACTGCGTCTTGTGTCAGTCGGAAATCATTAGATAAATCAATGATTTTAGTCGTGCTTGAAAAGGAATGTTGTTCTAAAAATACTTTAGAATTTCCATGCCCTAAACAAAGAAACAAAACATCCACTTTGGTATTAATCACATCGGTAAAACAGTGATCGGTGTTGCCAACCAAATCTTGATGGATGGCACTTAATTTTTTACCAGCACTGGAAGTACTATACACAAAATTGATTTCAGCTTCTGGGTGGACGAGCAATAATCGAATCAATTCACCAGCGGTGTAACCTGCGCCTCCTATTATTCCTGCTTGTATCATAATTCTGAATTTACTTGTTGATGTATTTTGTTTTGATTGCCGATAATTTTGATGAAGCCTTTGGCTTCCTCTGCGGTCCATCCAGTATTAACTTCGCCATAACTTCCAAACTTGGCATTCATTAAATCATGTGGTGATTTAATTCCATTGATTGAAAAGTGATAGGGCTTCAACACCACTTCTACTTCACCCGACACACTGTGTTGACTGGAAGTTAAAAAAGCTTCCATATCGCGCATCACGGGGTCTAAATACTGACCTTCATGCAGATGCATTCCGTAAAAATTTGATAAATAGTCTTTATGTTGAAGTTGCCATTTAGTGAGGGTATGTTTTTCTAACAGATGGTGGGCTTTCACAATAATAAGTGCCGCCGCAGCTTCAAAACCAACACGGCCTTTAATCCCAACAATGGTATCACCAACATGAATATCTCTTCCAATTGCATACATAGAGGCCACTTCGTTTAGCTGTTGAATATTGACTTCAGCAGCGTTTTGAACGCCATTAAATGCGGTGAACTCGCCTTTGGTAAACGTAAGCGTTACCGTTTGGGGCGCATCGGAATCTAATTGAGATGGATAGGCCGATTCAGGCAGCGCTAAATCAGAGGTGAGCGTTTCATCGCCTCCAACACTCGTGCCCCACAGACCTTTATTAATTGAATATTTTGCTTTTTCCCAATCCAAATCAATTCCATTAGATTTTAAGTAAGAAATTTCCTCTTGTCTCGTTAGTTTTTGATCTCTTATAGGCGTCACAATTTCAATTTCTGGCGCAAGTGTTTGAAAAATCATATCAAAACGCACTTGATCATTTCCTGCCCCCGTACTACCATGTGCAATGTAGTGGGCATTAATTGACTTGGCATACTCAATAATTTCTATGGCTTGTACAATTCGTTCTGCGCTCACCGATAATGGATAGGTATTATTTTTTAACACATTTCCATAAATAAGAAATTTGACTACTTTTTGATAAAAAGTCGTGACAGCTTCTATATTTTTGTAAGTAGAAACCCCCATTTTATAGGCGTTTTTTTCGATGTTTTGAATGTCGTTTTTAGAAAACCCACCGGTATTGACACTCACAGCATGGACCTCATAGCCTGCTTTTGACAACGATACTGCACAATAAGACGTATCTAAACCACCACTGTAGGCTATCACTAATTTTTTTGAATTTTTCATTTTTTATATTTTTTTAGAAACAAGCTTTGCTTGATACTTTTTAGTCTTAGAAAAGATTTTTCTTTTACTTTTTCAGAATTTTTATCTGGTTTAGAGTTTGGATCATATAACATCCCCGTACACAAACACATGCTTTGAGACGTGCGTTGAAGTACATCATAATTCTTACATGTTTGACACCCTTTCCAAAAAGAAGGTTCATCGGTGAGTTCAGAAAAAGTAACCGGTTTGTAGCCGAGTGCACTGTTGAGTTTCATCACGGCGAGACCAGTGGTAATACTAAATATTTTGGCGGTTGGGTATTTGGTTCTCGAGTGCTCAAAAACAACCTGCTTTATTTTTTTTGCTAAGCCTTGATTTCTAAAATCGGGATGCACAATAAGCCCTGAATTGGCCACAAACTTGTCGTGATTCCAGGTTTCTATATAGCAAAAGCCTGCAAAAGTATCGCCCTCTAAAGCAATCACAGCATTATTGTTTTCCATTTTAGAAATGATGTATTCTGGAGAACGCTTGGCAATCCCTGTCCCTCTTACTTGTGCAGCCTCTTCAATGGCTTTACAAATCGTTTGGGAAAAAATCGTATGAGATTTATCTGCAATAATGATTTCCATTATATAAGATTTTAAATAATTAATAAAAAAGTTGAATAAAAAAGTTGAGTGAGGAACCGGACACACCTAAGTTCAGAAATTTAAGAACACCCTAAGGGCGACGGCGAGTGATACGCGGACGTGCAACTACAGGGCTAAACATGTTAGCCGAAGGAGTTTTGAATATTTTAAAATTTTGTAGGTTCATTATAAATCTCGTTAACGAAAACTAAATCGTTACTTAAATATGAAGTAAATGTAAATATAAATTAAAATGAAGCATAAGTAAGACTCAAAAAAATCTTCAGTTTTTCGATATTCTAAAAACTTGTCTGTATTTGCTGTTAATAATTTAAATAAATTTCGATATAATGAAAAAAACGTATTGAACTCGCTTCATCGGTTTTTATGAAGTTTATTATACAAGTATCTGATTCAATTTTGGATGCCGATTAAATATCTGTAAAGCTTCTTTAAACTCGAGTGACAACTACCCGCTACCTAAGTTTTGACTGTCTACAGCATCCAATAAGCTCGAAAAATCTGCTTCTAGGCAATCACACGATTAAATTATGAATGTTATAGACATACAAAAAACTAATATGTGTGTAGTTTTTTTTGGACGGGTCAAAATTCTAAATCAATGTTTATTGTTTTTTTTGTAATCATTGTTTATTTTTAAAAATATAGGTTTTGATTCCAATATTATTAAATATAGTCCCACTTACCGAGGTTTTAGTTTCTAATAATAAGTATATTTTTTAAGGATTACACTGAAAGAGATTCCCTATGCAAAAAAAATGAATTACAATGTAATTTTTTTTGATTTTAAAATCAAAAAATGTAGATTGCATATTCCCAAACCTAATGTTATGAAAAAAATCCCCCTACTTATAGCGATTTTATCTATCTCGCTATCTTATTCTCAAACCTGTACAACTTTTACCGCACCTTATTCTCAAAATTTTGATGCTTTTATAAGCACTTCTGATGTTGAGGGAAATTGCTGGTCCATTAATGGTGAATTAACATGGAAAGCCTTAAACTACTCAAGTCCTTCTACTGGCACAGGTCCTGATGTATTTAATGGCAGGTATCTATTTGTAGAAGCAAGTAGCCCAGCACAAGAAGGAAATATCAGCAATCTAGTTTCTCCTTCAATTGATTTAAGTACCTTAACAAACCCTTCCTTGAGATTTGATTATCATATGTATGGAGCGGATATGGGATCCCTAGAGGTTATTATTACTCAAGGCGGAATAGAAACTACTGTAAGCACATTGACAGGACAGCAGCAAGCATCAGGATCAGATCCTTTTTTAACACATATAATTGACTTATCAGCCTATGCAAATCAAACGGTTCAAATTACCTTTAAAGCGATAAGAGGAAGTAGTTATTTAAGTGATATTGCAATGGATTCGGTATTTGTAGATGAGTTGTGTATAATTCCTTCAAGTCTTACGACAACTAATATCACAGCAACTTCAGTAGACTTAGGATGGACCGCTGGACAAACAGAAACACTATGGAATGTAGAATGGGGAGCAGCAGGCTTTACCCAAGGTACGGGTACAACAGTCGCAGCGACCACAAACTCGCACTCTTTAACGGGACTAACACCCTCTACTAGCTATGAGTTTTATGTGCAAGCGAACTGTGGATCGGGAAATATAAGCCAATGGGTAGGTCCTTTTAGTTTTACAACGCCATGCATAACACTTACTGCACCTTATTCTCAAAATTTTGAATTTGGCTCAAATTTTGTTGAAGATTGCTGGTCTATAGTAAACGATATTGGTTTTTATCATTGGATTATCGCCACTGGTTCAACGGGAACCAGTGGTACTGGGCCTGCTATGGCATCAGAAAATGTAAGATATATTTATGCAGAAGCAAGCAACCTAGCAGTCATGGGAGATGTTGGTAGCTTCGTTTCTCCTTCAATTGATTTAAGTGCCTTAACAAACCCTTCCTTGAGATTTGATTATCATATGTATGGAGTAGACATGGGTACCCTAGAGGTTGTTGTGACACAAGGCGGCACACAGACCATTGTACACACATTAACCGGAGAGCAGCAAACATCATCATTAGATCCTTATATAACACAAGTAGTTGACTTATCAGCCTTTGCAAATCAAACCGTTCAAATTAGCTTTAAAGCAACCAGAGGTTCAGGTCTTAGAAGCGATATAGCAATTGATGCGGTTATTATCGATGAGTTGTGTAAACTTCCATCAAGCCTTACAGCAACTAATCTAACAGCAACTTCAGCAGACTTAGGATGGACCGCTGGAGAAACAGAAACACTATGGAATGTAGAATGGGGAGCCGC